>JBEBRE010000001.1:0-91453 GCA_040394995.1 Sphingobacterium wenxiniae
TCTTTATCCTTTCAAATGCCTGTTCTAAAACCTCGTCTTTCGCACACAGGCTGATCCGTATGTATTGATTTCCGCCGGAACCAAAGATACCTCCTGGAGTAATGAAAACATGGGCATGGTGCAAAATGTCGTCACTTAACGTATATGCGTCCGGATAATGTGCTGGAATTTTGGCCCACACAAACAGTCCTACCTGATCGGTGCTATATGTACAGTTTAGTAAACCCATGATTTGAAATACTTTTTCCCGCCTTTTGGCGTATTCGACATTGAGCTGTGTATACCATGATTTATCTAAGCTTAGCGCTTTTGCTGCTGCCAATTGAAGCGGTAAAAACATGCCCGAATCCATGTTGCTTTTAAACCGCAAGATTTCGTTTATACGTGTTTCATCGGCGACCAACATACCTATTCGCCATCCAGCCATGTTAGACGATTTGCTTAGCGAATTCAGCTCGATGGCAACTTCCTTGGCGCCTTCAACCGATAGCAGGCTTTGTGGATCGTCATTCAAGATGAAGCTGTATGGATTGTCGTGGCAAATCAATATCTGGTGCTTTTTGCCAAAAGCAACCACAGCTTCAAACAATTCACGATTGGCTAACGCTCCAGTAGGCATGTGTGGATAGTTTATCCACATCATTTTTACTTTGGACAAGTCCCTTTTTTCCAACTCTTCAAAATTGGGCAACCAATTGTTTTCGGCCAATAATTCATAAGGCACGACAGTGGCTCCCGTCAGCTGTACGGCACTAGTATAGGCCGGATAGCCCGGATTGGGTACCAATACCTCATCGCCTTCTTGCAGATAGGTCATGCAGATGTGGACAATCCCTTCTTTGGAACCTATGAGTGGCAAGATTTCCGTATTCGGATCAAGGATAACCCCATAATAACAGGCATACCAGTCTGCCATAGCCTGCCGCAATGCTGGAGCTCCCTTGTAGTTTTGATAGCCATGTACGTTGGGTTTTGACGCTTCGTCATGCAATACCTTTATTACATCCGGATGGGGAGGCAAGTCAGGGCTTCCAATACCTAGGTTAATCACCTGCTTTCCTTGTCGATTTAGCTCGTCTATTTCACGTAGTTTTTTGGAAAAATAATATTCTTCAGTATGTTGGAGCCTCTTGGCAACAGGAATGTTCATTATCAATTTTTGATTTTATCAGCCTAAATTACACATTATCTTACTAACCGATTGCAAATGTTGTGAAAATATCAAATCAATGCAACAATTAAGTGGATGTTTATGTGCGAAAATGCTTAGCTTACTTTTTTTATTACTTTTGTAAACTCATTCGTATACATGAAGACATATTTTAGATTACTTTCTTTTGCGAAACCCATAGAGAAATATGCTATTCCCTATATCATATGTACTATTATTACCGTTGTTTTTGGCACATTGAACCTGGCCTTGCTGGTGCCACTGCTCCAAGTGTTGTTTAAAGGCACTGGCGACGATGATCTGGAACCTGTACAGGCGATGGAAAAACCAGACGGTTGGGATGACATAGGTGGCTGGTTTACGTATTACGCGGACAAGCTTTACTATGACATTGGTCCGTTTGAGGCATTGAAATATGTGTGTATTGTGATCATTATTTCGGTATTTATCAGCAATACGTTCCGCTATCTTTCGCAACGGATTATGGAAAACCTACGTATCCATACGTTGCTCAATTTGCGAAAATCGGTTTTTGACAATGTAATGGACCTTCATCTGGGTTATTTTACCAATCAGCGAAAAGGTGATGTCATCTCTAAAATAGCTTCCGATGTTCAGGTTGTACAGTTTTCAGTAACAGCCACTTTGCAGGTTGTTTTTAAAGAACCGCTTCAACTCATTGCTTACATTGTGGTATTGTTTTCTTTATCGGCTAAACTGACGCTGTTCTCCTTATTGGTTATTCCGGTGTCGGCTTTCTTTATCTCCCGTATTGTCAAGAAATTAAAATCGCAGGCAAGGGAAGGACAGCAATCCTATGCCAACATGATTTCCTATTTGGACGAGGCCTTATCGGGAATTAAGATTATCAAGGCTTTCAATGCCGTTCCTTTTGTCAAGAACAGATTTAATGCCGAGAGCTATCATTATTCGCGCATCATGCGCCGTATGGCGAGAAGACAACAGATGGGGTCACCGGTTTCGGAACTGTTAGGTGTGATTATGGTAGCCATTATATTGCTGTATGGTGGCAATTTGGTTTTAAGTGGTGAAGGCGATTTGAAGGCATCCGAATTTATTGGCTATATCGCTGTTTTTTCACAGGTGATGCGTCCGGCAAAAGCCTTAACCGATGCTTTTTCCAATATCCATAACGGTATCGCGGCAGGCGAACGGGTATTGGCATTGATTGACGAAAAGAGCTCGGTGACAGACAAAGAAAATGCCTTAGCGGTAGATAATTTTACAGATTCCATTGTTTTTAAGGATGTGGATTTTTCCTATGCTGATAAACAGATCCTGCATGGCGTTAATTTGACGATTCCAAAAGGCAAAACCGTGGCGCTGGTAGGGCCTTCCGGTGGTGGTAAGTCCACCATTGTTGACCTCATTCCGCGTTTTATGGACGTTAATGGAGGAAGGATTCTGTTCGATGGCAAAGATGTGAGGGACTTAACGCAGGAATCCTTGCGTTCGCTTATCGGAACGGTTAATCAGGAATCGATACTTTTCAATGACACCATTTTTAATAATATTGCTTTTGCAAATGAGGGGGCAACGCAAGAGGAGGTGGAGCAAGCAGCTAAAATCGCCAATGCGCATGATTTTATTCTTAAAACGGAAGATGGGTACCAAACCAATATTGGAGATAGGGGAGCGAAGCTTTCAGGAGGGCAACGTCAGCGTATTTGCATCGCCCGTGCCGTATTGAAAAACCCGCCGATTATGCTGTTGGATGAGGCTACTTCGGCCTTGGATACGGAATCTGAAAAACTGGTGCAGGACTCGTTGTATAAATTGATGGAAAACCGTACAACGGTGGTGATTGCACACCGCTTGAGCACGATCCAAAATGCGGATAAGATTGTGGTCATTGATGCGGGACGTGTCATAGAAGAAGGTACGCATCAGGAGTTGGTGGCGAAAACGGGTTTGTACAGACGGTTGATAGACATGCAACAATTTGCAGAGTAACATACAAAAGCGGTTGAAAAATCGCTTTTTTCTTTGCGATTTGGTACATTTGTAGAGTTAGGAGGCAGTAATGAACGCAACAAAAAAGCTTGAATTTTTGATTCAAGATCAGCATTTAGATGTGGCGTTAAAACACATCGCACAAAAAGTACTTCAAGGCGAGCGTATTAGCTTTGAAGAAGGTGTGTTGCTCTACGAAAAAGGAGAGTTGGGCTACTTAGGTGTATTGGCAAATTATATCCGCGAAAAGAAACATGGAGATTACACCTATTTTAATCGTAACTTCCACATAGAGCCAACGAACGTTTGTGTATACGATTGTAAATTTTGTGCCTATTCTCGTTTAATTAAAGAACGCGATCAAGGTTGGGAAATGGATGTGGACGGCATGATGGATATCGTGAAGTCTTATGATGACGAACCGGTAACCGAGGTGCATATTACAGGTGGAGTGGTTCCTAAGCAAAATTTGGATTTTTATGCCGAATTTTTCAGACGATGCAAGGCTCATCGACCGGATTTACACATTAAGGGCTTAACCCCGGTCGAGTACTATTATATCTTCAAAAAGGCCAAAATGAGCCATTACGACGGGTTAAAATATCTTCACGAATGTGGATTGGATTCCATGCCCGGCGGTGGCGCGGAAATTTTCCATCCGGAGATACGCGAGCAGATCGCCGGAGATAAATGTACGGCAGAACAGTGGCTTGATATCCATGAACAGGCACATAAGCTGGGGATGCGGACCAATGCTACCATGTTGTACGGGCATATCGAACAGTTTTGGCATCGTGTGGACCATATGGAACGCCTACGGCAATTGCAAGATCAGACGGGTGGCTTCCAAACATTTATTCCTTTGAAATTTAGAAATCAAGGACACCAAATGTCCCATGTGCCTGAGGTATCGGTCATTGAGGATCTGCGGAACTATGCCGTTGCGCGCATCTATCTTGACAATTTCGAGCATATCAAGGCATATTGGGCGATGATTTCGCGTGATACAGCCCAACTGTCTCTTGCTTTTGGTGTGGATGATATTGATGGTACGCTGGATGATACCACAAAAATCTATTCCATGGCTGGAGCCGAGGAACAACATCCTCAAATGAGCACCCGTCAGTTGGTAGAATTGATTAGAAACGTAGGACGTCACCCCGTAGAACGTGACACCTTATACCAAGTCATTACGGACTATAAGGATGTTGCATTTGAAGAGGAATCAAAACCAAAGTATTATTCATTACCTGTAGTAGAGTAAGAAACATTGAAGAAGACTTTTTATTTCATACGTCATGGTCAGACGGACTTGAATTTGAAGGGTATTGTGCAAGGGAGAGGGGTGAATTCTCCTTTGAACGAAACCGGACTTAGGCAGGCGCAGGCTTTTTATCAGGCCTTTAAACATATTCCTTTCGATAAAATCTATACGTCCACTTTGTTGCGTACGAAGCAAACGGTACAGCCATTTTTAGACCTGGGCATCCCTTCAGAGGAATTGGACGGTCTGGACGAAATCAGTTGGGGCATATACGAAGGGAAAGAGCAGAATGAAACTATTATGTCCGGTTTTGAAGAGATTGTTTCCGCATGGCGCAATAATGAATTGGATATCCGTATTGCTGAAGGAGAATCTCCGAATCAACTTGTTTCCCGACAAAAAGAAGCGGTGCGCCATATGCTCGCTAAAGAACAGGAGGAAACAGTTTTGGTATGCATGCACGGTCGTGCGCTCCGAATCATGCTGTGCCATCTGACAGATATGCCTGTTTGCCTAATGGATGATTTTCCACACACGAATACGTCTCTTTATATATTGACCTATGAAAACGATATGTTTTCCATTACGGATCACTATAATGTTAAGCATCTAGAAAATTTATAAATGGAAAAAATAAGGGTATCTGCTGTATCCTATACGAATACATTGCCATTTTTGCAGGGCATCAAAGCATCGCCTGTGTTGCTGGAGCAGATCGATTTATCTGTAGACTATCCGAGTGAATGTGCACGAAAGGTCATTGCCAATGAAGCTGATATGGGCATTATTCCTATTGCGGCCTTGACGCAAATGGACACCTACCATATTGTAGGGGATTATTGTATAGGCAGTGACGGTGCTGTAGATTCCGTTTTTATTTTTTCGGAAAAACCCATAACACAAATTGAAACCTTGCTGTTAGACAAGCAATCCCGAACGTCCAATGGACTTGCCCGGATTTTATTGAAACATTATTGGAAAAGGGAAGTAACCATTGTGGAGGAAGGTACTGCCGATGCATATGTCTTGATAGGCGATCGTACCTTTGGAAAAAAAGCAACTGTGCCATACGCTTATGATATGGGGTATTATTGGAAGCAACTGACCGGGTTGCCTTTTGCCTATGCCGTATGGGTTGCCAATAAAACACTTTCAACTTCTTTCATGGACGCCTTTAATCAAGCATTGGCAAAGGGCATTTCCCACCCTGAGGATGTTATTCCCGGCCTGCCGGAACATGTTGGCTTTGATTATAAAAAATATCTTACACAAAATCTAGATTATCATCTGACCCCGGAGAAGCGAAAGGCTGTCGAGAAATATCTGGAATTGTATAAGGCGCTGTGATAGAACAGAATATGCTATATTTCTCTAAATCTTTATGGGCTATAGGGATAAACGTTAGGAGCAATATATTTTAATTTATCTAAAATAGACGGAGGATTAAATTATTCAATTTGCTTATTCTCTTAGCTAATCTGATTCGAGTCCTTAGGCCGGACAGGCCCTTCCTTTTTTTCCGCAAAAAAGGAAGCAAAAAACTCGCCGCTGAAAAGATTTGACCTTTTGGGACAATGCAAAAATAGATTTTCTACATATGTCAAATCTTTTGAGGCGGCATTGGCGATTAAGGGAGGGTGAGTGCAGATTTCCTTTTCGGTTGTGCTCAAAACTGACAGCTTTCATAAGGCTAAACGCTTTCTTTTCAGCTGAAACTATTTTCGTTCTGTCCCATCACCAGTGGCGGGCGGACAAGGAAAAGGCCGTGGGAAGTGCTGTGGGAAAGGCCTCGGGATCATTGTCCGAGCATTCCGAAAGGCTCGGACATTTATCCCAGCCTTCAAGGCTTTTTCCTTGTGTGGGTTGGGATTGTGCGAAGAGCCACCTTGATGGGACGAAGGGTTTTGGTCACTTTTGCCCCTCAAAAGTGACTGGCCCGTCTGGCCAAAGAGGACGGAGGGCTGTGAGATGGACAAACGATGGATGCCTAATTTAAACCTCGATTTATCAATAACACGACGAGTTATTTTCAATCCTTTTTTTACATGGTTTAGCCGAAAAAAGAGGGCAGGAATATCAGGTCGAAAGGCCTGAAGTGTTCATATCTTCCCTGCTCTTTCCAAACGGGTTAATCTCATCACTGCTCTTTCTTCTCACCGGTGCGCTTCATGATGCTGATAGCCTTATATCTTTCCGTGTCATAATGTGGAGGTTCCAATGTCAATTCGGTAGGATAGGGCTTGCTTTTGTCAAAAAAATAGATTTTTGTCAGGCTACCATAGTCATTTGTCGGAAACAGATCTGCACAAGCATCAAAATTAGCCTGTGCAATGTCGCCTACGGTGACAGCGTATATCCGAAGGATACCCCCTTTATTTTGTTCGTTTCGAACAAAAGCAACTTCCTCAAAATCGCCGGGAATATCCCTGATCGAAGGCTGGTTGTAAGCATCCCAGATGCCATAAATTAAAATGGCAATCAAGCCTATGGCAATCCACCAAAATTTTTTGCTTTTCTTCATGACAACGTGATGGCGATCCCTAGTAGTTTATAAAATTCTTTTAGAATAGCCTGATGTCCAGGCCAGGCAGGCGATGTAACCAGATTCCCGTCTACAATAGCTTGGTCGGCCGGAATGTTCTTCCACGTGCCGCCAGCCAGTTCAATATCCGGTCCTACGGCAACATAGGCCGTGAGTGTGCGGCCTTCTAATACCCGGGCCGTGGTTAGAACCTGGATACCGTGGCATATTGCCGCTACAGGCTTGTTTTTTTCAAAAAAGTGTTTTGTGATCGAGATGATCTTGGGGTTCAGCCGGATGTATTCTGCGGAACGTCCTCCCGAAATGTACAAACCGTCATATTCTTCGGGATTCACACTTTCAAAATCCTTGTTGATCGCGAAATTGTGTCCGCGTAATTCCTTGTAGGTCTGGTCGCCTGTGAAATCGTGGACAGCAGTAGGCACCACATCGCCCTTTTTTCTGTCGGGTGCAATGGCATCGACCTCGATACCTATAGAACCCATTGCCTGAAAAGGCACCATTGCTTCGTAATCTTCTACGTAGTCGCCAACGATTAATAATACTTTTTTAATCATGATATACTCCTTTATATAGTTGAATCTATGTCGTTGTTGCTTTCTCTTGTCGCTAAGAGCCGTTTTGTCTTTCGTACCTTTGCTTCCAATTGACTCCTGTATTGTGGGTTTATTACACCCTTTCCTTCTTGAAAATTGAGCTGAAATTCGGGCAGACTGAAACTTTCCAATACTTCTGCGCCATCAAAAGGTAATCTATTGACCGCAATGTCCAATACGGTCTGTCCGCCTCTCTTGCCGTCACTGGTGGCCATCACGAAAATCGGTTTTCCATTGTAGATTTTTCTTCCCGGAATTCTGGATATCCAATCTGTTATATTTTTATAAGCTACATTGTAGTTGCCATTGTTTTCGGCCAGCGAAAGAAGAATAAAGTCTGCCTCATCAATCTTGTTGGCAAAATTGTAGGCCAGGGAAGGAATTCCGTTCTCTTTTTCGCGTTCCTTTGAAAAAAGAGGCATCTCGAAATCGTTCAAGTCTAACACCTCAACAATATCGTCTGTTTCCTTATAATATTTGCTTACGCTGGTCACCAGTTTCTTGTTGATCGATTGTAAGCTGTTACTTCCCGCAAAGGCGACTATCTTCATACGGTAAAACTAAGTAAAAACTATGAGCCAATCAATAAGCATGGCCACTGATTACTTTAAATGTTGCAAGCACGATATCATTATATGGCCATGTATTACCTTTATTTTTTTTGGAAATTAACTTGCGAATGTATACGATAAATTTTAGGGAAATGCCTATATTGCCTACACGAACAGTGTTAAACCTATCTATATTCAAAAAATGATCAAGGCGATGAAGAGGCCTTACTTTATTTTTTAGAGTTAGCAATTTTACGGATGTATGAAGCGAGTCTTGGGATACAGATTGTTATGGGAGCGGATGAGAAATGGCGATGATGACGCATTCTTTGATCTATATGCATCCCTGTATGCTGAATTGGTGAATTTTGGTATTCGCACTTGCGGAAATGCTGATCTATCGGGTGAGGCTACCGATCACGTTTTTGCAGCAATATGGGACAAAAGACAGCATCTGGATCGAGTAGATAATGTGCAATCTTATTTGATGACTTTCTTAAAAAGGAGAATTCTTCGCTTGCTGGAAAAGCAAGAGAAAATTAATACTGCGTTGCGGCAAGTGAAGGCTGATGATGATTGGATGGAAATGCCTTACGATGAGTTTATTATTCGGGTGCAGACAAACGAGATCATCCAGTTGCGATTAAAAGAAGCATTGGGGAAATTATCATTTAGGCAAAAGCAATTGGTTCATCTCAAGTTTTTTGAGGGCATGACTTATGAACAAATGGCAAAAATGACACATATGTCGATTAAAACCGCATATAATACGTTATACGACGCATTGAAAGTGCTTAGAGAAGAATTAAAGGATTTTTAATATTCTTGTTTTCAGTGATTTAAATTTTTTTTAATTTTTTTTAGGCAATTTGTCCTTTTTGCGGCACTATAATATAAAAGCCTAAAAGAATGAGCGGTAAAACGTATAATAATATTGAAGACTTCTTGATTGACAATACTTTTCAGTCTTATTGCGCGGGTAGAGACGAACAGTGTACAGCCTATTGGGAAAAATATATTGACGCTCATCCCGAGCAACAGGATACCATAGACCGAGCTAAACGACTTTTTCACATTTTATCGGGACAGAAGAAACCCATAAACCAGCAGGTTAAGAAGCTGAAAGAGACCTTGGCGAGAAATCATCATGTTGAGAAGAGGAAAGTGCGTTTTGGCGTTCCGACTTGGGCGAAAGTTGCCGCCATACTGTTTGCAGTGGCATTTGCGTATATGTGGTTTACGCGTAACGAGCCTGATCGAGACACCACTGCGTATATATCGACAGCGACATCGATTTACCAGACAAATAAGGGGGAAAAAAAGAAATTTGAACTACCAGACGGCACGAAAGTAACATTAAATGCAGCCAGTAGACTAGAGCTCGGAGCGCTATTTAACCATAAGGACAGGCATGTACGATTAATCGGTGAAGCGTATTTCGAAGTAGAGAAAAATAAGGAGAAACCCTTTGTGCTTCACACGAGCGACTTCGACATACTCGTTATCGGCACCTCGTTTAACGTGAAATCTTATCCTGACGAAACTTCATCTGAGGCGTTCTTAGTGGAGGGTATTATCGAAATGAGAAGCAATTATAAGAATGAAAATGCCATTATCATCAAGCCCAACCAGAGAGTGACTATCTCTCGCGAATCCCTTTCTGAAAAAGCCCGGAAGGACGAAGCGAGCAAACAAACCTTTAAAACTGCACTTAAAGAAATCGCAATTCAAGATATTGAAGAACCTATAGATGATGTTCCTTTGCCAGACATTGCTTGGAAAGATAACCGGTTAGAGGTAGTCGACCGGGATTTTGTTTCCTTAGAGCGCGTATTGGAGCGTTGGTACGACGTGGACATCACGCTTCGTGGGGACGAAATAATGGGATACCGCTTTACGGCAACCTTTAGTAAAGAGAATATAGAGCAGGTCTTGCAGGCTTTGCAAAAAGTTAAACCTTTTAAATATGAGATACATGGAAAAAACGTGACAATCTATCAACAGTAAAAAAGGATGGCGTTTGCGCACCATCCTTGTAAAATGATTAATTAACCGGTAGTGCCGGCTTGCAATCGATCACTACCCAGTTATAAATTTAACCAACCACTAATATATGATAAAAAATGGCTTCACGCAAGTGCATTCATGGTATGGCGTGCACTATAGATTCATTATTCGGATGAAACTAACCCTAATTATGATTGCTTTTGCCTTTCTCAGCGTAGCAACGGCAAATGTTTATTCGCAACAAAAAGTATCTTTGGATGTTCAGAGGACCAAACTGAGTCGGGTATTGAAACTCATAGAAGAGAGTAGTGACTATTACTTCGTGTATAGTTCAACCAACAAAAATTTAAACAAAGAGATTTCATTAAATGTTAGCAACGAGCGTGTTGTTGATGTTTTGCCTAAGCTTTTTAGGAAGACAGGGCTAGAATACTCGATTTCGGAAGAGGGGCTTGTTATCGTCAGCGAACAGCAGGATATGCATGTGAAAGGCACGGTTGTAGACAGGGGCCAAAATTTATTGGCTGGCGCAACGGTACGTATAAAGGGATCAGGTATCGCCAAAGCCACAGATCTGAATGCCCAATTTGAGTTGGATGTACCTGCCGGGACTATTTTGGTGGTATCTTACACAGGCTATCTTTCCCAAGAGTTGATTATTCAGAAAAGTGGCACCTTGACGGTTACGCTGTTGCCTGACGACCAGATGTTGAACGAGGTCGTTGTAACGGCGCTGGGTGTACCCCGCGAACGTCGTACACTGGGGTATTCGGTCACACAAATCAACGGTGAAACGTTGACTCAGGCACGCGAAAACAATGTGGCTAACGCGTTGGTCGGTAAAGTAGCCGGACTTGACGTGACTTCGACCGCGGGTGGGGTAGGGTCAGCTACAAGCGTTGTCATTCGTGGTGCATCTAGTTTAAGCCAAACGAACCAGCCTCTTTATGTCATCAATGGTGTACCCATGGAAAATACACCGATAGGTTTTGGCAACCTTAACCCCAATGGAAACTCAGGAAGCCAGTGGGATAATGCTCCTGACTTAGGGGATGCTATAGGCAACCTAAACCCGGATGATATTGAAAATATATCTGTATTGAAAGGCGCGGCCGCATCGGCACTGTATGGATCGCGTGCTAAAGCGGGTGTAATACTCATTACCACTAAATCTGGTAAGGGCACAGGGGTCGATTTCAGCAGCAACTATGTGGTCGAGCAGGTGATGGACAGAACGGATTGGCAATATGTATATGGCCAAGGCGTAAATGGCCAAAAACCGGCAGATGGGCCGGCAGCCGCACAGGTAGGAGGGTCAAGCTGGGGTGCAAAGTTGGACGGGAGCAACGTACCACAGTTTGACGGCGTTTCCAGACCCTACGTTGCACAAAAAGACAATATCAAGAATTTTTATAGAAGTGGCCATACGTGGACAAATTCTTTGGCTTTGAACAAATCATTTGAAGGTGGCGCGTTGCGTTTCTCCTTTAGTGATTTGTCCAACAAATCGATTATGCCAAACTCCGGTCTCGATCGGCAATCGTTTAGTCTGGTGGGCACGTTCGAACCAGTCAAGCGGCTATCGATTGACACACGTACAAGTTATATTATTGAAAAGGCAAAGAACCGCCCGATGTTGTCTGACGGAGCAGGAAGTGCGAATTACAATGCCGTGTTCCTTCCGACGAGTGTGGATATACGCGATTTGAAGCCATGGAAAACAGCCGAGGGCAATGAGATACCCTATAATACGGGAAATGCGTGGGATACTAATCCTTGGTATGCGGCGTATGAGATTCAGAATAATACAGACCGGAATCGCCTGATCAGTTCCTTATCTGCACGTTATACGTTTGATAATGGATTATTCCTTCAGGGGCGAGCAGGGCAAGATTATTATAATAACAGCTATACAGCTATTTTTCCGGAAGGATTGGCTTATAGTGCTCCCAACAATATGGTTGTACAACAAACCAGATTTTCGGACATAAACGCGGATATGTTGATAGGAAAATCGTTCTCGGCGGGCGATGAGATTTCCTTCACCCCCAACATAGGCGCTAGCTATCGGAACACTAAAAGTGAAATGACCATTAATCAGGGAACCGATTTCTTGGTTCCGGGCGTACATACAATCACGGGATTGGCCAATAAGGCAGTCGGCTATGTGAAGACAGCGCAAGAAACCCAATCTGCATATGGTACATTGGAATTTGCCTACCGTGATGTTTTATACCTGACCGGAAGTGCGCGGACGGATTGGTTCTCTACTTTGGCCACGCCCGGGATGGAAAACAAACTTCATGTGGTTTACCCATCCATCAGCGGTTCCTTTGTTTTCACCGAGTTTGTAAACTCGCCTGCACTTAGCTTTGGTAAGTTGCGTGCGGGTTACGCAGTGGTAGGACAAGCGACCAATCCCTATCAAACTGCACTCACCTATCGATTACTTAGCCAGTCCTTGAATGGAAAACCTTTAGGAGAGATCACAAACACCTCTATACCGAACTCACAGCTTAAAGCGTCGAAAGCTTCTGAATTGGAAATAGGCACGGATTTGCATTTCTTTGGCGGGCGTTTGAATTTGGATGTGACGTGGTATAAGAAACAATCTGACGATGAGATCACCTCCGTTACGACCTCCAATACCGTAGGATATGACGGGGCGATTTTGAATTCGGGATCTATCCAAAATAAGGGTGTCGAGGCATTGGTGTCCGGTGTACTGATTAAAAGAGAGCATTTCAATTGGACATCTTCGCTCAATATGACTTTTAACGAAAATAAGGTGTTGTCGTTAGCGGATGGCGTGCCAGAACAGCTTATTGCGACGTCGCGCTCCGGAGTAGGGTTTCTAAAAAACATTCCGGGGAAAGCATTAGGACAAATTATGGCTTATGACTATAAGTATGATGATAATGGTGATATCGTTCTTTTGGACGACGGTTCTCCAGACCGTGGCGAATTGAGAAGTTATGGTTCGGCTTACAATAAGTGGTTTGCCGGTTGGAATAACGAATTTACCTATAATAACTTTAATCTTGGTTTTTTGATCGACGGTAAATTCGGTGGCAAGCTGTTTTCCGCTACAGATTATTACGGGTATATCAAAGGATTACATCAAGCCACGTTGGAAAGACGAGAAGAATTAGGCAACACCGCTTCTAAATTTTATGAAAATACCGCTAACAACACTTCTTATCGTTTTGTAAATGATGCAAGCTTTATCAAGTTTAGGCAATTGACGCTCGGCTATAGTTTTCCTGCACATCTTTTCGATAACAAAATTAAAGGTTTAAACTTAAGCTTTGTCGCAAGAAACCTATTTATCCTGATGCGAAGGACGGATAATATTGATCCAGAATCGAGCTACAACGCGACGTTTCCAGGATTAGAATTGGGAGGGATGCCTCCGGCTAGAACCTTCGGTTTGAACTTGAATGTAAAATTTTAATCATGAAGAATAATATGAAAAGGAATATATGGAAAGTATACCATGTCTCGTTGCTAATGGTCGTATTGGCGCTGGCAGGATGTACGAAGAACTTTGTGGAAATCAATACGGATCCGGTCAATTATGGCCCGACAAACTTCGATCCGAACTTTACGTTTTCTACGGCGCAACTGACCTACACGGGAAGCACCGATTTTGCATATGAAACCTGGCGGGCGAATCTGATATATGCGGGAACCATGATGCAAGGCATGTCTACGGTTGTGAGTTATTGGGCAGGAGATAAGTATTTGCTAACACCTTGGTATACCTCGGCCTATTGGGAGCGCGCATATGCAGAACAGGTGAAACCAATTGTCGATATAGTGGAGATGACACGGGGCAAAGACCAATATAAGAATTTGCATAATGCCGCAAGAATTTGGAAAGCCCTTATTTTTGCTAGGTTAACCGACTTGTATGGTGATGTGCCGTATTTTGAAGCAGGTCAGGGCTACTATCAAAAAAAATTATCGGCGAGATACGATAAGCAAGAAGAAATTTATACGGACTTATTAAAAGAGATAGAGGAATCTATAGCAAATTTAGACGAGGGAGCCGACCAAATAACGGGCGATATCGTTTATAGTAGTGATATCGCCAAATGGAAGCGTTTCGGTCACTCTTTAATGTTGCGATTGGCCATGCGGTTAACAAAGGTGAATGAAGCGACCGCCAAAGCCTATGTTGAAAAAACAATTGGTAAAACATTAAATAGCAATGCAGAAAACGCGTTGGTGAAGCATGAAGTGAGCGGTGCCCGGATTACCCAAAACCGGAATAGCCAGGTATTACTTGGGGATGGCGGACAGGAACATTACTATGTAAAGTGGTCTGATACATTTATCAATGCTTTAAAAGCAACAAATGACCCGAGAATAAGGGTTGCGGTAACAAAATTATACTTGTCACCAGATGAAACAGATGCTAATACAAATTATGTGACAGATCCAGCAAGCCAAAAGGGCATGCCCAATGGGAAAGATCTCAATAATAATCCTTTATATGCCATTAACAGTGATCCTTCTTATACCGGTTTTCCGGACTATTCATCGCCTCATCCGGGAATGATTAAGCGCGACGGGGTTACCTTCATCCTCACTTACGCCGAGAGCGAACTTTTATTGGCTGAGGCAGCCGAACGATGGGGAATAGGAGGGAACGCGGCCTCCCATTATGCAAACGCCTTGAAAGCAGGTATAACTTTTCTTGCACAGTATGACGAGGCTTTGTCTATTTCTGAGTCCGCAGCAGCTACTTATGCAACAGCCAACCCCTTAACAGGAGGTATCAAGCAAATCAGCGAACAATATTGGATTCATCAAAATACAGCTTTAAACTTCTATGAAACATGGTCCAATTGGCGCCGGACCGGATATCCCGAATTAACAGCGGTAAACTATCCGGGAAATGCCACAGGAGGCCAGATACCGCGCCGTTTTCCGTACCCTACTGCCGAAGAGGCCGGATCCAATGCCATGTATTATAAACAAGCATCTGAAGCTGTTCCAGGTGGGGACAACCTCAGCGGGCGTGTTTGGTGGGATAAGCAATAAACGATAAAAAACGAAAATATCCAATCTAAGGCTTGTGTTCCGATTTCGTTGAACACAAGCTTTTTAGCTTCGGGTCGATTATTCATATAACGGGAGCTTGGGATAGCAAATAATATTGTCGTTAAGCGGTTTGTTGTTCTCTTAAAACAATTTTTCTATCATCATTTCGTGCTTACCGATTTGGAAAGAATCACGTCGTGTTTAACGATGATGGTTTCAGAAGGCCAATTGTGCCATAAACTTCAGATGGAAGCGCTGCAATGGCCAAGAGATTTGCAAAAAATGAAAAAAAAGTTTGCATAGCCACCCCTTTTGTCTATATTTGCATCACCAAAACAGAGGGCTGTAAGGTCAAGAAGGATTGGTTGTCGCGCTCATAGCTTAATTGGATAGAGCATCTGACTACGGATCAGAAGGTTAGGGGTTCGACTCCCTTTGAGCGCACTCAAATTATAACGAAGCCTAATTCTCACAAGACGGATTAGGCTTTTTTTGCGAACATAAATACTCAACTATGCTAAACCTCGTTTTATTCGGCCCCCCGGGTGCCGGAAAGGGTACACAATCTGAAAAACTCATTGAGAGATACCAACTGGTACATATTTCCACGGGTGATATCTTCCGGGCCCATATAAAAAATCAAACAGCGCTTGGTCAACAAGTAAGTCAAATTATCGCTGATGGCAATTTGGTTCCCGATTCCATTACCATTGCCATGTTAGAGGAGGAAATCACCAAAAATCCACAGGCTAAAGGCTTTATTTTTGACGGCTTTCCGAGGACTGTCGCACAGGCGGAGGCATTGGATGCATTTTTGTCCTCGATTGGTGAATGTATTTCGGGAGTGGTGGCCTTGGATGTAACGGAGGAAGAGCTCACCCAACGCATTGCCAAGCGTCAGGAAATATCAGGTCGTGCTGACGATGCTGCTGATAAATTGAAAAAGCGCATCGAAGAGTATTTCAATAAAACCATCCATGTATTGCCTTACTACGAAGCTCAAGGAAAGCTGACGAAGGTAAACGGTATCGGTGATATTGAAACGATTTTTAAATCATTGACCGATATTATCGATCAATATTAATCAAAATAAACATTTTTTGATATGGCCCAAGGATCTAATTTTGTGGATTATGTGAAGGTATGCTGTCGATCAGGGCATGGTGGGGCAGGATCGGCACATTTGCACCGTGATAAATTCACAGCCAAGGGTGGTCCTGATGGTGGTGACGGTGGACGAGGTGGCCATATCATCTTGAAAGGTTCGAGCCAGCATTGGACCTTATTGCACTTAAAGTACCGGAAACATATCATTGCGGCCAATGGTGAAGCTGGAGGTAGTGCTTTACGTTCTGGAGCCAACGGGAAAGATGAAATATTGGAAGTTCCCTTGGGAACGGTTGCAAAGGATGCAGAGACAGGGGAGATGCTTTTTGAGATTACCGAAGACGGCGAAACCAAAGTCCTGACACCTGGCGGACGCGGCGGTTTGGGTAACTCGCACTTTAAATCGGCTACGCAACAAACACCACGTTTCGCGCAATCAGGTATGCCGGGTAAGGAGCAGTGGATCGTTTTGGAATTAAAGGTATTAGCCGATGTTGGATTGGTGGGTTTTCCCAATGCAGGTAAATCCACTTTGCTTTCGGTCGTATCGGCCGCAAAACCGGAAATCGCCAATTATCCCTTCACAACATTGGTTCCGAATCTGGGAATCGTGGGTTATCGGGAAAATAAATCTTTTGTCATGGCGGATATTCCGGGCATTATTGAAGGGGCTTCTCAGGGAAAAGGCCTGGGATACCGTTTCTTGCGCCATATCGAACGCAACGCTGTGCTTTTGTTTATGATTCCTGCCGATACCGACAGAAGCATAGAGGAAGAATACGATATCTTGCTCAACGAGCTAACAGCCTATAATCCGGAGCTTATCAATAAACCCCGATTATTGGCCATCACCAAATCGGATATGCTAGACGATGAGCTAGAAGCCGAAATGGCTTTGACGCTACCGAAAGGCATCCCATCGATTTTTATTTCCGCTGTTTCAGGTAAAAATATCCAACAGCTGAAAGACATGATTTGGAAAGCCATTAATGAATAGGGTTTTCCTGTTCTGTATTTTTGGATCAAGCAAAAATTTCATTCTTTTATCTCGTCATCCCGACGATAGGAGGGAACTATAATATTTATAATAGATGTCTCCCCGAAAAATCGGTGGAGACTCTTCTGCAACAAATGTATTTTTCACGCATCTACCTTCCGTAGCATTTCTATATGTGGGATGCCGTCTTCTAGATATTCTTCGCTGACTCTTGTAAAGCCTTGATCTTCATAAAAGCGTTGCAAATACAGTTGCGCACTGATACGAATGGATTCACCAGGGGCATGTTGGGCCCAGAATTGTATAGCCCGTTCCATCAGCTCTTTCCCTAATCCGTCTTTTCGATAGGATGCGTGGACCACAACCCGTCCAATGGACAATTCGGGATAAGAAATGTTTTGAGGTAAAAGCCGTGCATAAGCAACAGCTTTACCAGCTGTGCTTGCAAACAGATGGTAAGCAGGCAAATCTTTATCGTCACATTCCGGATATAGGCAATTCTGTTCCAACATAAACACCTCGATCCGCAACTGTAAAATTTGATACAGTTCAAGCGGTGCGAGTTGCAGAAATGATTTTACCGCCCAAGAGATGGTCATGTCGATTTTAGCTTAATAAAGCTTTCACCACTTCTGAAATGGTTCTTCCATCAGCTTGTCCGGCTAGTCGCTGATTGGCCGCGCTCATTACTTTGCCCATATCCTTTATGGAAGTGGTCCCCATTTCCGTGATGATTCCTTGCACGATGGCCTCAACTTCTGATTTTTCTAGTTGTTTTGGCAAGTATTCTTCGATGACCTGCTGTTCTTCCCATTCAATCTGATAGAGGTCTTCTCGTTGCTGTTGTTTGTAGATTTCACCGGATTCTTTGCGCTGTTTGACTAGTTTTTGCAAAACTTTGATCTCCGCATCCTGTGTCAGTTCCTCAGATTGGCCCTTTTCAGTTTTAGCTAATAAGATGGCAGCTTTAATGGCGCGCAATCCACGAAGCCTTGTATTGTCCTTGGCGATCATCGCCGTTTTGATATCTTGGTTGATTTTTTGTTCTAATGACATAGTGTTTAAAGTAAAAATTAAAAAAATAGAAGTCAAAAATACGAAGTCAGAAATTGAAAGCTATTTCATAATTAACAATTCCATCATTCATCTTTTCTTTTAACGATGGTTCCTGTGGCTTGCGCAGTGGGCATGACCAATAGGTCATTGATGTTGACATGGGCCGGGCGCGACAATACAAAAGAAATAATCTCAGCAATGTCTATGCCTGATAGAGGCGTTAATCCGTCGTACACTTTTTTTGCCCGTTCTTTATTCCCTTTGAATCGAACCTCCGAAAATTCGGTTTCGACCATGCCCGGATCGATGGAAGTTACTTTAATGCCTTTTTCCAAAAGATCGATGCGCATGGCTTGAGTCAGGGCATCTACTGCGTGTTTGGTGGCACAGTACACATTTCCGTTTGGATAGACCTCTTTGCCAGCAATCGATCCCAGGTTGATGATGTGGGGCGTTTTGCTTTGTTCCATCAACGGGATGGCATACTTGGTTACGTACAAAAGACCTTTTACATTCGTATCGATCATTCTATCCCAGTCGCCTATGTCACCTTTGTGAATTGGATCTAACCCCTGGCTTAATCCGGCATTATTGATTAAAATGTCGATGTTATTCCATTCCTGAGGCAAGTGCCGGAGCTTTTCTTGTACTTCTGATACGTTGCGTACATCCAGCTCAAAGCTAAAGATTTCGCATGCGGGGTATTGGTCGCGGATTTCCTTTTCGAGTGCTTCCAAGCGTTGCAACCGTCTGGCACAAAGCAATAGCCTGTATCGAGCTTCGGAAGCCAGCACTTTTGCGCAGGCCTCGCCGATACCTGAACTTGCTCCCGTAATCAGTACTGTTCTCATATCTATTGGAATATTAAGCTAAATTGAATATTTCGTATGAATGTCTTGTCAAGAGGCGCCATAAAGCTGTTTCCCTGTGCAAAAGGACGGTCTCGATCCAACACGTCTCCTACACTTTGAATAAATTTGATTTCAGGCGACATACGGAAAAAAGGAAAGAAAATCTCTACACCCAAACCGGCTTCCCACGAAAAATATCCAGGTTTTAAAACCAAGGGCTGTGGCACAGGATTGCCGTTGGCCATGATGGTTTCGTATTCGTTATATTCGCCAACTAGATTTGCCCAACGCGTGTACCTTGCTCCCGCAGTGATGTAGCCACGGTAGCGATTAAATTTGTTCTTTAACGTTTTTTCATCGGAACGAAACCGTATATTGAACGGAAACTCAAAGGCATTGAAGTTTGCCCCTTCTCCGCTGTTGCCCCCATGGCGCATTTTAATGATGATTGGCTCGTCTACGCTTCTGATGTCATGAAAGACAATGCCTGTATTATTGATAAAAACAAAGGTAGGTTGGAATGTGGCTGATAGATTATCGGTTGCCCGTAATTCAATCGGAAGCCCGACCGACATGCCGTGGCTAACCTCGCTTTGAATAGATTGAAACCTTTCAATATAAAACTCATTATTAGGAGGGACATTGGTGCCCATGGATGCCCAATTTTCTTTAAGACCTATTTTGTAGGTTGAATTGACATAGTTATACTGTAAGCCCATAGATAGCCATGCATCCTCGTCATAAAAGGAAGAAAAGGGTAGGGAAAACCGATGTTGCGCCTGTACTGTTGTTACAGCGAAGAGCATAAACATTGTATATACTAAAAACCTGTTCATTTTGTACATTCGTAAATGGTGCAGAAACCAAAGGTTTGTGGACGCACTTTGGTCTGGCTATATCCAACCTTGTCTGTGATGGCTGCAAAACGCTGGCCATCGGGAAAATTAGCGACGGATTCGGGCAGGTAAGAATAGGCGCTTGTATCTTTGGAAACGAGTTTACCCAAAGCAGGTGTCAATTTATGGAACCAAAAATGGTATAACTGCTTAATGGGAAAAGCTGTAGGATTGGATAATTCCAAGATTACGGCTCTTCCTCCCGGTTTCAATACCCGGTGTATATCGGCAAGCCCTTGTTCAAGGTTTTCAAAATTCCGGACACCAAATGCTACAGTTACGGCATCGAACGTATTATCGTCAAATTGAAGCCTTTCCGAATCGCCCAATTGCACTTCCAACTGCTGTTGCAGTCCTTTCTTTTTAATTTTTTCTTGAGCAACTTCCAACATACCGGCAGAAATGTCCACGCCAATGATCTTGCGAGGTTTTAATATACGAAGGGATTCAATGGCAAAATCTCCTGTGCCTGTTGCTACATCGAGGATATATTGTGGTTGCAGATCTTTTAGTGAACGAATGGCCTTCTTGCGCCAAATCGTATCGATCCCCATGGTCATCACCCGGTTTAGGACATCATACGTTTTCGATATGTTGTTGAACATATCGGCTACTTGCTCTTTCTTGCCACCTTCCTTCGATTTATAAGGTTTTATTGTAGAAGTATCATTTGCCATAGCACAAAGATACAATATTGCGGGTATTTATGCCATTATAATGTTGGTTGAATCAGGATTATCTTCAACAACCTCTTCCGACAGATTGGGTGGCAGATAAGTGTATAATTTAACCTTTCATTTTTCTGCCATTTGAAAGCATGTATTTTTGTAATACAGAGCCTGTTTAAATTTTATGTTTATGTTTTTTTATCGCGCTTTCCCGATAAATCGCATTGGCGTCAAGATAAGAACAGTCTTCTTGTAAACGAAAGCATTAAAAATGACATAAAAGCCTTTATTTGTCATGTCGGCGATAGGAGACATCTATAGATTATCTTCGATGAAGGTGTCCAAAAAGGTCGATTTTACTGTCATCCTGAGCACTTCGTCAAGCTCAGTGCAGGCTTAGTCAAAGAATAGACATGCAAGATTGTACCTCCATTTTTGAACAGGTTCACAGTATGTTATTTTGATTGTTTTCCGTACCTATAACAGAAAAAATAGCATAAGTGATTGGCTATGAATACGTAGTGCAAACGCACTGCTATATTTGCTTGAGCAACGGTGAGCGTGTAGTTTATCCACAAGGCCAAAAGTTATTAACATTATTGTAATTAACTGATTATCATTAGAATATTTCTTCTGTCCACACGTTTTTAACATGTGGTGTTTGTAACCCTGCGCTTGTAAGCTCGTCTTTTCAAGAGACTTTCGCATACTTGTTGAAGGGCCTTCTGTAAGGTGTTTACAACTTGTTAGAAGGATGCATCTTATTTTTTATAACTTTGTTACCCCGACCTCAAATCTATTTCGGGATAGACAAAATATTAGGCAGCGTAAAAGCGGCTATCATTAATAGTATTTAAACAGTAGAATATTTTTCGAATGGCGGTAGATAGCGAAAATCAAAACAATTTGTCGAGCGGTGCGACAGGAAGGTCAAATGTGGGCAGGAAGCGTACAAGCCTGAATAATTTGATTAGTGGACTGGGAAAATTACCACCGCAGGCTGTTGATTTGGAAGAAGCTGTATTGGGCGCGTTGATGTTGGAAAAAAATGCACTCAGTGAAGTTATTGATATTCTCAAACCAGAATCCTTTTATAAAGAAGCCCATCAAAAGATTTATCAGGCGATCTATAACCTCTTCCAGCAAACATCACCTATTGACTTGCTGACCGTGACAGCGGAATTGCGCAAGATGGGTGCTTTGGAAATGGTGGGGGGGGCTTATTATATTACCCAATTGACCGATCGGGTGGTTTCTGCCGCGAACATCGAGTACCACGCTCGTATTATTTCGCAAAAATATATTCAGCGTGAGTTAATCCAAGTCTCCACGGAGATTATCAACAGCTCTTACGACGAGACATCGGATATTTTTGACTTATTGGATCATGCCGAGAAGTCTCTGTTTGATATTGCACAGAACAACTTGCGCCGTGATTCGAGAAAGATGGATGATATTATGCGGGAAGCCATTTCCAATTTGGAAATGTTGCGCGACCGTACGGACGGATTGACGGGTATTCCTTCCGGATTGACCGCTTTGGACAGAATGACCTCAGGTTGGCAACCTTCAGATCTGGTGATTATTGCGGCTCGTCCGGCGATGGGTAAAACAGCCTTTGTGCTTTCTGTTGCCCGTAATGCTGCCGTCGACCACCAACGTCCTGTTGCGGTTTTCTCTCTGGAGATGTCTTCGGTGCAGTTGGTCAACCGTCTGATTGCCGGAGAGACTGAAATTGAACAAGAAAAGCTCAAAAAAGGTAATTTGGCTGACCACGAATGGCAACAGTTGCATTCCAGAATTGGGCGATTGACCGAAGCCCCGATTATTATCGACGATACACCGGCGTTGAATGTGTTTGAGTTTCGGGCAAAATGCCGCCGGCTGAAAGCACAGCACGATATCCAAATGGTCATTGTGGATTACCTGCAATTGATGCACGGAAAAAGCGATGGAAAGGGTGGCGGCAACCGCGAGCAGGAAATAGGTAGCATTTCGCGAGCCTTGAAGTCCGTAGCCAAGGAGCTCAATATTCCGGTATTGGCCCTTTCACAGTTGAGCCGTGCGGTAGAATCCAGACCGGGCAACAGCAAACGCCCAATGCTATCCGATCTTCGGGAGTCGGGCTCTATTGAACAGGATGCGGACATGGTGTTGTTCCTGTACCGACCGGAATATTACGGATTGACGGAAGATGAAGAGGGAAGGCCAACAGCTGGCGTCGGGGAGGTAATCATTGCTAAGCACCGTAATGGTGAAACGGGCATTGTACCGTTGCGCTTTATCGGTAAGTATGTGAAGTTTGTGGATTTGGAAGAAGATTTTGCAGGTACAGCAGGAGATTCGTTTGGAGGGCCGGATAGTTTTGGTTCAGCCATGGGGCCATCGGATTCCTTTGGAGGTTTTGGTGGCGGAGGCATTACAATGCCTTCCCGTATGAACGACATGCCGGACGATACACCGTTTTAGGAGCAGTGGATAACGTAAAGGCTTGGAGGCGCTGGTTGGAAGGCACTGGTCGGGAGACCAGCGCCAACATTGCTGTTTTAGGCCGCTTTGCCCTTCATCTTTGTTATCCACTCCTCAACCCTTCCAAAGGAGGGGGGAAGAGAGGGCGCTGGTTTTGTCTTTGATCTTTGTTCCTTGTTCTTTGCTCTTTTTTCATTAACTTTACACCTGCTTTTTTGTAGAAGCAAGGCATAAATATTTAGGAGCAAGATTTGGATTATTTAGCAGGATTAAATCCCTCTCAGCGGGCAGCGGTAGAACAAACTGAAGGACCGGTAATGATTGTAGCCGGAGCGGGCTCTGGTAAAACGCGTGTCATTACCTATCGTGTAGCCCATCTGATTCAGAAAAGGGTGGACCCGTTCAACATTTTAGTGCTGACCTTTACCAACAAGGCGGCAAAGGAAATGCGTGAACGCATCATGCGTGTGGTGGGGCAAGAGGCGAAGAATATTTGGATGGGAACATTCCACTCGGTTTTCGCCCGCATATTGCGCCGGGAAGCCGAATTGATCGGTTATCCGAAAAACTTTACCATTTACGATACAGACGATTCCAAGAGCCTTTTGCGGGCCATCATCAAGGAAATGAACCTCGATGATAAGCTATACAACGTCAACCATGTCTTCGGACGAATCTCCGCGGCAAAGAACAACCTCATTTCGCCACAGGAATACAATAAAAATGAGGCTATCATGGCAGAAGATATTTCCAACGGACGGGGACAACTGGGGCAGATTTATATGACCTATGCCCAACGGTGTTATAGAGCCGGAGCGATGGATTTTGACGATTTGTTGTTTAAAACCAATGTATTGCTGAACAAACATGCAGAGGTGTTGCATCGCTACCAACATCAGTTTAAGTACCTGATGGTGGACGAGTATCAAGACACCAATTTTTCACAGTATCTTATTGTTAAACGATTGGCTGCCGTGCATGAAAATATTTGTGTAGTAGGTGACGATGCGCAAAGTATCTATGCCTTTCGCGGTGCCAATATCCAGAATATCCTGAACTTCCAAAAAGATTATCCGGATGTGAACGTGTTCAAGTTGGAGCAAAATTACCGTTCAACCAAAACGATTGTTAACGCTGCCAACAGCATTATCGAGAAAAACAAGAACCAATTGGAGAAGAATGTTTTTTCGGAAAATGAAGACGGCGACAAGATCAAGGTCACGCGGGCTTTTTCGGATAACGAGGAAGGAAAGATTGTGGCCGAAGCTATTTCTCAGGAAAAAGCCTTAAAAGGATTCAAATACAAAGATTTTGCTATTCTCTACCGTACGAATGCCCAATCGCGTGCAATGGAAGAGGCTTTGCGAAAAATAGGCATCCCTTATAAGTTGTATGGCGGAACATCCTTTTATCAACGCAAGGAAATCAAGGATTTGATTGCTTATTTCCGTTTGACATTCAATCCCAATGATGAAGAGGCATTGAAACGGGTCATCAATTATCCAAGACGGGGAATTGGTGATACCACCGTTGAAAAAATCATGGTCGTGGCAGACCAACAGCAATACCGGCTTTGGGACGTAGTGGCCAACGCGCAAATGTTCCTGGACGGAAGAAGTGCCGGGGCCGTAGGCAACTTTGCCCTCATGATCCAAAGTTTTCAGGCAATGGCTAAAAACAGTTCGGCTTTTGACACAGCTATGCATATCGCGCAGCATTCGGGCATTTTAAAAGATCTCTACGAGGATAAATCGGTGGAAGGATTGAGCCGTTATGAAAACATTCAAGAACTATTAAATGGTATCAAGGAATTTTCAGAGCGGGAAGATATTGAAGAAAAAGGCCTTGACATTTTTATGCAGGATGTCGCTTTGTTGACCAACGACGACAACGATAAAGATCCGAATGCAGACACCGTATCCCTGATGACGATCCATTCATCCAAAGGATTGGAGTTTCCTATGGTGTTTATCGTGGGCTTGGAAGAGAATTTGTTTCCTTCGCAATTATCCTTAAACTCCCGATCAGAGCTGGAAGAAGAGCGTCGGTTATTTTATGTAGCTGTTACGCGTGCGGAAAAAAAATTGCATTTGTCCTATGCTACCTCAAGGTATCGGTGGGGAACGTTGAACAATTGCGAACCGAGCCGGTTTTTGGATGAGCTGCATCCCGCTTGCCTTGAACTGGACTTTCAGCCGAGGGCAGTTGCCACCTCAATGGAGGGCGGATTTCAGGCTGAACGCATGGCCTGGAAGCAACGGGATACGGATGCTTTTTCCAAACCGAAGCCCAAAGTGGTCAAAACAACGTCTATCTTGCCGAAAGCCCATGTGCCTACACCCGGCTTTGCACCATCGGATACCTCGAGCCTGCAGGTAGGCATGCAAGTGGAACATGAGCGGTTTGGTTTTGGCAAGGTTATTAACCTTGAGGGCAATAAACCGGACATCAAGGCAACAATTTTCTTCAAAGAGTTGGGACAGAAACAATTGTTGCTTAAATTTGCAAAACTTAGAATTGTTCAATAGAAAATAATAACTGCGCATTCATAACGTTGAAATAGCGTACAAACACACTTTATGGAATTTGATTACAACAGTACCAGGCCAAAACTAATATTGGCCGAATACGGGAGAAATGTGCAAAATATGGTAGACTATATCTGCACATTGCCCACGAAAGAAGAAAGAAATCGCTATGCGCAGGTCGTCATCGATATGATGGGGGTGCTGAATCCCCATTTGAGAGATGTTTCTGATTTTAAGCACAAGCTTTGGGATCACTTACATATCATTTCTGATTTTAAGATTGATGTAGATTCTCCGTATCCTGTGCCCAAACGTGAAGAAATACACCACAAGCCCGATCTGTTGGAATATCCACAGCATCGGATCCGTTATAAACACTATGGTTACACCGTAGAACGGATGATTGAAAGAGCAATTGCCATGCCCGAATCGGAAGCCAAGCAAAAAATGGTTGTCGGTATTGCCAACTTTATGAAAATGGCATATGTGACTTGGAATAAGGATACGGTGCAGGATGAGCAGATCATTCATGATTTGATCGAATTGTCTAAGAGTAAGCTGTCGTTGCCTTTGGATACGGTATTGACCAAGTTGGATTTCAAGACACCTCCTCCGGGAAGCAGGACAAAAACAGCCGCCCCGGCAAATAACCAAAAGAACAATAATGGCGGTAAAAAACAAAATGCCGGCAAAAAAACGTTTAAAAAGAACAATAACTACAAGAAATAGGTTTTTGTTTTTACACCAGCAATGCTGTTGTTGAGAGGCCGTATGAAAAGATGGCGTTTAAAAAAGAAGACGATTCGTATATTTTTAGACGCTATCCGCTTTGCACGACTTCCTTCGTGTTAAAATAAGTACGATGTCCTATTTTTACTTTTAATCCTCCCCCAACACCTCCCTTGCCTTGGCCGAGACACGGCAAAGGAGGGGAAACAGGAGAGGGGAGCGTTAGTGCAGTGTTTCTAACTTTTGACTGCTAAGTTCTAACTTTTTTACTTTTAATTTTTAATTTTGACTTTTTAATATGAATGCATTTGAAATAAGAGGCGGTAAGAAATTAAAAGGTGAAATCATTCCCCAGGGAGCTAAGAATGAGGCATTACAAATCTTGTCAGCCGTCTTGCTCACACCTGAAAAAATGACCATAAGCAACATTCCCGACATAAAGGATGTGAACAAGCTTATTGATTTGTTGCGTGCCTTGGGTGTCGTGGTGAATAGGCTAAGCAAAGACACGTATGAATTTGAAGCCAAAGATATTAACATCGATTATTTCCAAACCGAAGAGTTTAAGAAAAAGGGTGGGGGTTTACGCGGATCGATTATGATTGTCGGGCCGTTGTTGGCCCGTTTTGGGAAGGCTGCCATTCCTAAACCCGGAGGCGATAAAATTGGCCGTAGACGGCTGGACACACATTTTCTCGGCTTTGAAAAATTAGGGGCCAAATTTGTGTATGATGCCGAAAACCACTTCTTTAATGTGGATGCTACACAGCTCAAAGGAACGTATATCCTGTTAGATGAAGCTTCGGTAACGGGTACGGCCAATGTCGTCATGGCTACCGTGTTGGCCAAAGGCATTACCACGATATATAATGCCGCATGTGAACCTTACCTGCAACAGTTGTGCAAGATGTTAAACCGGATGGGCGCAAAGATTTCGGGCATCGGCTCCAACCTGTTGACCATTGAGGGCGTAGAACGCCTGCACGGTACGGAACACCGCATGTTGCCGGATATGATCGAAATAGGTTCTTTTATTGGGCTTGCGGCGATGACCGGTTCCGAAATAACGATAAAGAACGTGTGTTTTCAGGAGCTGGGAATTATCCCATCCATATTTGCCAAGCTGGGCATTCAGTTTGAGTTAAGGGGAGATGACATCTATATTCCTTCGCAAGATTCTTATGAAATCGACACCTTTATAGATGGTTCGATCCTTACCGTGGCAGATGCTCCGTGGCCCGGCTTCACGCCGGATCTGCTTAGCATTGTGCTGGTAACAGCTATTCAAGCCAAGGGTAACGTACTGATCCATCAAAAAATGTTCGAGAGCCGTCTGTTCTTTGTGGACAAGCTGATTGATATGGGTGCCCAGATTATTTTGTGCGATCCGCATAGGGCCACCGTCATTGGACTGAACAACCAAACCAAGTTGAGAGGGATCGAAATGACTTCGCCAGATATCAGAGCCGGTGTCTCTTTGCTGATCGCCGCACTTTCGGCACAAGGAAAGTCTGTTATTTACAATATTGAGCAAATAGAAAGGGGCTATCAGGATATCGAAGAACGGTTAAAAGCGCTGGGAGCAGACATTAAGCGTGTTGAAGCAGCACCTTTGCATTAGAATTGTCGTTTAAATGTTAAAAAAGCGACAAAGGGATTTTTTATTTTTTGGATAATATTATTTTTGGCGAGAAATAAATCATAACAAACATTTAATAGCATATAATTGAACATGAAAAAAATCGTATTATTAGCAGCTGTTGCAGGATTGGTTCTTGCATCATGTGCCGGAAATCCGGAAGGCAAAAAGGCAGAAACGACTGACTCAGTGGAGACAACCACAGAAGTGGTAGGAGTTGACTATACTGTAGACGCACAAGAATCAAAAGTCGTATGGACAGGCACAAAAGTAACGGGAAGCCACACCGGGACTGTCGGTGTGAAATCTGGAGCTTTGCATGTTGATGGTAATAAAATCACGGGTGGAAACTTTGTATTGGACTTGAATACCATCAACACGACGGATTTGGAAGGTGAGTACAAAGACAAATTGGATGGCCATTTGAAATCTGAAGATTTCTTTGATGTTGCTAACCACCCTGAAGCCAAGTTTGAAATCACCAATGTAGAGGCTGGCGCAACCGAAAACGAGTTGAAAGTGTCTGGCAATTTGACCATAAAAGGAACTTCTAAAAACATCACATTTGATGCCAAGGTAGCTGAATTGACGGATGCTTCTGCAAAAGTGGATGCTGACTTCAATATCGCCCGCGAAGACTGGGGTGTAAACTATGCTGGTAAAGCGGATGATTTGATTTCTAAGGAAATTAACTTTAAAGTATCTTTGGTTGCGAAAAAGTAATCAATGCTATACCATAAAATAAGGAAAGCAGGGTGTGAAACATCCTGTTTTTTTTGTTTCTTGGTATTCTGCCTAAAATGCCTATTTTAGTGATATGCAACTTATTGCTTATCTACAATCGGCATTTGGTTTATCTGACGATCTTTTGCGGCAAATAGACGAGGCCAGTACAACGAAGGTCTTCCAAAAAAAGAGCATTGTATTGGATACAGACCACTATTCCAAAAATGTCTATTTTGTGCAAGAGGGTTTAGTACGTATGTTCTACTACAAATCCGGAAGGGATATTACCCATTATTTTTTTCCGGAAAACAGTTTTTCCGGAGGATCTGAGAGTGTTTTCAACCATAAAAAATCTATCTATGGCATTGAAGCACTGGAAACATCGACACTAACGGTTATTCCCTTTACGGCCATTGAAAATCTGGCAACCGGTTCCATTGCAATCAACAAGCTTATTCAAGCTATCTTGCTCGAATCATTGATTGGTTTTTCTTCCCGATTGCAAAGCCTGCAATTTGAAACAGCTCAAGAACGTTACCAAAATCTTTTGGAGCAACATCCGAATATCTTACTCCGCGCACCTCTGGGCGATATCGCATCTTATTTAGGAATCTCACAACAAACGCTGAGTGTCATTCGGGCGCAGAAGTAAGGGTGGGCAGTCGAGAAAAACGTTGTACAGCCCGTCATGTTGTATATAGAATAGCGACGGTAGGTAAGAAGTCAAAAACTGCCTGCTGTAGTTGGACATTTCTTTAATTACCAGCACGCTCTAATTAATGAGATAGTTCGGTAGCCTCAATATAACGTTTTTTGAACAGCACTTTCAATAAATTCCATATTAAAACAAATTAGGATAGTCGCTGATTATACCGTCTACTTTCAAAGATTTTAACCGTTCCATCTCTTTCACATTGTTAACTGTCCACGGAATGACTTTTATGCCCAGTTTATGGGCTTCTTTGACGAATACGTTATCTACTATCTGATAGTTTGGGCTGATAATAAATGGCTTAAATCCCAACTCTTCAACCAAGCCTTTGACTGTTTTTGTGTTTTTAGCATCGATGAGATAGGATGTTTTGATTTGAGGGTAGATTTTGTTGATGTATTGAATGGTTCTTTTGTCAAACGATTGGATGACTGTACGTGAAGCAATACCTCTGTCGACAACGACTTGCATAACCAAGTCTGAAAACTCCTGAGGTTGCGGATGATATTCACCATCTTTATCTTCCTTGCTCTTGGTTTCAATATTGTAGTACATGGGCGTTGCACGTTTTTCCTTTGCATAAGATTCGGCTTCATCAATCAGATCGGATAGGAGGGAAATCGCTGTTTTCACCTTCTTTTGTTCCGGGAAATCTGCGTAATATTTGGAGCCGATATCAAATTTCTGCAACTCGTTATAGGTGTAGCTGTAGATGAGTCCCTTTTCATCTTTGCCTTTTAGTGGTTTGCCGTTATTATATTGGACAAACTTTGGGTTGAGGTAGTGATCGTGGTATACGACTACTTTTTTGTCCTTGGTGATGTGGCAGTCCATTTCCAATGTGGTCACTTTAGGCAGATCAATTGCCGTCCTCATGGCACCGATAGTGTTTTCCGGGTACAGTCCCCTTGCTCCACGATGGCCTTCGTAAGAGAAAGCAGGAAAATCGAGATGTTGCGTTGCCATTTGTTTTTTCAGGTTACAAGACGATAGCATCAAGGTTAAACTGATAAGTATGGGTAGGGATCGTCTGCTGGTTGGTATCATGCTTAAACAGTTTGTTAGATCCGGGTATTATGGATGTATGAGAAAAAATAAACCTACAGCAAGCAAAGCACCTACCAAGGGGCCGATGACAGGAACCCATGCATAAGATGCGTTAAAGCCAGCTTTATTCTTGATAGGCAACAGGGCATGCATGATGCGTGGGCCCATATCCCTTGCCGGATTGATGGCATAGCCGGTTGTGCCTCCAAGAGATAGACCGATTACCCACACTAAAAAGGCTACCGGTACAGCACCAATAGAGCCTAAACCAATAACGGTAGAGTCACCCATTTTGGCGTCCGTAAAATGTAGGATGGTGAAGATGAGTACAAAGGTGCCGATGATTTCACTTACCAAATTAAGCGGTAAATTCTTGATGGCCGGAGCAGTACAGAAGACGGCTTGCTTTGCACCGGCATCCTCTGTTTGATCAAAATGATCTTTGTAGACCAACCAAACCAAAAATGCACCCAGCATGGCACCGATAAATTGGGCAGCCATGTATGAAAGGGAGGTTGTTAAATCAAGTTTGCCCAGTGCTAAGTTGGCCAACGTCACAGCACAGTTTAGGTGGGCACCACTATATGGCCCGGCGATAGTTACGGCAACAAAAACGGCCAATGCCCAAGCCGTAGTGATGACGATCCAGCCCGAGCTGTTTCCTTTGGTGCCTTTTAAGACGACGTTTGCTACCACGCCACCTCCAAGCAATATCATGATTCCGGTTCCGATGAGTTCAGCTAAAAAAGGGTTCATAAGTCGTATGGTTTATCGTTTGTCAAAGTTATTTATGGTAATCTGCCCAATACTTTACGGTATCGGTCGCCCGTTTCCATTCTTTTAATTGTTGATTGTATTTTTTACGTTTGTCATATACAAATGTAACATCCTCTTGCCATAAAGATTGTAATTCTTTCATATCTTTCCAAAAGCCGACGGCAAGTCCGGCGAGAAAAGCAGCTCCCATAGCCGTCGTTTCCGTGATGGCGGGCCTTACAACGCTGGTTTGGAGAATGTCGGATTGAAACTGCATCAAAAAATTATTCTGGGTAGCGCCACCATCGACTCGAAGCTCCTTGATTTTTGATCCCGAATCCATTTCCATGGCTTTCAATATGTCGTATGTCTGATAGGCAATGCTTTCCAATGCGGCACGTGCAATGTGCGCATTGCTTGACCCTCTGGAGAGCCCCATTAACATGCCACGCGCCTGCGGATTCCAGTGCGGTGCACCCAAACCTGAGAATGCGGGAACTAAGTACACGCCGTCTGTGTTCTCCACTTCGGTAGCCAATCGTTCGATATCACCTGCAGATTTGATGATCCCCAATTCATCGCGCAACCATTGAACCACTGCACCTCCTATAAAAATACTGCCTTCCAATGCGTAATTTACTTCTTTTCCGATTTTCCAAGCGACGGTCGTAAGGAGCTTGTTGTTGGAAATGACTGGTTTTTTGCCAATGTTCATCAATAGGAAGCAACCCGTGCCATATGTGTTCTTAACCATGCCCTTTTGGATACATAGCTGACCGAATAAGGCGGCCTGTTGATCGCCTGCAATGCCGGCAATAGGGATGGGTTTGCTTCCCATTTCGGTGCTTGTTTCGCCGTAAATTTCCGAACTGTCACAGACTGTGGGTAACATAGAGGCTGGAATGTCGAATATGCGCAATAATTCCTCATCCCATGATAAGGTGTGTATATTGAATAAAAGTGTTCGGGAGGCGTTCGAAACATCGGTGATGTGCTTACCTCCGTTCGTGAGATTATACACCAGCCAAGAATCTATCGTGCCGAAAGCCAATTCGCCTTTATCGGCCAATTTTCTCGCTCCCTTTACGTTTTGGAGTATCCAATTGATTTTAGAAGCAGAAAAATAGGCATCGATCAGCAAGCCTGTTTTCTCTTGTATAATCTTGTCCAACCCCTTAGCAGTGATATCCTTACAATAGTCAGCAGTTCGTCTATCTTGCCACACAATGGCATTATAAACAGGTTCACCAGTTTTTTTGTTCCATACCACCGTGGTCTCCCGTTGATTGGTTATGCCGATTCCCTTGATGTCATCCAATTTTATTTTTGATTTGGCAATTACTTCGGTCACCACAGCAAGTTGAGTTGACCAAATCTCCCGGGCATCATGCTCTACCCATCCCGATTTGGGAAATATCTGTGTAAATTCCCGCTGGGCAATGTTTTCAATTTTACCTTTTTTATTGAACAAGATGGCTCTTGAGCTGGTTGTTCCCTGATCCAATGCTAATATAAATTCTTTATTCATGTTTATTGTTTATAAGGGTTATCTGCCGTGATACGTGTTTCATTGTTTGGGGTTGCTGGTTTCTCCGCTAATGGTAAATTGTCGTCCAAGCTATATTGTTGTACAAGTGTTGCGTAATCTTTTAACTCTTGGTCTATCCACTGTTGATCTTTTCCAAGTTGTTCGGCCATGGTCTTGGCAACAAGGGGGGCAGCCTGCAACGATGCCTTTGCATCTAACAAGAGAAATCGAATCCGACGTGCCAAGAAGTCTTCAATTTTCAACGCCATTTCATTCCGACAAGCCCAAACCACTTCTGCTAATCTAAAATCGTAATTTTCATGCAATTTTTGTGCAAGTTCAGGATATTTTTTCATCAACTGAGTGATGGCCTCGTAATCTGTGCCGTATACCTGCCAATGGCCACTTTCTTTTTGTTCCGTAGCGCCATGGAGAAGTAGATGCTGTGTTTTACAGGGGTGGGGTGTCAAACCGGCTGTTTCAATAGCCATATCAACTGTTTCTTCACCCATTTTTCGGTAAGTTGTCCATTTTCCGCCTGTTATAGTTATTAAATTGGAATCGCTTTTTATCAGTTTATGGTCCCGGGAGATTTCCTTCGTACTATCTTCTTCTCCGTTGGACGGAGCTGCCAAGGGGCGCAGGCCTGCGAAAACACTTAAGACATCCGCCCGTGTAGGCGGTTTGACCATATATTGTTCGGCAGTGCTTAATATAAATGCAATCTCCTCTTCTAGGGGATGTGGCTCGATCTGATGTTCATTTATAGGTGTATCGGTTGTACCCAACAGCACCTTATCGTGCCAAGGCACACCGAACAACACCCGGCCATCACTCGTTTCGGGTATCATCAGGGCATCTTCGCCCCCTAAAAATGCCTTATCAACAACAACATGTGTCCCTTGACTTGGACGAACAAGGTTTTTATGCGTGGGTGTGTCCAATTTTAAAATGTCGTCCACAAATATACCGGTAGCGTTGATAACGGCTTTTGAACGAACAACATATTCCTGGCCATTTTCTCTGTCCATGAAGGTAAGACCATTGACTTTTTGGCGGGCATTTTTGGAGATTTGTGTAACCTCGCCATAATTGATGAGCGTCGCGCCGTAAGAAGCCGCCGTTTGTGCTAAATTAACCGCTAATCTTGCGTCGTCAAACTGTCCGTCAAAATATTGAATGCCTCCTTTTAGGCCTTTTGTCTTGATGTGTGGCAGTTTTGCCAATACCTCTTTTTTTGACAAGAGGCTTGATTTGCCGATGCGTAATCGTCCGGCCATCCAATCATAAAGCTTGAGTCCAATAAGGAACTTCAACTTGCTAAAGATACTATAGGAAGGGATGACAAAGCGTTGTACAAACGAAACATGGGGTGCATTCTTAAAAATTAATCCACGCTCCTTCAAGGCAGCATACACCAATTTAACATCTCCATTTGCCAAATACCGCACACCGCCATGTACCAGTTTGGTGCTTTTGCTGGAAGTGCCTTTTGCAAAGTCGTATTTTTCCACCAACACGGTTTTATATCCCCGGGATGCGGCGTCTACCGCTATTCCCAAGCCGGTTGCACCGCCCCCAATGATGGCAATGTCCCATTCAGAAGTTGAGTTTATGGTGTTTAAAGATTCGGTCCGCGTGAATTTCATTTTGATTTGTTTCGTTTTGATGTGTAAATATACTAAAAACCGTAAATAAACGAAACTTTGTGAAAAAATATTTATATGTTTAGGTTTTAATAAATAGAATTCCTAACTTGGTTGATATGAATAATGTTGAACGCCACCAATATATTATTAAAGAAATCAATAAGAACGGCCATGTTTCCGTGGTCGATCTCTGTGAAAGTTTAAAAGTTTCGTCCGTTACGATTCGGAAAGATCTACAGTTTCTAGAAGATGCGGGTATGATATTCCGTACGCACGGTGGCGCTACCAATGTGAACCCATATCAGAAAGATCGGCCTATCAACGAAAAAGCGCTATTGCATGCAGCCGAGAAGAAACGCATCGGATCGGAAGCCGCAAAGATGGTGGAGCCCAATGATTCCATTATCATCGCTTCAGGCACTACTATGCAATATTTTGCCCGGGAAATTGTCCCTCAGGAACGATTAACGGTTATCACATCGGCTATTAACGTGACGATGGAACTTATCGATTATGACAATGTAGACATTATTCAATTAGGGGGGCCAGTTCGAAAAACGTCATCGTCTATCACAGGACGGTATGCAGAAGATCTTTTGAGTGATTTCTTTTGTTCTAAGCTTTTTCTGGGAGTGGACGGTATCGACTTTGAATTTGGGATCACGACCACCAATGCCCAAGAGGCTTTACTAAATCGCAGGATGATGGAATCGGTCCATAAAGTTATTGTATTGGCTGATTTTTCTAAGTTTGACCGGAAGAGCTTGGGAAAGATCTCCGCTTTGTCCAAAGTCGATATGATCATCAGTGACAATATTCCTTCGAAATATCAACAATTATTTGATAATTTGGGCATTGAATACAAAATATGCTAACATTCAACATAAACTAATATATAAAATGAGAGAAAACAACACTTCAAGACGTGATTTTATCAAAAAATCATTGATTGGTGCGGCTGCTTTTACCATCGTTCCGCGCTATGTGCTCGGGGGTAAGGGCTTCTTAGCGCCAAGCGACCATTTGACCAAAGGCGTTATAGGTGTAGGATCTATGGGTAGAGGCCATTTTGGCTATGCCGGAACGAAAACCGTCGCTATCTGCGACGTGGACACACGCCATTTGGCTTTGGCACAGAAGGCCTTGGGTGGTGGAGTGAAAGAGTATCACGATTACCGTGAGCTGATTCAGGACAAGGAGGTCGATATTGTGCACATTGCCACACCCCCACATTGGCATGGCATTATGGCCGTGGAGGCTGCCCGTTCCGGTAAAGATATCTGGTGTGAAAAACCGATGACCCGAACTATAGGTGAAGGTAAGAAAGTAAAAGAAGCTGTTGCTCAACATGGTAATATATTTAGATTGAATACCTGGTTTCGGTTTGATGCTAATTTCTATGGACTCAATACGCCCGTGAAGAAAGTGAAAAAATTGGTCGATAGCGGTATGTTGGGATGGCCATTGAAAGTGACGATCAGTAAGCATACGGGTTTCGATTGGAAATTTTATTGGGTTGGAAAAGAAAACTTACCTGTAGAACAGGTGCCCAAAGAATTAGACTACGACATGTGGTTAGGTCCGGCGCCTCATAAGCCATATAGCACACACCGCGTACATACGACATTTAGAGGATATTGGGACTATGACGGTGGCGGATTAGGCGATATGGGGCAACATTATTTGGATCCGGTGCAATATTTTCTGGGAAAAGATGAGGAAAGCCCGATTAAGATCGAGGTAGATGCACCTCAGCAACATAACGATGCGGTAGGTACATGGCGTAAGATTACGTATACCTATGCTGATGGATGCCAAATCATTCTGGACGGTGCTGGTACCGAAGTGGGACAGGCTTATATCGAAGGCCCTAAAGGCAAATTGTTTAAAGGTTTTGTGTCGGATATTCCAGATATGGAGCGCAAACTAGCCCAATATCCAGATCCTGCGCCTCAAATGACCGATTTTGTGGAAGCTTGCCGTACACGGCAAAAATTTGCGTTAAACGAGCAAAACGGTTATTATTCGGCTACTTTGGTCAATCTCGGATTGGCAGCCCTTCGGTTGAACAGGACCCTGCATTTCGATTCGCAAAAACAGGTATTTGTGAATGATGAAGCGGCAAACCGCTTGATCGACCAGCCAATGCGTGGCCCTTGGACTATTTAATTCAATTTAACTGAAAATGAAACTGCATGGGATGCTTCTAAAAAAGCAAAATGGATAGAACAAGCTCATGCCTGCCTAATTAAGTGGACAGACAAGTTTCGTCACTATGTAAAAACAAATAATTTTGATGAAAAAAGTATTTAATACATTATCGGCCCTGCTTTTGTTTCAAGTTGTTGCCTATGCGCAACAGCCTGCAAACCGGACGTCAGCCACTAAAATAGCAGATGTTTTGGCACAACAGCCAGCTGAAGAGCATGGTAAGTTCCTGATGGCCATGAAAGAGCTGGAAGGTTTTACTGCGGAAGATATCGCCAACCTGCTACAGGGGCTCAAGCCACAAGGTGGTAACAATGCGGCAACGGAATACGCTGCCAATTCCTATTCTTTCTATGTCATGCAATCTGGTATGGATACCAAAAGGGAAATCTTTTCCCAAGGACTTATATTGGCATTGGACAAAATCACAGATAAGGATAACAAGGGATTTGTGTTAACCTTGATGAAGCAAGCGTCTAAAAACGAAGCTGTTTCGGCGATCGTTCCCTATCTGAAAGACGACTATCTTGTAGATAAGGCCGCGTTAGCACTAAACGGTATCCGCACGCCGGAGGCAGCACAAGCCTTATCGAAGGCATTAAGCGAATCCCAATCTGAAAAAACAACCACGGCTATTGTTGCGGCATTGGGCGACTTGAAGTCGAAGGCAGATGAGGACGCTATTATTGCGACATTGAGTCAATATACATCCGAGAATTATCAACGTAATGCCTACACGGCATTGAGCAAAATTGCCGGTGTTAAATCGGCTCCCGTATTTTTGCAGAAGCTCAAATCAGCTAATTATCAATTTGATAAAAGCAATATAGGTGGTTTGACACTGGATTATGCGAATTACCTATATCAGGAAGGACAACAAAAACTGGCTCTATCTGTGGCGACTGCCGTTTCCAAAGAAGCGGAAAAAGTAGGGGCGTCCACTTTACAGGTAGGTGCCTTGCAACTTCTGGCAAAGGCTAACCCATCGAAAGCACGCAAACAACTGTTGAAGGCGGTCGTAAGCGACAATACATTATATCGTGCCACGGCTTTATCGTTGCTTGGTGAGCATGCGACGGCAGCAGATGCTAAAAAGCTTATCGCTACGCTAAAAAAATCTTCACCTGCAGTGCAGGAGAGTATCCTTAATTATTTGGCACAAGAGGGCTCGGCCAATGATGTTCCTGCTATTGAAAAATCGTTGGGAAGCTTGAAAGGCGCACAAGCTAAAATAGCGGCTTTAAACACCCTTTCGAAATTATCCGATGGACATAATACGGCTTATCTAGTCAGTAAGATTGCTCAAGCTGATGACGTCACAACCAAGGCTATTGTGTCGTTATTGCTGTCTTCCAAAGATGCTCATGTGATGGAAACGATCAATAACGCTGTAGCAGGCGCAGATGCAAAGACACAACTGGTTTTGCTCGGCATTCTAGCGCAACGTACGAATGAAAATTCTTCAAAAGCGGTTTTACCTTTATTAAATGCTTCTGACAATGGTGTTAAAACAGCGGCTTTGAAAGCACTTCCCAATGTGGTAAATGTAGATGATTTCGATGCTTTAGTGCAGGCCTTGTCGACAGCTTCGGAAGCTGATGCCAAACCCATACAAGACGCAATTGTCATCACATTGAATGCAAGTGCTGACAAAGAAGCGAAAATCAAGCGCTTAGCGGCGAACATATCGCGTTCGGCAGCCCCTTCATCTGCCAAATATTTTCCGGTATTCGCGGGGGTAGGTGGTGAAGAAGCACTGCAGGCCGTAAAGAATTATTTGAATAATGATGGTCTTCGCAACGCAGCGATTGCTTCCCTTTCCGACTGGTCAAATCCCGAAGTGCTTTCTACGCTGGTAACCTTGTCGAGAACCGAAAAGGACAGCCAAAATTTCAATAAAATATTCGGAGGATTGATCAGACAGGTCAATGCCAGTGCACATACACCCGAGCAGAAAACATTGATGCTCAAGGATGCTTTTGCCTTGGCAAACAGTGTTGCGCAGAAGCGGTCTGTTTTGGGTAGTTTGCAAGCGACCGGAACATATCAGGCGCTTATATTTGCCGCGAAGTATATGGACGATGCAGAATTAAAAGGTGCAGCGACAAATACCGCTATGAATATCGCTACCGATAGCCATGCTTATGATGGGACAGAAGTTCGGAATATTCTAAATAAAGCTATGGGCAATCTTTCGGGCAGTGAAAGCTCTTATCTGCGGGAAGCTATCGTACGTCATTTGTCCGAAATGGCAAAAGGAGAGGGGTATGTGTCGATTTTCAATGGCAAGGACTTGACCGGATGGAAAGGCTTGGTCGAGAATCCGATTAAACGAGAAAAGATGTCGGAGAAGGAGTTGGCTGAAAAACAAGCTGTAGCCGACCAAAAGATGCGTGAAAGCTGGAAAGCAAGCAATGGCGAGCTTGTGTTTAGTGGTCACGGCGACAATATTGCTACGGTAAAACAGTATGGCGATTTTGAGATGCTCGTTGACTGGAAATTGGATCCGAACGGAAAAGAGCCAGATGCGGGTGTTTATTTGCGCGGTACACCACAAGTACAGATTTGGGATATTTCCCGCACAAACGTAGGAGCACAAGTTGGTTCAGGAGGATTGTATAATAACCAAAAGAACCCGAAAGACCCTTTGAAAGTAGCTGATAACCCATTGGGTGAATGGAATACGTTCAAAATTCGTATGGTGGGTGAGAAAGTGTGGGTATGGCTGAACGGCGAATTGGTAGTGGACAACGTTACATTGGAGAATTACTGGGATCGCAATCAGTCCATTTTTCCGGTAGAACAAATTGAACTGCAGGCACATGGTTCGCAGGTCTGGTATCGTGATATCTATGTTAAGGAATTGCCACGTAAAGAAGTCTATACATTGACCGATACCGAGAAAAAGGAAGGATTTGAACTGCTGTTTGATGGGACAAACCTTGACAAATGGACCGAAACACCTGCTTATGAGATTACGCAAGAAGGGTATATCCGGGCCAATCCGGATGCCAAATTTGGAAAAAATCTCTATACCAAAGCGCAATATGGGGATTTTGTGTACCGCTTTGATTTTAAGCTCACTCCGGGTGCTAACAATGGTGTCGGCATTCGTACACCTTTAGAGGGAGATGCGGCCTATGTGGGAACAGAAATCCAGATTTTGGACAATGATGCAGAAATTTATAAGAATCTAAAAGAATACCAATATCATGGGTCTGCTTATGGGATTCTTCCGGCTAAACGCAAGGGAATGAAACCTATTGGCGAATGGAATTCACAGGAGATCCGAGTTCAAGGCAGTAAAATTAAAGTGACGTTAAATGGAGAGGTCATTCTTGATGGCGATTTGGCCGAAGCTTCCAAAAATGGAACATTGGACAGCAAAAACCATCCTGGCTTAAACAACAAATTAGGACACATTGGCTTTTTGGGACATGGATCGGAAGTCTTTTTTCGAAATATTCGAATCAAAAGACTTTAGATTTAATCCCTATTCATGAAAGAGGCCGTCTCAGAGAGACGGCCTCTTTTTTTAAGTTATTCATTATCCAAATGCGCGCTGCAACAGATAATCAATAATCCTCTTTGTACATTATATAACGTATTCTGGTTACGAATATTGTGCAGAGCAATTTTTTCTAGAAGCTGTTTAAATTTTAATAAAACAAAGTGATTTGCCATGTTGCGGCTTGCCGCAACATCTATAAAACAACAATGTTTATTCATTTGAGCCAGCTTTCAATGGCATGAATGATTGCTTTGCAATTCCTGCCAGCATGACAAAAAAAGCTTTGAATGATTTTTAAACAGCTTTTAACGATGGCAAACTATTTTACCTCGATAACGGCATCTTCATGGTGATCTGGATCTCCAGGTGCTGGAGGAGGAGTGTTTTCGCTATCGTCTTTTTGTTTTTCTACCGTAATCTTGCATTCGGCCAGCAAGGCTGCAAGCGCGCCTACAGCGGCAAAAATCGGTGCAAACACGACACCCACTACACCAATCGTTACCGGAAAGCTCATAATCTCTTTTCCAGATTTATCTGAGATGCTGATCTTGGTGACATTGCCTTCGGCAATGATTTCCTTAATTTTCTTTAAAAGGTTTTCACCTGTTACAAAAAAGGTTTCTTTAATAGACATGATACTTTTGATTTAAATGAATATAATATATAATGTGTTATTGATTCCTGATGAAAGAACAACACGGCTTTTCCTAACCTCTTAATTTTTCTAACATCTGTACCCGTATATTGGTTTGATGTTGCAATAATTTATCGTAATCGGATTCCTTGTCCGTCAATTTCATAACCAGCACAAACAGTTCAATCGCCAAGAAAAACAACATAAAAAGAAGGTAAACGAATATCCCGATGTTAGAAGAGGTAACGACACTGTGCAACAGCGTCAACTCATCCAAAAAACCTGTAGAAGCTTTCAGTTCTTTTTCTTTTCGTTCTTTTAGGGTCGTGATGGATCCCGCAAGTTCAAATTTTTTCTGTTGCAGGGTTTCAATCTGCTTGTGCAGTTGTTCCAACTCCATTTTTTTAGGATTCTCCATCACCGATCTGTTGGTCGACTGTGTGCTGTTGACGGGCTTTCCTTCTTTGTCCTTGGTGATACTGCTGTTGGTATATGTCGTGACAATAACCGGATTTTTCTTGAGGTCCGCACTCACTTCCTCATATTTATGGCTCGCCTTGGCAATCATGCTGTCAAGGCTCAATATTTGTTTTTCTATATCGTCCTCAGATTGTTTGACTGCAAGCTTTACCCGCTCATCCATCACCTGCGTTTTGCGGAGTTCGATATCATCCTTGAACGTAATCTGGTCCATGATAAATGCGCCTAAAATGGACATCACGATTGCCAGTAAAACACGGAATGCCGTAGACCAAAAACTTACTTTTGTGGACAGGATGATGATTCGCTCAATCTGTATAATGACAAAGCCCATAATCAAACCACCGGCAATGCCACCCCACAGCTCAAAGTGCAAGTAACGAGTAGCAAAGCTGTAGCCAATAAAAAACCAAACCAACACAATCAACAGCATGGCCGAGGTGTATTTCTTGACATTCTTGGCGGCCTGTTCACTGGAATTTTTGACCAGGCTATAATGGAATCCTGTTAGAAAACAGCCGAATTTTAACCACCAGTCTTTCATTTGCTTTAGAATTTTTTATTTAATAAATGCGCTTGGGTGATGGATGCCATGCCTTTCATAAATCCTCTTTTATAGGACAGTATAGCTCGCTCGCAAAGCCCGGTGTCGGATTGCAATCCTTGTTCAAACGCTTGCACTTTTTCCATGTGTTCCAACAGATCGGTCTGTTTGATTTTAAGCTCGTCCACCAAATCAATCAGTCCGGCCCGGCTACGGGAATGGATGTGAAATTCCATATCTTTCATCAACGACTGATGATAGGTTTTCACCTGGTGGATGAGGATTTCGAGATCATATTTTATTAAACGGATATTATCGTTTTTATAGCCCTCGTCCGGACTAATCAATGCATCGTTGTATCCCCGTGCTTCAAAGTCCTGTTGCAGGTAGCTGTAAATCCTGAACAAGCCTTGATTATCGTGCACGGATGCGCCATTGAGCTTGACGTATGGATTGTTCTCTTCATCGGCCATCTGGATGGGCAATGTAGGAATCTCCTGAACGATTTGTTCATCTTTTTTCTTTTTGAAAACGGAAAACCACCCCATATTGCTTCTTTGTTTAATGATGTCCGTCAAAGTAAATAAATAGGTTTTGGCCTAACCATATTATTTAGGCGAATGAAATGGAATTTTAGGTAAAAGGAGGGATTTGGTCGGTGAAAAAAACGTTTAAATGGTTTAGGAAAAGAAAATTGTTAATGATGAATTCTTAATTCTTAATTATTAATGATAAATTGTTAATGGTTAATGGATGTGCAGGAATTAACAATTAACCATTGACAATTAGCAATTCTAAATTTAATATAATATATTTAAGACCGCGGGCCAAAATAACTACATCATGTCAATACCGAAGCAGAACCGACGAAATTTTATAAAAACCCTTTCCGGATTTTCCATTTTACTTTCCGGTGTCTCTCAGGCTATGGGAAATATCTATACGGTTGGCAAGGACGAATCGTTTATCGATAAATTGCTTCCTGCACCGAAAAATGGTGGCTTTTCCATGGATGGCTATTGGATATGGGATCCATCGGTGATAAAAGGTCCTGATGGATTGTATCATATGTTTGCTTCCCGTTGGAGCAAACGATATGGATTTGGCAACTGGGTCACCAACTCCGAGGTGGTTCGAGCGGTTTCCGATACGCCGGAAGGACCTTATTCGTTTGTGGAGGTTGTTCTTCCTGCAAGGGGAAAGCAATATTTTGACGGTTGTACCACACACAATCCCCGTATCATTCGATCGGGCGATTACTATGTGCTTTATTATTTTGGAAATACTTATTCCCAACCGAATCCTTCATTTGAAGAAGATGTCTGGGCAAGTGGTCTGGCACAAATCGCCTGGATGAACAAACGGATCGGCATGGCTTATTCCAAATCCCTCAAGGGGCCTTGGACACGCGTAGCCCAGCCCATCCTGAATCCCCGAAGAGGTGAATGGGATGCTTCCATTACGTCCAATCCTTCGCCCGTAGTCTTGCCTTCTGGTGAAATATATTTGTTATATAAATCTTCTCCAGTAAACTACGACCCGCCACTTTTGCTTGGCGCAGCAAAAGCTCCGTCTTTTAAAGGTCCTTATCATCGATTATCGGATAATCCTATTTTTTCTTTCCACAACGAGCAAAATGCTGACAATGATGTCGAAGATCCCTTTGTTTGGTGGGCTGGCAATAGGTACGAATTGATCATGAAAGACCGTTTTGGACATATTTGTGGAGAAGAGGGTGGTGGCATTCACGCTTTTTCAAAAGATGGTATTCAATGGGAGCTATCTGATCCCGTGAAAGCATATTCCCGACATATTGCGTGGGACGATGGTACACAAACGGAACAAGCTAATTTCGAGCGCCCATTCCTGCTTTTTGAAAACGGAAAACCTACTCATCTATTTGCTGCAACAGGAAGTGGCCCGGGTAGTTATCAGTTTGACCGTACATGGAATATGGTTATTCCGTTGAAATATTAGCTTCTTTTAACACACAATTTAAACTGTGGGCTAACAGAAGCTGTAACAAAAACCGCAAATGAGCTACTTATACATTAATCAATAGATAAAAGAACATGAATTTACGAATTACGGACTTAACGAAAACCTATAAAAATGGCGTAAAAGCCTTGGATAACGTACAATTGGAGATCGGCAAAGGCATGTTTGGCCTGCTGGGGCCCAACGGAGCAGGCAAGTCGTCTTTGATGCGCACCATTGCCACTTTGCAAAGCCCCGATTCTGGAAATATTACTTTTAGGAATATCGATGTATTAGCCGATAAGATGGCCTTGCGTAAAGTTTTAGGGTATTTGCCACAGGAATTTGGCGTATATCCTAATATTTCAGCGGAGGAGCTGTTACATTACTTCGCCCAGTTAAAAGGGATATCAAATAAAACCGAACGTGGAAAAATTATTCAGGAAGTGTTGGAAATCACCAACCTGTATGATGTTCGGGATAAAAGTGTCAGTGGATATTCGGGAGGGATGAAACAACGTTTTGGCATTGCGCAATTGTTGCTGAATAAACCGCAACTGATTATCGTGGATGAACCAACAGCGGGCCTTGATCCGGCTGAAAGGCAACGATTCCTGAATGTCTTGCGCGAAATCGGCACAGACAATACGGTTATTTTTTCAACCCATATCGTAGATGATGTACGTGAGTTGTGCCATGAGCTGGCCATTATGAACGGGGGCAAGGTGCTGTATCGGGGAACTGCCGAGGAAGGCGAACGTATGCTGGAAGGCAAAATATGGAAGAAAGTCATTCAGCGAGCCGATTTTGAAAGTGAAAACAGTAAGCACAATATCATTTCCTCGAACTACAATCCCGACAATTCCTTGAATATACGGGTATACAGCGAGTATATGCCTGAGGATAGTTTTGCTCCAGCCCAACCCATCTTGGAAGACGTGTATTTCGTGAATCTTAAAAAGGAGCAGAACCAACATGTTTAGCCAGATTTTTAGCTTTGAAATAAAACGTTGGATTAAGAATCCAGCATTTTATATCTATGTGGCCGTGTTTTTCGCTTTTGCCCTGTTTATCATGGGGTCGGCGTTGGGCATGTTCGACAATGTTACGGTAACGACTTCCAATCCGGTATATGCCAATTCACCCCTAAGTGTGAGCGGCATGTTGAACGCCTTGTCTGTATTTGTGTATTTTTTGTTACCGACCATCGTCGGAGGTGCTATCTATCGAGATTTTAAGTACAATGTGCATCAAGTATTGTACTCTTATTCTATAGACAAGACCTCCTATCTTTCTGCAAAATTCCTGAGTTCGCTTTTGGTCACTATCGGTGTGGTGTTGGCCACCACATTGGGTTTTGTGGTGGTTCAGTGGTTTCCGAACATCAATATAGAATTGCTTGGCCCGAACCATGCATGGTCTTACTTGCAGGCCTACGTGTATTTTGTAATACCTAACTTGGTGCTATTCGGCGCCGTAGTTTTTGCATTGGTGACGTTCTCGCGCAATATCTACATTGGTTTCATCTTTATTATTTTTCTGTTTGTATTGGATGCTTTCTTGGGCGGATTGCGCAGCAATATGGACAATGAATATCTAGCGGCGCTGATCGATCCTTTTGGATTTGAAGCGTTGCAATATGAAACCAAATATTGGACAGTGGAGGAACAGAACACCCTAAATATTCCTTTTTCAGGCGCTATCCTTTATAACCGATTGATTTGGTTTTCGCTGGGCCTATTGGTCCTGTTATTGGTGTACCTAACCTTTAATTTTTCGTATTTGGGTTTCCAATGGCGTCGCAAAAAAGCCGGAAAACGAATGATCAAAAACAATTTCGGAAGCATTATCACCATCAATCTACCCAAAGTGACTTTGGATTATTCATTCGCGGGTCGGTTAAAAACAGCATGGAACCTTTCGCATAGCGATTTTAAGTTTGTTGTCAAGAACTGGGTTTTCATTATCATGATGATTTTTGCCGTGCTGATGGTGGTTACTGTTACCTCGGTTTCAGGACAGATTTATGGTACAGAGACGTATCCTGTAACGTGGAAGATGCTGAGCAGCATGGGCAGTATCTATAGCTTCTTTTTGACCCTGATTATCTACCTCTTTTCGGGCATGCTGGTACAGCGCGCTTCGACTGCACGGATGGACCTGTTGGTGGATGCTACGGCGACACCAAATTGGACAATATTGCTTTCCAAAGTGATAGCCATGATTAAAGTCACCGTGTTGGTGCTGTCCATTAGCATGCTGACCGGAATCGGCTATCAACTGGCTCAAGGTTTCTATCAAGTGGAAATCGGGCATTACCTCTATGAATTGTTTTTCTTGGATTTGTTGAAATACTTGGTGCTGATTTTGTTTGCGTTCTTTATCCATTCCTTTTTTAAGAATTACTATGTCGGCTTTTTCATTTGTTTGGTGGTGGTCATCGGCATACCGTTTCTTTCCAAAGTAGGCATCGAGCAAAGTATCTTTAAATTTAACCAAAGCCCGGGCTATAGCTATTCGGATATGAACGGTTATGGTGACGTGCGCCATTACTTATGGTACAAGGTGTATTGGTTGCTCTTTAGTTTGGTGTTGTTTGCTCTAACCTTGTTGTTTTGGCGCAGAGGTATTATTTCCAGTGTGCGGAATCGTCTGGCTATTGCTAAATCAAGATTTAAACCGGTTATTTGGCTTCCGGCCTTGTGTAGCTTGTTGGTTTTCGTGGGATTGGGTTATGCCATTTACTATCAAAACAATATTGCCGATCGTTATGTATCTGCTAAAGAGGGGGAAAGGGAACGAGTGGATTACGAAAAGAAATACAAAAAATATAAGGATTATAAACAGCCGCGGATTGTTGATGTGAAGGTGGACATGGCGATTTATCCAAAAGAACGCCATTATGTAGCGCAGGTCAACTATATACTCCGAAATAAAACATCAGAACCGATCGATACTCTTTTTATCAGCTATAACGACGAAGCGGATGCTATTCATTTGTCCAATGTTACCTTGTTGACGAAAGATAGCATTGCCGGTTTCAATATCTACAAGCTTGGTCAGCCAATGCAACCGGGAGACAGTTTGGAAATGTTTTCTCGGGTGAAAAACAAGCCAAATAGCTTTCTGAAAGATCGGTCGCCTGTGTTGGAAAACGGCACATTCATGAACAACCGCTATTTCCCAAGTATTGGTTATCAGGAAAGTGTAGAGTTGGTAGACAACGATGTGCGCAGGAAATACGGCTTGCCGGATAGAGACCGTATGGCGGAACCAACAGATACGCTAGCACTCCAAAATACCTACATAGCCGATGATTCGGATTGGATCCGTTTTGAAGCCACTGTCAGCACGTCGCCCGATCAGATAGCCATCGCACCGGGCTACCTGCAAAAAGAATGGGAACAAGACGGGCGCCGCTATTTTCATTACAAGATGGATCAAAAGATGCTGAATTTTTATGCATTCATTTCCGCGCGATATGAAGTGAAACGGGAGAAGTGGAAGGGGGTCAATCTGGAAATCTATTACCATAAAGCGCACGAGTATAATCTGGACAGGATGATGCGCTCGATGAAAAACTCGTTGGATTATTATGGCGAATCATTTAGTCCGTACCAATTTGAGCAGATGCGGATTATTGAGTTTCCGAAAACACATGGCACTTTTGCACAAGCTTTTGCGAATACTGTTCCTTTTTCGGAAGGCGTCGGTTTTATTGCCAAGGTGGACGAGGAAAATCCAAATGCAGTAGATTATCCATATTCGATTATCTCGCATGAGCTGGCGCACCAGTGGTGGGCACATCAGGTGATCGGCGCTAATGTGAAGGGCTCTACTATGCTGTCAGAATCGTTGGCTGAATACAGTTCCCTGAAAGTGTTGGAAAAGCGCTATGGTGCCGAGCAGATGCGTAAATTTCTTAAGGAATCGCTAGACAACTACCTAAAAGGCCGTGCTGGTGAAAAGTTGAAGGAAAATCCACTGATACGGAATGAAAACCAACAATATATCCATTATAATAAAGGAGCTGTGGTAATGTATGCCATGAGCGATTTTCTCGGGGAACAGCGTTTTAACGACTTCTTGAAAGATTATGTTTCGCGTGTCGCCTTCCAAGAACCACCGTTCACCACCTCGTTGGAATTTGTCGCCCTGCTGAAGCAGTATACTCCCGATTCCTTGCAATACACTATTAAGGATATGTTTGAAACCATTACGGTATATGATAATGAGGTGCAAAAGGCTACCTATAAAAAACTCTCTAACGGTAAATATCAGGTGGATATTGAATTTAAGGTAGCCAAATACCGCACAGACGAAAAAGGCAAACGTTCTTATGAAGATGTAAAAGGACAGACTTTAAAAGAAGAGATTAGCAAGAAACCAATCAACTCACTACCGTTAAACGATTATATAGATATCGGCGTGTTTGGTAAGAAAAAGAAGCATGGCAAACATGATATAGATCATCAGATCTATCTGGTAAAGCATAAAATCGATAAGATCCATAATACAGTTTCGGTAGTTGTATCGGAAGAACCGATCGAGGTCGGTATAGATCCCTACAATAAACTGATTGATACCAACTCCGACGACAATAGGAAAGGGCTTTAGATAAAAAGCGTAAGAGTTGTCCGAAAGGGTGTTATATTCACCAAGCTGGTCTTCTAACGTGGTCAAATCTGCTATCGAAATTCTTTTTGGTGACAACAATCTCAGGCTTCTTAGTTCGTATGTTTGAAAAGGTATAGCTACGAGAGGAAGCTTCTCTTGCGCTAGCAAGGGAAGCGTAGTGTCCTTGTGCTAGCGATCCAAGCACACTATTCGCCACCAGAAAATCTACCCTCGATAAAATAGTAATTATCGCCGAGAATCCTGACGGATTGCTTTTTCTCCAGACTGTATTTTTTATTCTTATCGTAAAATAAAACTTCCTCCGTATTGTACAGGGAGTTTTTAATGGTTCGATGGATGCGAAGGGTCGTAGGTTGCTGTTGTTCGTTGTATTGGATTTCGACTTTGCTTAAATCAAGATCGGGTTTGGTAAACGTGTAGGTAATGATACGATCTGCACTGTCCTTTATAATATAACCCTGATAGGAGGGCTTATTGAGATCGATATTAGTGAAACTGGATAGCTCCGTTTGCCAGTTGTCTATTTGGATTGTCTTGGATTCCGATACGGTATCTTTTTTTACGGTTTTCACTATGGTAGGTTGAACCTGCTGTAACCGTTGGATCTCCGATTGGAAGTAGCCCGGAATATCCATATATCGTACGGTCTGATCCTGTACATCTGTTCTTCCCGATGTGTCGCACGACCATAAAGCAACAGCAATAGCAACAGCTATTGCTGTTTTGAAAAGCATTTTTTCCGATAGCTTACACCAATACATTACCCGTCATTTCAGCAGGAATATTGGCATCCAACAACTTTAGCACAGTTGGAGCAATATCGCCTAATTTTCCGTCTTTGATATGATTAAAATCCTTGTCGATCAAGATGCATGGTACTAAATTGGTGGTGTGCGCTGTGTGTGGCGAACCATCAGGATTGACCATGAGTTCTGAATTTCCGTGGTCGGCAAGGATGATGAACGAATAACCGTTTTCCAATCCTGTTTCCACCACTCGCTTTGTACATTTGTCGACCGTTTCAACGGCTTTTACTACAGCTTCAAAAACGCCGGTATGTCCCACCATATCAGGATTGGCAAAATTCAAGCAAATGAAATCGGGTTTGTTTTCAGCCATATCCTTGCAGATTGCTTCTGTAATACCCTCAGCGCTCATTTCCGGTTGCAGATCATAGGTTGCTACTTTAGGAGAAGGGATTAAAAGCCTCCTTTCGCCGATAAACTCTTCTTCTCGACCACCTGAGAAAAAGAACGTGACATGGGGATATTTTTCCGTTTCGGCAATGCGTACCTGTGTGAACTGTTGTTCGCTCAATGTCTGGCCCAAGGTTTTCACCAGATTTTCTTTTTGGAATACAACGTGTATCTTTTTAAATGTGTCGTCGTAAGACGTCATGGTGACATAATACAAATCCAAAGGTGCCATGCCATATTCCGGGAAGGCTTCCTGGGTGAGTGCAATGGTAATCTCACGGCCACGGTCGGTCCGGAAATTATAACAGAAGACCACATCGCCTTCTTGAATGGTTGTTAACGGTTCGCCATCATGAACAATCACGACAGGTTTAATAAATTCATCCGTCACTCCTTGTGCATAAGAAGCTTTAACAGCTTCTACAGGGGCTGTAGCAGGTGTGCCAATACCTTTTGTCAACAAGTTGTAAGCTTCTTTGACACGTTCCCATCGGTTATCGCGGTCCATGGCATAGTAGCGTCCGATGATCGACGCGATTTTTCCCCGTGAGTGTGCTAAATGTTGTTCAAGGGCGGTTATGTAACCTAACCCACCGTTGGGGTCCGTATCCCGTCCGTCGGTAAAAGCATGTATAAAAACTTGATCTTCGGCTAAATCTGCCTGTTTAGCAGCGTCGCATAAAGCCTTTAGGTGGTCAATGTGTGCATGTACGCCCCCATCTGAAAGTAAGCCAATGAAGTGAACCTTTTTGCCGTTTTCCTTGGCATAGTGAAAAGCTTCTTGAATGACAACATTGGTATAGAATTCGCCTTCTTTGGCTGCCTTGTTGATGCGTCCAAGTTCTTGGTACACTACTCGTCCGGCACCGAGATTCATGTGCCCAACTTCCGAATTTCCCATTTGGCCATCGGGTAAACCCACATGTTCACCTGATGCTTCCAGTCTCGAATTGGGATAGCTTGCCAATAAATGGTCCAAGAAAGCTGTATTTGCGGACCTTACGGCATTTGAATGATCGTCTTTGCCATATCCTAATCCATCCAGGATTAATAAGGCAACTCTTTTATGTTCTAAATTAATCACATACAAATATACCGAATTCGTGAAAAACAAACCAACTTTACGTGTCATTTGTTGAAAATGCCCCCAATTAATGGCATAATTTTCGCTTATGAAAACGTAGTTCATTAAATAGAGTTTTGGAACGTATAATTGCATTCATTGTTTAGAGAGAGATTATGAAGTTTGTCAAGTATGTATGGCTGGTTGTGGCGTTGGGGTTTATAGGGGGATCGATAGGTTTTTCGGTCATGTCTGACTCTTTTCAAGGAATCGTAGACCGTGTTTCTGTTGCGATAAAAGCGGGAGACTCTAAAAAACTAAGCGCAACATTTGCCGGTAACCTTAGTTTATCCATTAAACGCGATGAAGGCACATATACAAAATTTCAGGCAGAATTACTGTTGAATGATTTTTTTAGAGCAAATAAAATCGAACAGGTAAAAGAACTGCAAAAGGTAAACAATTCCTCCAATTCTTTCGTGGTTTATTCGTTGAAATCCAAAGGTGTTACCTATCGCGTCTTTGTGAAATTTGAATTGATAAATCGTCAATTTGCTGTTTCCGAGCTACGGATAGAATGATGCTATATCTTTAAGAAAATAGGTTTTAGATTTTATTATAAGATATATTTTTTTCATCTTCGCTAATTAAATAATTAGAGGAAATCTGCAGGAGTTGCACCAAAAAAAGACATAAATAAATCAGCTCATGCAAGCTTCGGCTCCTTTATAAAACAATTTATTCGGATGGAAATGGCAGTTGATTTAATCAAACTGAAAAAATTTGTAGAACTCGCACTAGAAGAAGATGTTAGGGATGGTGATCATACTTCGCTGTCTACCATTGATGCGGACGCGCAGGGTGAAGCCAATTTGTTGGTGAAGGATCAAGGCATTTTAGCAGGGGTAGAGGTTGCGGAGGCAATTTTTCATTTTATAGATCCAGATTTATCATTAGAAATTTACCTAAAGGATGGCGCTTATGTACATTCTGGAGATGTCGCTTTCCGCGTCAAAGGATCTATCCAAAGTATATTAAAGGCAGAAAGGCTGGTATTGAATGTGATGCAACGCATGTCGGGCATTGCGACGCGTGTGGCCGATTATTCTGAGCGATTGGAAGGCACGCCTGCAAAAGTGCTGGACACTCGTAAAACAACTCCCTTATTGAGGTTTTTGGAAAAAGAAGCCGTGAGAATAGGTGGCGGTGCCAATCACCGTTTTGGGTTATATGATATGATCCTGATAAAAGACAACCATGTAGATTATGCCGGAGGCATTTCAAATGCTTTGAAAAAGGCCCATGCTTATCGTCTTGAAAAGAATTTGGATATTCCGATTGAGATCGAGGTCCGGAATTTTGAAGAGCTGGAAGAAGTACTGGCCAACGAAAAGGTAGAACGTGTGATGTTTGATAATTTCTCGCCAGAAGAAGTAAGAAAAGCCGTAAAATTAGTTGGCGGACGGTTGGTCACCGAAGCTTCTGGAGGCATTACATTGGAGACGATTCGTGATTACGCTTTATCGGGTGTTGACTTTATATCGGTGGGCGCATTGACGCATTCTGTTAAAAGTTTGGATTTGAGCTTAAAAGCTAAGATAATTTAATTATATTTAGAGGGCTAAATCCATTTTATGATTTCAGTATATTTAGTAGGAATTGTTGTACTGGCCTATTTGTTTGGTTCGATACCTTCGGCTGTATGGTTTGGTGGTGCTTTTTACGGGGTGGATGTTCGGGAGTATGGCAGTGGTAATGCAGGTGCAACCAATACCTTTAGGGTGCTGGGAAAGAAGGCTGGCTCTATCGTGATGGTTGTGGATATTCTGAAGGGCTGGACATCGACTAATTTACCTTATCTTTTGGACTCTAGTATTGTAGGTGTACCCGGCTCCGCACAATTCGTGAACATTCAATTGGCTTTGGGTGTGATCGCCGTGTTGGGCCATCTTTTCCCTCTTTTTGCGGGTTTCCGCGGTGGGAAAGGGGTGGCTACTTTGTTTGGGATGGTTATTGCCATCCACCCCGAAGCGGCGCTGTGTTGCGTAAGTGTTTTCCTGTTAACATTATTAATAACCCATTATGTATCGTTAAGTTCTATTTTAGCGGGGTTTACTTTTCCCTTTAGCATTGCCTTTATTTTTCATACATCCGTGCCGGCTGTTTTGCTGTATGGTGTTGCTATTTGTGCGCTTATATTAGTGACGCACCAAAAAAATATCGAACGTCTGTTGAAGGGGCATGAGTCGAAAATATATTTGTTTAGAAAGAAATCTTCGTAATCTATTTTAGGCATAAGATTTGTGTACTTTTATATAAAGTAAAATAATTTAATCTAACATGAGAATGATATTTAAATATACAGCGATGGTGATGTTGGGAGCGACATTAGCATCGTGTGCAACTGTTCCATTATCGGGCCGTAAGCAATTGGCTTTGGTGAGCGACGAACAGATTCAGGAGCAGGCGGCTGTAGCATATAAGGAATTTTTGAGTTCGGCAGAAACGAAAGTGATAACAGGAACCTCTAATGCGGCGTTGATAAAGACGGTGGGTAACAAAATTGCCACCGCAGTGAATCAGTACCTGGTAAGTCAAGGATTGGCAGATCAGTATAATTTCAACTGGGAGTTTAATCTTATTGAAAGCCCGGATGTTAACGCATGGTGTATGCCGGGTGGAAAGGTAGCAGTATATACAGGCATTTTGCCTTTTACCGCGAACGAGTCGGGGCTGGCCACGGTGATGGGCCACGAAATTGCACACGCCATCGCTCGTCATTCCATGGAACAGATGTCTAATCAATATGCTATGCAGGTAGGCGCTCAGGTGCTGGGAGTAGCCACATCAGGAAAAAGCACCATCTTTCAAGGCATTGTCAATAATGCTTACGGGATAGGGGGGCAATTAGCTTTGTTGAAATACTCTCGGAGCAATGAAACGGAAGCCGATCAATTGGGATTGATGTTTATGGCGATGGCTGGTTACAATCCCGAAACAGCTGTGTCGTTTTGGGAGAGAATGGCCTCGGCTAAATCTCCAAATTCCACACCTCCTGAATTTTTAAGTACGCATCCGAGTGATGTTCGTCGTATTCAGAACATCCAAAACTTGATTCCGCAGGCGATGAAGTATTATAAGAAATGAGATAAGAGATAAGACATGAGATATAAGATATGGGAAATGAGAAGTAAGAAATAAGGAAGTAGGGCCGTGAAGTCTTGATGAATCGGAATATCAAGCCTTTATACTTAGCAGAACGAAAAAGCTGTTAGTTTAAACTAACAGCTTTTTTGATGCTTTCTATTGTAAAAATGGGCTTCTATATCTGCTAGTGAAAAAGCGTTTAAGCATTTTTCAGGAGAGAGTCCACCTTTTCGCGCCACATAAATTCCATATTGCATGTCCATCAAACCCTCGGTTCGGTGCGCGTCAGGATTTATAGAGAGCAACACACCCTTTTCCAACGCATAGCGATGCCAACGCCAATCCAAATCCAGGCGCAGGGGGTTGGCATTGATTTCAATCACCACTCCATTGGCCGCGCAAGCATCTATGATTTTTTGATAATCGATCGGGTAACCGGAACGGCTTAATAACAAACGTCCGGTAGGATGACCTAATATCGTTGTGTATGGGTTCTCGATGGCTTTCAGCAATCGTTGCGTAGCTCTTTCTTCATCCATTTTGAGATTGCTGTGAATGGAAGCCACCACGAAATCAAACTTGGCAAGAAGATCATCGGGATAATCCAAAGAACCATCCCCCAAAATATCAGATTCAATACCTTTAAAGATTTTGAACGGTGCCAATTGTTGGTTTAACCTGTCGATTTCGGCCCATTGCTCCTGTACCCGTTCCATGCTTAGCCCATTGGCATAGACAGCTGTTTTGGAATGATCGCAAATGCCTAGATAGCTTAACCCCAGCTCGTTTTTGCAATAAAGGGCCATCTGTTCCAAGCTGTGCACACCGTCGCTGTATGTGGAGTGGTTGTGCAGTGTGCCTTTTAAATCTTCGAAGCGGATTAATTGCGGAAGTTTGTGTTGCTTGGCCAGCACGATTTCGTCTAAACCTTCCCGGAGCTCCGGTTCTATATAGTTTAAGCCTAATGCATGGTAAATGGCTTTTTCAGAAGCCAGGCATGGAACCTCACTTTTGATCTGTTTCAATTGTTCTATATGGGCTTCTGATCCCGTAGTAAGAAGCAAATCCAAAAAGAACCTATCCTCTGTAGTGCATTCTATTTGGTACTTTATCCCAAATTCGTCGGAAAATAGGAGAGAGGTCTCCAGTGTTTCAAAGGTGGTGTGTTTGGTAGTAGATATGAAATGGGCTATCTCTTCCATCTTTGCTGATAGAATGATATTAACCGTGTTGATGATTTCTACTTTCCTTCTATAGTCTCCTGTAAACGATACCTTAGCCAAAGGGAAAGCTTGGTGTAAGCCTTGTAAGAAGGCTTCGGCATAAGGTTCTACTTTTGCGTACAGAAACCGTCCTTGATTGCTGATGGAAAACTCAATGGCTTTTTTGATATCTTCCTGTGTTTTTAAACCAAAACCTTTTGCTTCGACGAGGCGATTCTCATTGCAGGCATACAAAAGTTCTCCTACGGATTCTATGCCCAAATTTTTCCAAATGATTTGGACTTTTTTTGGTCCGAGGCCTTTGATGCCAAGCATATCCAATACCCCCGCGGGTGTCTTGTCAATCAGTTCGTCCAGTTCGGGTATGCTACCGGTTTGGATAAGTGTGGCAATTTTTTCAGCGGTGCTCTTCCCGATGCCCGGTTGTTCGCTCAATGCTTCCAACGAAGCGGTTGAAACGGCGAAAGGCAATTTGTCGATTTTAAAGGAAACAGAAGCCACAGCTTTTATACGGAACGGATTTTGGTCATGCAGTTCCATTAATTGGCTTAATAGTTTAAATATTCTGGCTATAGCTTTGTTTTCCATAGTTGGTGATGTCTTATTCGTTGTTCTTTGCCATTGTAGGCCGTTTGTATTGGTTGATAATCAACCGGATACCACTGTTTTTGGTGAAAAACTTGATCGACCAATTGACGAAGGTTATGATTTTATTTCTAAATCCAAAGATAGAGACCAAATGTACAAACATCCAAATAGCCCAGGCCAAAAATCCTTTTAAATGGAAATTGCCCATGTCAACAACAGCGCGGTTGCGGCCAACGGTGGCCATAGAACCTTTGTCAAAATATTTAAAATCTTCTGTCGATTGTTGGTTTAAATGGTTTAAGATATGCTTGGCCACATAGGCACCCTGCTGTTGGGCAACCGGTGCAACGCCCGGCAAACCATTGGGCGTGGACTCGGTCATCATTGCGGCCACATCGCCAATAGCATATACACCTTCCATGTTTTCCACACGGCATTGTCCATCTGTTTTGATTCTATTGCCACGTTGGATGAGTTCACTGGCTAATCCTTTTGGAAACTGTCCCATAACACCAGCACCCCAAATAACCGTTTTTGTCGGGATACTTTCGCCATTTGAGAACGTGATGGTGTCTCCATCATAGCCCGTTACCTGCGTATTGAGCATGACATGTACACCGAGCTCTTTCAGATACCGTTCGGCATCCTGTGAAGACTTCTCCGACAGTGCGCTCAAGATCTTCCCCGTACCTTCTATAAGGTAAACTTTCATTTCGTTTTCTGAAAGCTCCGGATAGTCTTTTTTCAACATGTGCAACTGTATTTCGGCAATGGCTCCGGAAAGCTCTACGCCCGTAGGACCGCCACCTACTACAACGAAGTTCAGGAAACGCTCGCGGTCGTGATAGTTTTTGCGCAGGACAGCCTCTTCTAGGTTCTGAAGCACATGGCTTCGGATATTAAGGGCTTCTTTGACGCTTTTCATTGGCAAAGAGTTTCTCTCTACCTCTTTGTTGCCAAAGAAGTTAGACGTAGCTCCTGTTGCGATAATCAAGTAATCATAGTCGTAGTCGCCTACTGAAGTCTTTACGATTTTTTGGGTGTGGTCGATTTCCAATACTTCGGCCATCCGAAACCTGAAATTCTGCTGGTACTTGAACATTTGGCGGAGCGGAAAGGATATGGAATCAGGAGCCAGGGTGCCTGTGGCCACTTGGTACATCAAGGGTTGAAAGGTATGGAAATTGTTCCGATCAATCAACAACACCTCAACTTCTTTATCTTTGAGCTTTCCGGCCGCTTCTGCGCCACCAAATCCTCCTCCGAGGATGATAACCCTCGGAAAGCTTCTTTCAGAACGATTTAATAACATCATAAAAACCTTTTTAGTGGAAATAGCTTTGAAAATATGTTAATAAACAGACGTTTGTGCTATAAAAGAAACCTAAGATAGCGGCTATTTATTTGCTAAATTGGCGAAACTACTCCTTAATTTTTTGCAAAAGTATGAAAACTTGGTGTAAAAAATACACGAACTTCAACTTATTGCAATGCGCCTTTTATTTTAACAGCCAAACCGTCATTATGATTGCCTAAGTGAATTTGGCAAGCCAACCGGCTATCGTCTTCGGCATCAGGAAGGGTATCTAACATATCCAATTCTTGATCTTCGGGTGCAAGTAGGCCTTCCATGCCTGATTTGATCTGCACATGGCACGTGGCACAGAGAGCCATGCCGCCACAAGTTGCCAAAATTTCATGCTCCGAAGCTTTTAGTATCTCCATCAAGCTTAAATTGATATCCGTAGGTACTTCTACCTCTCGGATATTCCCATCCCGATCTTCTACCGAAATAGTGATGATATCTTCCATATCCGTGTTGTTTTATGAACAAGTGTCATTATCTTTTGTTCAATTTTTATTCCTTGAACTTTAACCTCAAAAGGCATTGACCCCATTTACGGTCGTGTATTTGAAGCTTAGCTTTTGATCGGGATACACATATTTAAACGCGCCTTGGCACATCAATGCAGCTTCATGATAGCCACAAAGAATGAGCTTTAATTTGCCCGGATAGGTATTGATATCGCCGATGGCATAAATACGTTCGACATTAGTGGAATAGTCAAGGGTGTTCACCTCAATGGCATTTTTGTCGATATTCAGTCCCCAGTCGGCGATGGGACCAAGCTTAGGGCTCAATCCGTAAAGTGGAATAAAATGTTCGGCAGGAAGCACCATTTCCTGCTTTTGCTTGTTGGTCAACTGTATGCCTTCTAGGTTTCCGTTGCCCTGCAAGGCAACTAAATTGTGCGACAGCAATAAGTTTATTTTGCCCTGTTGAGCCATTTGATATACTTTTTCGGCAGAATCGGGTGCACCACGGAAAGATTCGCTACGATGCACGAGCGTCACCTCTTTAGCTACATCGGCAAGGAATACTGTCCAATCCAATGCTGAATCGCCACCACCGGCAATCACAATCTTTTTATCGCGGAAATGCTCGGGATCTTTCACCATGTAGTGCACATTTTTGCCTTCGTATTTTTCCAGATTGAACAGTTCCGGTTTCCGTGGCTCAAAACAGCCTAGCCCACCTGCAATCACGACGACTTGACAGTGGATGACCGTACCGTCAGAACCGACTACATGATAAGACCCATCCTCTTGTTTGGTTAATTCTTCCACCCGCTCACCCAAGGTAAAAGTAGGTTTGAATGGTGCAATTTGTTCCATCTGCCGATCGATTAATTCTTGTGCCTTGATCGTCGGATAACCTGGAATATCGTAAATGGGCTTATGCGGATAGATTTCTGAAAGTTGACCACCGACTTGGGGCAGGACATCGATGAGATGACAACGCATCTTCAGTAACCCGGCTTCAAAAACGGCAAAGAGTCCTACCGGACCTGCACCGATGATACATATGTCTGTTTTTATCATGGCTTTATTTGTTTTAAATGTTTAATCGGTTGATTGTTTAACTGTTTGCCAATTAACTTTTTAATTCATTTAAATTGTCATATATAGTATTCAATATTCTGGTGAAATGGGCAAAATCTTCATCCGAAAGATTTTCCCATGCTTTCATTCTTATCGTGGATACGGTTGGGCTTAACTGTTTTATTTTTTCTTTCCCCTCTTCGGTCAATTGCAGTTGAAGGCATCTTCTATCGGAAGGATGTTCAATGCGTTGTGCTAAATTCTTCTTGATGAGGATGTCGACAATACGGGTTAGGGTAGGTTGGTCTTTTCCGCATTTTTCAGCTAATTCTTTGTGTGTCATGGCATCGTCGTTGTACAGAATTTTGATGACTGCCCATTGATCTACTGTAATGTCAAAATTATTTTGTACAAAGGATGCTTGCGCATATTGCTTTACTTTCCTTGCCGTGCGGTCAAGAATAAAAGAATATTGACTGTATTTTTCTTTTGTCATAACAATTGTTAGTATGACAACAAATTTATGAAAAAGTTTAATCAAAACCAAAAGAGCCTGAGGTTTTAACTCAGGCTCCTTTGGTTATCCGTAAATCCACTTGAATTTATATTGTATTTCCGGTATTTTAATGCGTTCGGCCAATCGGGTAAGGCGATCAGGTAGCCTCATAAGATAATCTCTTGCTTTTTCACCTGCTTCATTCAAATCACTGATTTTGTCGATTTTCCATTCTTCAATCAAGGTTTTGAGAATATCTACGTAGTCTAATGACGTGTATACCCCCAATCGTTGGGCCGCATCAGAAAAATGGGCGAAGGCTTCTCCTTGAGGTTCTCCAGATTCCCGCAAGAAATGGGCTGGCATCACGATTTTTTTGCGCATCATGTCCTCGAAAGCAAGCATCACTTCACTTGGATCTACTTTGATGGCGTGTGTAATAAAAGACATATAAGCTTTGGCGTGCCGTGCTTCGTCAGATGCAATCACGCCACACATCTTGGCCAATAATTTATCACCTGATTGTTTGGAAAGCGCGGCTACACGTCTGTGTGACACATTGGTTGCCAATTCCTGAAAGGATGTGTATATAAAGTTTCGGTAAGGATCAGATCCTGTGCCGATATCAAAACCGTCCTTGATAAGATATTGCATGGATATCTCCAATTGGCGCATATTGATGCGGCCGGAGAGGTATAGATATTTATGCAATAGATCGCCGTGCCGGTTTTCTTCAGCAGTCCACGCTCTTACCCATTTCATCCAGCCTCCCTGTTCATTTTTTTCCACGTCTTCCACCATGGTTAACCAGGATTCGTACGTAGGCAAGGCTTCTTCAGTAACGGTGTCGCCGATTAAAACTGCTACTAAATCGTATGGCAATTCCTTGGCACTTTCTTGTAAGTCGCGAATTTCTTCAAAAAATGTATCGCGCGAAGAATCAGGCAGAAAATCAGCGGGTTGCCACATTTCTTCCACAGGCTTTAGATACTCACTCATCTCATTAAGCATGAACGGTTCTAAGTAAGTCATGACTTCTTTTCTGGATCCTTCAGGTATATTTAATGGTAACTCTTGCATATAGAATACAAATGTAACCAATTCGCAAGAATAATTGATTCATATTTTTTATAAAATATGTAACTGTGACGTAAATAAATTTTTAGGCTTTTGGATGATATGAAATCAAAAAGAATACAAACGTTTGACCTATTTTCGTGTCGATTGTGCTACCTTTGTATCTCACCATATGAAATTTGAAACTTTGGAAATTTTCGATATACAAAAAATACGGTCTGATTTCCCTATCCTTAAACGGGAGGTGAACGGAAAGCCCTTGATATACCTGGACAATGGAGCCACTACGCAAAAACCGAAACAGGTTATCGATGCCATTTCAAATTATTATTCGGACATGAACAGCAATGTACACCGTGGTGTGCATTATCTAAGCCAAATCTCCACCGATGCTTTCGAGGTTACCCGACGTAAGTTGCAGGAATTCATCCATGCCGCACATGAACATGAGATTATCCTTACAAAAGGAACCACAGAGTCGATCAATATGGTTGCCTCCTGCTATGGCAGGGCTTTTATAGATGAAGGCGACGAAATCATTATTTCGGCTATGGAGCACCATTCCAATATTGTGCCTTGGCAAATGCTATGTGATGAAAAAGGCTGTGTATTGAAGGTGATTCCAATGAATGATAGGGGAGAACTGGATATCGAAGCGTATAAAAACTTGTTTTCCGAACGCACAAAAATAGCCTCATTTACTTATGTGTCCAACGCATTGGGCACCGTGAATCCTGTACGCGAAATGATTGCCATCGCCCATGGCCATGGTGTTCCTGTATTAATAGATGGAGCGCAAGCAGTGCAACATATGGCTATTGACGTTCAGGACCTTGATGCGGATTTCTTTGTCTTCTCCGGACATAAAATGTATGGCCCTACAGGTGTGGGAGTGCTATACGGAAAAGAAAAGTTATTGAATGCGATGCCTCCTTATCAAGGTGGTGGCGATATGATTAAAGATGTAACCTTTGCGAAGACCACTTATAACGATTTGCCCTTTAAATTTGAGGCTGGAACACCTAACATCGAGGCTGGTATTTGTTTAACTGCCGCCATTGATTACATCCAAGGGATTGGATTGGAGCATATCAAAGCGTATGAAGATGAACTTTTATCCTATGCCACACAAGCACTTTCCAAAGTGGAGGGTATTCGATTTATCGGAACAGCTATCCATAAATCGTCTGTCATCTCTTTCGTAGTTGATGGTACGCATCCTTACGATATTGGTGTGATATTGGATAAGCTGGGCATAGCTGTCCGGACGGGACATCATTGTGCGCAACCGGTGATGGAACGCTTCGGCATTCCCGGAACGGTTCGGGTTTCCTTGGCGATGTACAACACGAAAGAAGAAGTTGATGCTTTAGTGGCTGGGGTTGAACGTGCCGTTAGGATGTTGCGGTAAACAGACACATTTTCATTTTTAACTTATCACTTTTAACTTCTAACTTTCAAAAATGACCATCAACGAAATACAGGACGAACTGATTGACGATTTTTCTTTTTATGAAGATTGGATGGAGAAATATGAATATATCATCCAACTGGGCAAGGAAGTACCACTGATAAAAGAGGAATATAAAACCGATGAGTACATTATTAAGGGTTGTCAATCCAAGGTATGGCTTTATCCCGAGATGAAGGATGGAAAAGTGTATTTCACGGCAGATAGCGATGCGATCATTACTAAAGGACTTGTGAGTTTAATGGTGAAAGTTCTTTCCGGGCATAAACCGGAGGAAATAGCCGGGGCAGAGCTTTATTTTGTTGATAAGATCGGATTGAAGGAACATCTTTCACCTACACGAGCCAATGGCTTGCTCTCCATGATCAAGCAGATGAAACTGTATGCCCTGGCATTGAAGGCAAGAGCATAACATGTCCGGGGTATGCTTCTATGGGAAGCTTCTTATTTTTGTACCCGTATGTGTTTCGCCTCTATTTTTTCTCCAAAAAATACTTCTGCTTTTTGTTCAAAATCCCGGGCATCGTCTGTAGTTAAAAATTGCATGGCACCGGACATTGAGCAAGTGGATTCCACTTCCGGGTGTCGCTGGAAATAATTCTCCAAGCTGTTGGCAATGAGTTTCCCCTGAGACAAAATGTTGACGTTTTCCGGTACAAACTTTTGGATAATCGGCAATAGCAGGGGATAATGTGTGCAGGCCAGCACGATACTGTCAATTTCGCTGTTCTGGGCTAACAGCGCATCGATGTCTTTTTTAACAATATATTCGGTTATAAGCGAGTTGATCTCGTTATTTTCCACCAATGGTACCCATAAAGGGCAGGCATGCTGGAAAACGGTTATTCTAGGATGAAACTTATTGATTTCTATCTTATAAGATTCCGATCGTACAGTGCCCTGTGTGGCCAAAATGCCTATCTTACGAGAGATAGTGAACTGATCGATCATTTCCGTGGTCGGACGAATGACTCCCAAAACTTTTTTTCCGGCAGGTAGATCTTTTTGCTGTATGGTGCGCAAAGCCTTGGCGGAAGCTGTGTTGCAGGCCAAGATGACCAAATTGCATCCCAATTCAAAAAGCTTGAAAACACATTCTTTGGTAAATTGGTATACAGCCTCAAAAGAGCGTGTACCATAGGGCACACGGGCATTGTCGCCTAAGTATATGTAGTCGTATTGAGGCAGTTTGTTTTTGATCTCCCGGAAGACGGTTAAACCTCCAAATCCGGAATCGAAAATGCCTATAGGCCCCATTGCAGTGTCAGTTTGCATAAAAAAACGTTAGAAGACTACCCTTCTAACGTTTTTATTTGACTTAGATTGGATAATCTCATTTATTTCAACAAAGATGGTTTTTCTTTGTAAGTTTTCCAAAGCAATTCGCCGAACAGTGTATTGGTCCAAGCGAACCAATGTCTTGTGAATTTCTTGGGATTATCTTTGTGAAATGATTCGTGCATAAAGCCAGTGTCTCCGTGCGTTTTGCGAAGTGTTTCAATACAGTTTCTGATTTCATTGTCATCTGTGGATGTAAATGCCCGCATAATGATCGCCATAGGCCATATCATGTCACGCCCGATGTGTGGCCCGCCGATACCCTCAGCTGCAGTTCCTTTGAAAAAGAAAGGATTTTTTTCGGATAGCACGAAATTGCGGGTACGTTGATAGACCTCATCGTTTACGTCCACTGCGCCTAAATAAGGCAATGCCAATAACGAGGGTACATTGGCGTCATCCATCATCAGGTAGCTGCCAAAACCATCCACTTCATAGGCGTACACTCTGCCATGTTCCGGATGATCGATAATACCGTAACGTTTCACAGCAGCCTCTACTTCGTTTGCCAATGCTTCCATTCTGCCTGCCAAATCGGTGTTGTTTTTTACTTTCCGCAATATTTCGGCCGATTGGCGAAGGCTCGTTACGGCAAATAGATTGGAAGGGATCAGAAACATGAAAATAGAACAATCGTCGGATGGGCGAAAAGCTGAACAGATCAAACCCACCGGATTGATAGGATACCCCAAGCCATCTACTTGTAGGGTATCGGAGCCACGTGATGTGGTGCGTTCAAATTTATAGGGACCGGGACCGTCTTTACGTTGTTGCTCCACAAAAGTCTTGTAAATATTTTCCTGCGCTTTTACCCATTCGTCATCAAAAGGCGTTTTGTCATTCGTTTCTTTCCAGTAATGATATGCTAAGCGTATCGGATAGCATAGCGAATCGATTTCCCATTTACGTTCATGGATGCCCGGTTTCATGTCCGTATGGTCGGAGAACCATTCTCCTTTTTTTGTCGGATCGTTATAGAAAGCATTGGCATACGGATCTATATTGATACATTGTGCTTGCTTGTTGACTAATCCAAGTATCAAATCCTGTAGCTTACGATCCTTTTTCATAAACTGCAGATAAGGCCAAACTTGGGCACTGCTATCTCTTAGCCACATCGCATCAATATCGCCTGTGATGACATAAGTCAGTTTTTTCTGGGGAGTTGATTCATCGTACACCGTGGTGTCCAATGTGTTTGGGAAACAGTTGTTAAATAACCAACCCAGTTCCTTGTTGGCAACGTTTTTTTGAAATTCTTTAATGACATCCTCGATGACCTTGCTTGAAAAATGTCTTTTGTCAGCTGGAACACGCACAGTAGGGAAGGTGTTCAACGAATCGGCAAAGGAAAATTTGCTTGCCATCACCCCTGCCCCTAAGGCTGCGGCATTTTGAAGAAATGTTCTACGTTTCATTTTATATAGATAATATTATTAACATGTTGGTTTATCTGCCGAAAGATAAGAAAAAATTTTGATTAGAATAATCGATTTAGCTAAAGTATTTGCACATTCTGTGATTTATGTATTATTGTATTACCTTTGCCCCGTATTTTAGGAATGGAATTTGTTGTATCAATTGCTCAATACATTAAATTTATTTATGAAGTTAAACTATTTGTTTCTCCTGTCGGTAATTATCTTGAATTCATTATCTGTTGCAAACGCGCAAGTCAAAAATCAGACATACTCATACCAACATTACCAAAAATATAATGAATTATTATATTCTCCTGATACAAGATGGCACACCGCATCCAAACCGTTTTTGTTTAAAGGTGAGTTGCTGACCAAGTTTGACTCTTTGCAAACCTTGAACCAAGTAGATTCCGAAAACTGGTTTGTCCGTAAAATCTTCAATGAGCATTTGGTAGAAGTCAATAAGGATGACCATACTTTCTTTTTAGACTTTTTACCTGATTTTGTCATCGGAAAAGAGATGATCGATAAAGACAGGCGGACGACTTGGCTGAACACCAGGGGCTTTCAAGTGGGATTGACGATCAAGGATAAATTTACTTTTTATGCAAATGCATTTGAAAATCAAGCTGTTTTCCCGAATTATCTGTCTGATTATATCTCGCGAAACAAAGTTGTGCCCGGCCAGGGGACAACCAAGATACTTTCCAACAACAAAATGGACTGGATGTATGCAACAGCGAGCTTAACCTACGATTTTAGTGACTATTTTCAAACCACGCTGGCCTATGATAAGAATCATATTGGCGATGGATACCGTTCGTTGCTGCTTTCGGATTTTTCATCCAATTACACGCACTTGAAATTTACCGGAACTATCGGCAACGTGCACTATACTTCTATATGGGCATATATGACTGATCCCAAAAATCCAAGAATCGATTCGTTGGACTCCGGAGGTCGCTTTGGCGACGGTATTAAATGGGGTGCATTCCAATATTTGGACTATAACGCAACAAATAGATTGTCTGTAGGTTTTTTTCAAGCAGTAACATGGGCAAATCGTAATCAAGCGGGGTATCGAGGTTTTGATTTTAATTATGCTAATCCAGCTATTTTCTTGCGTCCGGTGGAGTCCAATAATTCCACCTCGCCCGACAAAATGTTTTTAGGACTGAACGCAAAGTACAAGGTGTTGAGGAATGTGACGGCTTATGGGCAGTTTTTGCTGGGAGAATTTACGGCAAAAGAATTTTTTGGTGGCAATGGCTATGCGCATAATAAGTGGGGCACGCAAATTGGTGTAAGAGGTTTTGATGTGTTTAACGTGAAAAATCTAAATTTCTTGGGTGAATACAATGTAGTGCGCCCCTATACATACCAGCACTTTGTGTCGATATCGAATTACAGCAGCCATGGCGAACCGCTTGCTCATCCACGAGGTGCAAACTTTAAAGAGTTAGTCGGTATAGCCAATTACTCGTGGAATAGGTTCGATTTTGCTGTACAAGGTGTTTATAGCCGTTATGGTACTGATCCTGAAGAAGGTACAAATATGGGAGGCGATATTTTTCAATCTTATCGGACTATCCCGAATATGCACGGCAACTTTATTGGACAAGGTGTAAAAAATGACCTCTTTTATGCCGATGCCAAAGCCGCATACGTGTTGAATCCAAAATATAATTTACGTTTTGAATTGGGATATACCCAGCGATACAATAGAGTGGAAGAGGTTGGTACACAAAAATCAGGTGTTTTCACGGTCGGATTGCGTTCTACCTTCCGTAATTTTTATGGAGATATGTAGATGAAGCAGGAGTGAGGAACAAAGAGCAAGGACTTTTTTCTGGCCTCTAATTTTTGATTTCTAACTTCTGATTTCTAACTTCGTTGTACAAATAGATTATTAATGAAGAAAATCTTAGTATTAAACGGTCCAAACTTAAACCTGCTGGGGGTCCGGGAAAAAAGCATATATGGCGATCAGGATTTTGTTTCCTATTTCGAAGGACTGCAACAAGATTTTTCTGATGTGGAGCTGGAATATTTTCAAAGCAACCATGAAGGCGAAATCATTGACAAAATACACGAAGTAGGCTTCTCTTACGATGGAATCGTTTTAAATGCCGGAGCGTATACACATACGTCTGTCGCCATTGGCGATGCCATAGCGGCTGTCCATACCCCCGTGGTGGAAGTGCATATCTCCAATGTGCATAAACGGGAAGCGTTTAGGCATCATTCTTTTCTAGCTAAGAATTGCGTAGGGGTGATCTGTGGGTTTGGACTGCACAGTTATCGATTGGGTATTCAGAGCTTTTTATAATATTTGCTAAAAGGGTGTCCCTTAAATTTGCTTAGAACAAACATAGGAGACACCCTCTTAAAACGGTTTAAGCCTTTTTCTGCTTTCTGAAGATCAGGTATAATCCCAATAGCACAAAAGGAATGCTCAGCAATTGCCCCATGTTGAATTGCATGCTGTCTTCAAAGGCTTCTTGGTTCTCTTTGAAAAACTCCACGAAGAAGCGAACACCAAACAATAAAATCAAGAACACGCCAAATAATAAACCAGGCTTGGGTTTGCTGTTTTTTCGGTACATGCCCCATAGGATGATGAATATAATCACATAACAGATAGCCTCGTACAATTGCGCAGGATGACGTGGTATCAAATCCTCTTTTGCAAAAATAACCGCCCAAGGCAACCCTTCGGGGGCAGGTAATCCGATAATTTCCGAGTTGAAGAAGTTGCCCAGGCGAACGAAAGCGCCCGCAAGCGGAATGACAATGATCAGCCGGTCGGTAATCCACATGAAATTGGTTTTGGTCTTTCTGGAGAACAACCATAAAGCAACTAATATGCCGATGGCCCCTCCATGGCTGGCCAACCCCTGAAAACCGGTCAACTGCCAACTGCCATTTATATTTCGGAAAGGAAGTATCATTTCCAATGGATGCTTGATATAATAATCAAACTCATAAAACAGGCAATGCCCTAGTCGTGCACCAATCAATGTGCCCAAGAAAATATAAATGCTCAACTGATCCAATAATTCTTGTGTTTTGCCTTCGCGTTTAAAGATTTTCAGCATGATGACATAAGACACTACAAAAGCAGCCAAGAAACACAATGCGTAGTAACGTAGACCAAAAGAGCCGATTTCAAATATGATGGGATCGATGTCCCAATGAATAGCATTTAATACAGTAGACATAATCTAAAATTATGCGGTAAAGATAAGGTTATCCTTTAAAAATTCAATAGTGCATCAAATTTCTTACGCTAATAAGTTTTAATTCCTAAATTTGGAAGAATGGACAATACATGGCATTTGTCTGCAACAAAGTAAAACATATGGCTAGTAAAAAAGGAAAAGAAGAAAAGAAACATGTACCCGTGGTGACCGAGAAGTCGCTCCAATTTTTTGAAAAGTATATCAATAATCCTTCGCCTACCGGATTTGAATGGCAAGGACAGCGTTTATGGCTGGATTATCTCAAGCCTTATGTAGACGATACCTATATAGACCATTACGGGACAGCCGTGGGAATTATCAATCCAAAGGCTAAATATAAGGTAGTCATCGAAGCACATGCTGACGAGATTTCGTGGTTTGTGAACTATATCACGAAAGACGGTTTGATTTATGTCATCCGCAATGGGGGCTCGGATCATCAAATAGCGCCGTCTAAACGGGTGAACATCCACACCGAGAAGGGAACATTGAAGGCTGTTTTTGGTTGGCCAGCCATCCACACCCGCTCCGGCGAAAAAGAAGAAGCACCGACATTGAAAAATATCTTTTTGGATTGTGGGGCCACTTCCAAGGAAGAAGTCGAAGATATGGGTATTCATGTGGGGTGTGTGGTCACATACGAAGATGAATTTATGGTGCTGAACGACCGTTACTATGTAGGCCGTGCATTGGACAATCGTGCTGGGGGATTTATGATTGCCGAAGTGGCCCGACTGTTGAAAGAAAATAAGAAAAAACTGCCTTTCGGGCTTTATATCGTTAACTCCGTTCAGGAAGAGATCGGTCTTAAAGGAGCCGAAATGATCGCCGCGCATATTAAACCCAATTTGGCCATCGTAACTGATGTGACGCACGATACCCAAACACCAATGATTAATAAGATTACGCAAGGTGATCTGGCATGTGGAAAAGGGCCTGTATTGTCCTATGCCCCTGCGGTACAGATTAACTTCAACAGGTTGTTAATCGATGTGGCGAAAGCAAGCGATATACCATTTCAAAGACAGGCATCATCGAGATGGACGGGAACCGATACAGATGCCTTTGCCTATTCCAATGGAGGGGTGCCTTCAGTGTTGATCTCGTTGCCTTTACGTTATATGCATACTACGGTAGAGATGATCCACAAGGAAGATGTGGATAATGTGATTCGTTTGATTTATGAAGCTGTTTTGAAAATTGAGGATGGTCAAGATTTCCGGACATTCTCCAAATGATTTTTATAATCAATGAATTATTAACTAAATTTAAAAAGATAAAAATGGATGTAAATTTTATGGATTTGAAAAATAACGATAATGAACAGGCCGAAAACAATGAGTTGAGCATTGAATTGAGTGAGGAGATGGCGGAAGGCATATACAGCAATTTGGCTATTATTACACACTCCAATTCCGAATTTGTATTAGACTTTATCCGCATCATGCCCGGTATACCTAAGGCAAAAGTGAAATCAAGAATCATCTTGACACCTGAACATGCCAAACGCCTGTTGGGAGCGTTGCAGGACAACATCAATCGTTTTGAAGCCCATAATGGCTCGATCAAAATCAATGAATTAGCTTTACCGTTAAACTTTGGCGGACCAAAAGGAGAGGCTTAGGATAAATGTAATGGATATACAGGTCAGAAACCTAACTGTAGAGGACTATAAAGATTTAAAAAAATCGATGCAGATGGCTTATGGGGATCAAGCCGGTGGTGTTTGGACCCGTGAGCATATAGAGGATTTAATCACGATATTTCCGGACGGGCAGTTATGTGTAGAAGTTGATGGCAGAGTTGTCGCGTGTGCCCTTTCTCTCATCATCGATTCAAAGAAGACAAATATTTATAAGAAATATTACGAAATCATCGATAACGGGAAATTTTCCACACACGATGATGAAGGGGATACGCTTTATGGCATCGAAGTCTTTGTGCATCCGGATTTCCGTTCGTTGCGTTTAGGTCGGAGGTTGTACGATGCGCGCAAAGAATTATGCGAAACCATGAACTTAAAAGGCATTGTCGCTGGTGGCAGGATTCCGAACTATCATCATTATGCGGGTAAAATGACACCGCGGACATACATCGAAAAAGTGAAACGGAAAGAAATATACGATCCTACATTGACTTTCCAATTGTCCAATGACTTCCATGTCAGTAAGATTCTAAAAAACTATCTTCCGGGAGATAAGGAATCGAACGAGTTTGCCACACTGTTAGAATGGGATAATATCTATTATGACCCAGATTCCAAATCAGCCTCTGCCAGCAAACAGACCATACGATTGGGCTTGGTGCAATGGCAGATGCGTTTGTTCAAGGATCTACAGGATTTTTACGACCAAGTGGAGTTTTTTGTAGATGCTGTAAGCGATTACGGTGCAGACTTTGTCATGTTCCCCGAATTTTTCAATACGCCGTTGATGAGTCCGTATAACGATTTGCCGGAAAGGGCAGCAATGGAAAAACTCTCGGAACTCACACAAGAGATTGTCCAAAAGATGCAACAATTAGCGGTGTCGTACAATATTAATATTGTGGCCGGATCGATGCCTATTATGGAATATAAAAAGCTTTATAATGCCTCTTATCTTTGCCACCGAAACGGAAAATTGGATGTGCATAAGAAAATCCACATCACACCGAATGAATTTAGGTATTATGGCATGGAGGGAGGAAGCGAGATCAATGTATTTGATACCGATTGTGGCAAGGTTGGGCTATTGATATGTTATGATGTGGAATTTCCCGAAGCAAGCAGATTGATGGCCGATCAGGGTATGCAACTGCTGTTCGTGCCGTTCATGACGGATACACAAAATGGCTATATGCGTGTGCGTACCTGTGCGCAGGCAAGGGCGATCGAGAACGAATGCTATGTGGCAATTGCAGGATGTGTGGGAAATTTGCCCAGAGTCAATAATATGGATATCCAATACGCTCAGTCTGCTGTGTTTACACCTTCTGACTTTGCTTTCCCCAATAACGGCATCAAGGCCGAAGCGACGCCAAATACCGAAATGGTATTAGTAGCTGATGTTGATCTAAATGCCCTACGTGACCTGCACGAATATGGAACAGTCAAAATCCTAAAGGACAGAAGGCACGATTTATACAGTGTGAAGCTGGAGAAATAGCTTTACGTTAATTTTAGGCGTTCAGTGTTCAGCTACTTATGCACGGAATATTCGATGATGTATAAAGGGGACCAGCATGCAAACCAATTGCTGGCCTCTATTGTTCTTTGCCAAGCATCATATGTCAAGAAACCTCTTGATAGTCTTCCGCTTTTGGAATGCTTTGGATGATGGGATTCCATTCCTCTGGAATAGACGTTAGCTTGCGCTTTTCCAAGTCGAGCCAAGCCCCGTCCACATGTACGGTTGCTGCTTTAATTCCATTAGCTTTGTAAATCTCATGACGAAACGAAAATCGCGAATTTGATGTGTTGAATTTTGTCATTTCTACTTTAACATAAATAAATTCATCTAACCCGATTTCCCGATGGTAGATTAGTTCTTCTCGAAAAAGGATAGGACCTATGGTATGTTTGGCAAAAGTAGCTAGTGACAATCCCATTTTTTGGAGCATGTTGCTTCGGGCTTGTGCGCAAAAATCAGCATAAGCAGAGTGGCGCAAATGCCGGTTGGGATCCAATTGTGCCCATAAAACCTGACCTTCATAGAAGATATTATCGTTGCTCATCTGTGTTTATATGTTGCGGATACCAATATAGCAATTAACTTTTTGATTTTATATCATCTCGATATATAACCTAAGATATAAACGTAAATGCCGACACATGTGAAGGCCTCCATTTTTTCTTTATACATTCTATCGTAGAGGTAGAATGAAACCTTAAATCTAAAACTCGTCGAAGACAAGCCTTACGTTATGGGATCAATGAAGAAAATCTATGGCTAACAGGAGATTAACCTGTAAAATCCATAGATTCTTTTAACCCGTTGTGCATTTTGATACAGAAGTGCCTTTATTGTTATGCTGAGGCTTGCCGAAGCATCTAAAGTCTTGTTAAGATATGATTTTTAGATCCTTCCTATCGTCAGGATGACAAAATAGAGCTTATAATGCACAACGGGTTCTTTTAATCATTATCAACGAATTCGATGTAGCTCGCAAATGAGCTATTTAAAGGTTTTTAGACAGCACTATTATTGCTGTATGGGAGCCGGAGCATCTTCTTCAAATAGTGACAAATCCTTGATGATGTTATACCAAGAAATGATCTTTTTGATGTCTGAAGTATACACTTTACTTTCATCGTGTTTTGGTGCTACTTCACGAAAAAATGCACGCAAGGTATTGCCATCGGCTTTGCCATCGGGCAAGTTGCCCCCTTTTTCCTTTATGGCTTCTAGAATGTCGATCAAGCGGATGTCTTCATCTTCTCCGTAGATGGTGATGTCTTCTAAAGTAGCCATCTTGGTTGTGGAAAGGTTTACGGCTGTTTTGATTTTTTTATCATCCAACGTCTCTAAAATGAATCCCCCCTTATTTTGGCCAATTAGTTTGAATAGACCCGGTTTGCCGGTGACGGAAACTAAAGCTCTTAAATTCATATCTGTTAGGTATTAATCTTCAATAATTTCAATATTTAATATACGATCGCCTTGGCGGATATCGTCTACGATATCTACATTTTCGATGACTTTTCCGAAACAGGTGTGATTTCTATCCAGATGAGCCGTATTGTTGCGGCTATGGCAGATGAAAAATTGGGAACCACCTGTATTGCGTCCTGCATGGGCCATTGAAAGGACACCCCGATCATGATATTGGTTTTCGCCCGTCAATTCACAGTCGATTTTGTAGCCGGGGCCACCAGTGCCGGGAATACCAGTTGCACCTTCTCTCGAATTGGGACAACCCCCTTGGATCACAAAATCAGGAATGACACGGTGAAAGGTTAGCCCGTCATAAAACCCGGATTTAGCCAATTTGACAAAGTTAGCTACTGTATTAGGAGCGTCAGCTGTATATAATTGTACAGTCATGTCGCCTTTTTCTGTCTTGATGATCGCTTTGCTCATAGTCGTTGTTTTTTGCTTATGAATCTGCAAAGATAAAATTTCTGTTGGAATTGAACGTTTTCTATGGGTTAAGAATTGTTAAGCATTTTATTTTCATGGGCTTTATTTTTATATAACCTTAAAATAAGAGCCTGTTTAAATTTTATGTTTTTTTATCGCGCTTCGACTCTGCCAAGCGTAAAAAAAACGGAAGTGTCACGCTTAGCACTTCGTCAAGCTCAGTGCAGGCTTGGTCGATTGATAGACACACAAGATTGAACTTCCATTTTTAAACAGGTTTTAAGTTTTGAAAAAATAACTAAAAAAATTAGCAAAAACAAATAAAAATATATACCTTTGTGAAGAAATGTTTTATAAATCCACCTTGTTATGTACAAACTGGTTATTCGCGAATGGCCCGAAGCCGATCGACCAAGAGAAAAACTGATTGAGCAGGGCAGGCGTGCATTGACTAATGCCGAATTGCTGGCTATTTTGATCGGATCGGGCTCTAAGAACGAGACAGCAGTGGAGCTATGTAGGCGAATATTGGCGGATGCAAAGCATAATTTGAATAATCTTTCCAAATTAGAAGTGCAGGATTTGTGCCAATATAATGGCATCGGGGAAGCAAAAGCCATCAGCATTATTGCGGCGTTAGAGCTTGGACGAAGGCGCAAAGAAGAGGAGCATGTTGCCCAGCCCATATTGAATAGCAGTAAACGGGTATACAATTATTTTCGTAATCAGTTGCAAGATTTACCGCATGAAGAGTTTTGGGTGCTTTATCTGAATACGGCTTGTAAACTGTTGGATAAACAGTTGATCGGTCGGGGCGGTGGTGATTTTACGCCTGTTGATGTACGGATCGTCCTGCGATACGCCCTCATATCGAAAGCCCATTCTATTGTACTTGTCCACAACCATCCTTCCGGCACATTGCATGCGAGCAGAGCAGACAAAGAGCTCACGAAAAAAATTGTCGATGCGGCCAATTTGATGGATATCCGTGTGAATGACCACCTCATCTTTACAGACTCGGGTTATTTTAGTTTTAGAGATACGGATTTGTTGTGAGAGTGGCCGAATGTTATAGGGGATTTATTTTCATATAGGTTGTAACAAAAACAAAAAACAGGCTACTTATAACATAGATGATAAAAAATATGAAGATGAAAAGAATAATTGTTATTGCTGTGGCGGTTTTGTGCTTCACCGGGCTTTTTGCGCAAGAGAACACATTGTTGTGGAAGATATCCGGAAATGGATTGGCGAAGGATTCATATCTGTTCGGCACCCTGCACATGGCTTGTGCTGCAGATTTTCGTATGGCAGATAAAGTAAAGGAAACAGTAGACAAAGTAGAGCGGATAGCTTTTGAGGTCGACCTGTCAAACCCTGAAAATATGACGTTGATGCAACCTTATATCGCTCCCAATACGGCTTTTTTTAAAGATTTTGATCCCGATAAAAAACGCTTTATAGACAGTGTCTTGGTCGAAAATCAACTTCCTCCAACTATTTTCGATCAGGTCTCGCCAGCAGTGGTCATATCTTTGCTGTCGATGAAATCATTTGAATGTAAGGATATGAACGATATCAAAATGATGGAGAAAGAATTGCAAGCACTTGAAAACGCAAAAGGTAAGGCGATCGACGAGTTGGAAAGCATCACTTTTCAGATGGAGTTGCTCAATAATCTCTTTACTCCGGAAGATCTTTATACCTATTTAAAAGCTTCCGGAGAAATGGTCGCCTTTACTAAGCGAATGGTGAAGGCATATTTTGATGAAAATGTATCAGAATTGGAAGACATGATGACGAATACTGCATATTTGTCTCCGGAAAAACAAGAGTTGCTATTAAGTGCCCGCAATCAATCTTGGTTAGAAAAAATGCCTGATATGATGCAGACACAGTCCTATTTATTTGCAGTAGGGGCAGGGCATCTGGTTGGTGAAAAAGGGGTTGTGCAATTATTAAAAGATAAAGGGTATACACTTACACCCATTTTAGATTAATATATCATTTAGATTAAGAGCCTGTTTAAATTTTGTGTTTTTTTATCGCACTTCGACTCCGCTCAGCGTGACAAAAAAACGGAAGTGTCATCCTAAGCACTTCGTCAAGCTCAATGCAGTCGAAGGATAGACATGCAAGATTTTACTTCCATTTTTAAACAGGTTCTATATAATTAAGTGAAAAGAAAGCCTCCTGCCTCTCGAAAGGGCAGGAGGCTTTCTTTTTATCGTTAATGATCGTTGTTAAGATCAGTATACTTATTGAAATTTTTGTTTTTTTCGACAATGCTATTCGTTTTTATTGATTAGATTTGCGCCTCGATCGGATTTTTTGCCAATCACATTTTAATGTTGGACTGCTAAAGTTAAGTCCAGGTTATATTTGATACTATGATTGGCTTTCAAACTTATGGATGGGTGTGTTGATGGCCTAGCGGTAATAGATATTAAAAAAGTTACCTCGTTCAAAATAGCGGGATGTTAAGTTTTTTTTCTAACTTTATACATGTTGAAAGGATGCGTTGTGTTAAACTGACCGCAGATTAATTTCTTCCAAAGTAACTTGATTCAATGATTCAAATTCGGACATTTATAGCGCCTCACGATAAAGATGCTTGCGAGAAATTTATCACAGGACATCGTAGGTTGTTGGAAATATATGGCATCACTAAAATTACGTCAAACAGACAGGATTGGGTAGATGACGAAAATACGGTAGTTATTTTGGTAGAAAACTCAGAAACAAAAGCGGTATACGGTGGTGCCAGATTGCAAATTGCCACTGGTCAATACCCTTTGCCGATTGAAACTGCCTTGGGGAATTACGACCCTAAGATTTATGAAATGGTCGAAAACGACCGGAAAAGTGGAGGTACCTGTGAGTTGTGTGGCTTATGGAATTCCCGTGAAGTGGCAGGTATGGGGATAGGCAGCTTTGTGTTGACCCGAGCAGGCGCAGTTGTTTCGGTGCAGTTGCCCGTAAAAAGTGTTTATGTATTGTGTGCTCCTATTACCGTGCGACTAGGTAGGAGAGTGGGTGGTGTTGTGGAGCGGTCCTTGGGAAACGATGGATTGTTTTATTATCCGAAAGATGATCTTGTTGCGACGGCAATGCGTGTCCCCGATGTAAACACATTAACGGAGGCGGATCCGAATGAATGGATTAAAATTCAATCTTTGCGTAAACAATTACACCAAGTCATGACCGAGAAAGGACCAAAAGGTGAATATGAATTGGAATATAATCTTAAAATTCCGAATCCGATTGATCCTGATAAACCTTGGACGTTTTCGGTGTAAGTAATGGTATTGAAAAAATATCTACTTTAATATGGAAAAAATGACAAAACAACGTTATGATCTAGAGTATCTCCATAAAACAACTCAGGCACTAGAGTCGTTCAAGGCTAATAGCTACCAACCTTTTCTCGGACTGACGGCTGGGAAAATAGCCGACATAGGGTGTGGTGCGGGTGACGATGTGATCAGAATGGCTAAATTGTTTGGTGAAGCAGATGTCCAGTTAGTTGGTGTGGACAATCAACATGAAATGATTGACGCAGGAGCATTGTCCGGACAGCAGTTACCAAACGTATCGTTCATATTGGGGGAAGCTACTAATTTACCTTTTGGAGACAACGAGCTGTCTGGTCTTCGGAACGAACGCTTGATTCAGCATTTGATAGACCCCCATAAGGCTTTTTCCGAGTTTCATCGGGTGTTGCGACCCGATAGCCCTATTGTTATTGCAGAGACAGATTGGAGTAGCCTATCGTTTTATAACGGTGACCGGAAAACTTTAAATTTGGTTCGAGCGTATTTCAGTAACTATAATGTAAATAATGGTCAAGCGGCTATTTCACTCATACAATATCTTGAAGAGGTAGGTTTTTGCGAAATCGAGATAGAAGTATTTCCGATGACCTCCTATTCGCTGTCGCAATGTATTATGATGATTCGATTGGATCAGGTATTGGTTTCTATGCGGAACGAAGGTGTCGTCAGTGAACAGGACGAAAAAGATTTCTTTGTTGCACTTCAGGAGGCGGATCGGTTAGGCCGTTTTGTGTCTGTGATGAACCTCGTAATAGTAAAGGCAAAAAAATAATCAACGCTGTACTATGTTGAAGGCTTTTGGAATTGTATGGTGTGTGTGTTTTCTTCTTGTAGGGGTGGCGACCGGACAAACGTTGATTGATAGAGATGGTTCCATACCCATTAAAGGGCAACATATAGCAGTATATTTTGCAGATCCTGATGCGGGTATTGAGGAGGTTAAGTTAGGCAAATTTGAACCGATAGCAACTGATGATTTAAGTTTGGGTACATCCAGAGATGCCGTGTGGATTCGGTTTTCCGTTCAGAACGAAACGGATATTCGTAACCATGTGCTGGAAATAGAAAATTCAACCGTTGAGCGGGCAGAACTATATACGTTTAACGGTGCAGACTCTTTATTGGCACAAGCGGTCATTGACAAAGAACAACCGTTTTACGACCGGAAATACCACAATCCGAATTTTAAATTTGATTTGTCGCTTAAGCCTTCCGAGGCACAGGTGTATTACCTAAAAATACAGAGTAATATGCCGGTTGTGTTGCCTATGCGTGTATTATCGAGGTTGGCCCATGTGAACTCCTTATCCGTTGAATATTTACTTTTAGGTCTATATGCGGGTATTGTGCTTATCATGAGTGTTTACAATTTTTTCCTGTTCTTGTCCATACGTGACGTGAGCTATATCTATTACGTTTTCTATGTGTTGGGTACTGGTCTCACGCAGATCGGAATAAAGGGTTATAATTATCAGTTTTTATGGCCTAACAGTCCAAATATCGAGCAAATGAGTATCGTTTTCTTGGGTTGTGTCAGTGGTGTTAGCGCTATACTTTTCACCATACATTTCTTAGAAATCAAAAAGTATTTTAAAGCATTGTATCGGTGGCTCATGTCTTTGATGGTTCTATTTTTGGTTGCCATCATTGTTTTGCTTGCAGATAAGTATTTTGCTTTTCAGTTAATGCAGACTGCTACTGCTTTGGCGGCCATTTCTGGACTGGCGACGGCCGTGATTGTTGTCTATAAGAGACCGACCTTTCCACCTGCTAAATTCTTTCTTATTGCCTGGTCGATTTTGCTGATTGGTTCCTTGCTGTTCCTTTTGCGGGATTATGGCTTTTTGCCCCACAACGGGTTTACATATTATTCTGTGCAAGTAGCCTCTGCAGTAGAAATGGCATTGCTTTCCTTTGGTTTGGCCAATCGCATTAATATATTGAAAAATGAACGCGAACAATCCAGGCTTGAGGCGTTGCGGATAGCTAGAGAAAATGAAAAGCTGATCCGTGAACAGAATATTGTATTAGAGCAGAAAGTAGAGGAACGGACCTATGAGTTAATGGCTTCGAACGAGTCGTTGCAACAGACATTGATTCATTTGAAAGAGACACAGTCACAGCTTGTCGAAGCAGAGAAAATGGCCTCTTTGGGACAGCTTACCGCTGGTGTAGCCCATGAAATCAATAATCCGATCAATTTTGTGACATCAAATGTCGCTCCGTTAAAACGCGATATTAAAATGATTTGGGATACATTGGATGAGGTCGAACGCTTGGCATTTGACGATGATATGTCGATGAGCGAAAAGCGTCAGCAAATCGAAGCCTACAAAGAAGAAATTGATATCGACTATCTTAAGTCTGAGGTCGATTTCCTGTTAAAAGGAATGCACGATGGCGCGCACAGGACGGCCGAAATCGTTAAAAGTTTGCGTATTTTTTCCCGGGTTGATGAAGATGTTCTCATATTTGCCGATATCAATGAAGGATTGGAATCTACAATGGTTATTCTTAATAGCCTGATCAGAGAAGGAATAGATATCGATAAGAACTATGGACCCTTGCCTAGGATAGAATGCCATGCCGGTAAACTGAACCAAGTATTCTTGAATATTTTAACCAATGCCATTTATGCCATCAACAAAAAATTCGATAACAAACCGGGAGGTAGATTGGGGATTGAAACGGGTGTATCCGAAGATGAAACGTATGTTTATATAAAAATAGCTGATAATGGCGTAGGTATCCCGGAAGATATTCGAGAAAAGATTTTCGAACCGTTTTTCACTACCAAAGATGTGGGAGAAGGCACAGGGCTGGGAATGTCCATCGCATACAATACGATTGCGAAGCATCACGGTCGGATTATGGTTGAATCCGAATTAGGAGAGGGTACCACGTTTACATTAATTATTCCAATACAACAAAATATTTCATAATTATATCTTTAATATCATAAATATCCTTAACTTCGCTAAAGGTGACATGAAACGACTGTAATCTGCCAGATGATGCAAAAAGAGCCGGAAATATTGTATATTGATGATGAGGTGAATAATCTCGTTGGCTTTAAAGCTAATTTTAGATACCGGTATGTCGTTCACACAGCATCGAGCACTGCAGAGGCGGAAACGATACTTCAAACCCGCCCCAATATACGCATTATCTTTTGTGATCAGCGTATGCCCGATGAGTTGGGTGTAGATTTTCTGAGTCGCATAAGAAAGGATTTTCCACGACCTATCCGAATCTTATTGACGGCCTATGCGGATATGGAGACAGTCATTGAAGCTGTGAACAAAGGACATATCTTTAGATTTGTACGCAAACCATGGCAAGAAGAAGAGATTATATCTTCCATAGAGGAGGCTCATCAATTTTATATTGCCAACTCCATGTTGGATATTAAACACCAAGAGTTGCAAAAAGCTTATGATGAATTGGATAAATTTGCGTACAGTGTAAGCCATGACCTTCGTGATCCACTTACAGGCGTCTTGTCTGCCCTTAGGCTGGCATCTAAATTTGACGATATTGAGCAGGTGCGACAGTTGTTGCGGTTAATGGAAGGCTCTGTGGTGATGCTGGATGCCTATATTGATAGCCTGCGCGATTACTATTTATTGCGACGTGGCGAACTGACCTTATCAGATGTGGATTTTCAGGATCTTTTTGAAAATATAGGACAATTTTATAAGATCTATACGCAAAACAGTGACGTTACGTTTGAAATAAAGGTAAATCAGCCTGATACCTTTAAAAGCGATAGGGCAGTTTTGGAATTGGTTTTGCATAACCTGCTGTCTAATGCTTTTAAATATCAACGAAAAGACTGTGAAAACAAATTGGTGTCTTTATCGGTAACTGTAGGAGGTGGCAATGCCACTATTGTGGTTAGCGATACAGGGATTGGTATCTCTCCCGAACATATAGATGATATTTTTAAACTGTTCTTTAGAGGAAGCGATCAAGCAAAAGGAATGGGATTTGGGCTTTATAACGTGCAGAGTGCATTGCTTAAATTGCAGGGAACTATTCAAGTAGAATCCCAGCTGGGGGTCGGAACAAAATTTACAGTTGTTATTCCTACTAAGTAGCGACTGTCTTATTTTGTAAAAAAATATGAACTAAGACAATAAATTTTGCCGTAACAAAAATTCTAACTGTTCGTTTGATATCTCTAATTTGGAAAAACTCTCCAATATTTGTTTTTGTTCAGCGTATACTTCATATGCGCGTTGTATCGTTTGGTCCAATTCTTCTTCACTCCAAGGTTTGTTGAGATAATGAAAGATTTTTCCTTTATTGATAGCATCTATGACAGCGCTCATATCCGTGTATCCTGTGAGGAGAATACGCATGGGTTTGGGATCGATTTTTATGATCTCTTCTAGAAATTCCACACCTGTCATTTCAGGCATCCGCTGATCGGTGATAATAATATCAATGGCATTTTCTTTCACTAATTTTATAGCTTCTTCCCCACTTATCGCCGTAAAAACTTTATATTTTAAACGAAATGTAGCTTTGAAGGAAATCAAATTATTTTCCTCATCATCCACGTATAACACGCTGATTTTGTTGTTTTTATTCTCCATAGGTTGCATTTTTATAAAAACAGTTAATAGTAGAAAATGAATAATCTAAGTTAACAAAAGTCTTCCAAGAATCAAACAATAATATCATGTGTTTTGTTTGAAATATTGACCTTGGGACACTTTCAGAAAAAACTGTTGCAGTAGTCTAGATGTTGGATTTTGGGTGCTTAAATGTAATGCCAATCCATAACGTTAATTTTTTTGCTTATACTCCTATCTCCAAACCGATGATCTCGCGAATGGCTACCGAAGCAATGGCTCCACCAAATGCGGCCGGAAGGTACGACATTGTACCATAAGCAGATTTTTTGAAATTGCTGCCGTCAGTATACAGCAACGATTCTTTTTTCGGAAGTTCTGTAGAAAAAGCTACTTTGACACCTTCTTGAATGCCATGCTTGCGCAATTTTTTACGAATATGCTGTGCTAATTTGCAGTTGTAGGATTTACTAATATCTGCAATCCGGATCTTGGTTGGATCTACTTTTCCGCCAGCACCCATGGAGCTTACAAAAGGGATTCTCCTCTCCGTTGCCTGGCGGATGAAAAATAGCTTTGGTGTAATACTATCAATAGCTTCAACGCAATAGTCTGGAGCCATATCCAATAAAGCAGGAATTTTTTCGGGGATGACAAAATCTTGAACAACCTGTAATTCCAATTCAGGATTGATGGACAATAGGCGTTCTTTCATGATTTCCGCCTTCGCCACACCGTGGTTAGTAGCCAAGGCTGGCAATTGCCGATTGCGGTTGGAAGGATCCACGGTGTCGCCATCGATGATAGTCATCCTTCCCACACCGGCACGACAGATAAATTCGGCAGCATATGAACCTACTCCCCCTAGTCCCAGTACCATGACATGTGAACGACTCAATTGCTCCAATGCCTCACGACCCGTCAATGCTTCGGTACGGGATAACCAAGATAAATCTTTCATTTTCCTATCGGATAGTTAAATACTCGTATAAAATTCTGATATATTTGTTCTTTCAACAGTTCAAGCTGCATTTTTCGAACGCGGCAAAAATACATATAAATATCTACTATCTGGATAGGTTTATCGTCGGTTTCCAAGAAAATTTTGTCACAGGATAATGCAGTGATTAGCTCATTCTGTTTTCCTTTTAAGAGCGATGCTCCTAAGCTGATGTAGTGACCTGCGCGATGGATCTGATGAGCCAGTTGCATGTCTTTGTCGAAACCGTGAAAGATAACAGGTACCTGTACGTTTTCTTCCTTGAGTATTCGGAGGCATTCTTGGTGCGCCCGCACGCAGTGGACAATCAAGGGTTTGTGCAATTGATTAGCGATGTTGATTTGTTCTCGGAATATTCGTTCTTGTGTCTTAAAATCCCGATCTGTTAATTTATCCAGGCCACATTCACCAATAGCCAATACATTTTCCTTTTTGGCGTATTGTTTTAATATGTCTAATTGTGCATCCTTGTTTATATCGATATACCATGGGTGGATACCCAACGAACAAGGCTGTGGAATAAAATAGTCTTTGGAAATAATAATATTGGGAAGCGAAAACACTTCGGTCGAATTGGCTTTGTAACTATGGGTATGGATGTCGATACAGGGTTTCAAAACGTTCTCTACTAATATCCACTTTGTGGTGGAAATTTCAAAAACTAAGGTACAAAATTAAATCAGAAGAGCTCACAGATAGCACAGATAGACACAGAAATTTAAATTATCTCTATTTCAGTTGTGATCCGTTTGGATCTGTGAAAAAAAAGGTATTAAAGGAGCTCACAGAAAGACATAAAAATTGTATTGTTAGGTCATCTTTCGATCTAACACGGATACAGATAGATATCTACAGTTTGGTACTGATCGTGCTGTATGCTAATTTCTGATAACGATTTCCATCCTATCCTTTGAATAGGGGAGCATTTCCAGCCTTTGGTGCCTTTTGGTGATAAGGTCGATGGTTTCCGTATCGTTCATGAAGTTTTGCAGGTAATATTTTCCGGAGTATCCAAGTGAGGCCAGGTAATCTGCCATGGCGATAAGTTCTTGCCTGGAAAAAAGAGCAGAATGGATGGTCGTTCTGACTTCAAAAGGTATGTTCGATGCTTGAAGCAAGTTAAATGTTTGTTCAAATTCGCGATGAAAAATGGATTTGGTAATGGATTCCAGCTTATCAGGCATTGCTTTAAAGTCGAGGGAAACATAGTTGATGAGCCGCAACGAAATAAGTTCTTGCATACGTTGGGGATGGGAACCATTCGTATCGACTTTTACCGATATGCCCATTTCTTGAATGGCATTGGCAAGCGGGATGATTTCTTTGTACATGGTACATTCCCCACCGCTTAATACCACGGCGTCCAATAACCCTTGTCGCGATCGGATAAAGGTAAGCGCTTCAGCAATGGACATCTTTCCTTTGCCGAAGACGATGTCCGGATTGTAGCAGTAGCTACACCGCATGTTGCATCCTGCAAACCAAAGAATGCAGGATGCAACATCGGGATAATCAAGCAACGAAAACGGCGTTAGGTCGTAAATTATGCGTTTATCTGTCCACATTCGCTGAAATGAAGCCGTTGCTTGTGCTCGCCTTTTTTACCAATGTTGAAACTCTCTACAGGCCGGTGGTAACCCATGACACGGGTGTAGACAAGGCATTTTGTCCGTAGCTCGTTGTGTTGCTCCAATACGTCGGCTGATTTGGTTTTAGTTTGCATACTCATTGTTTTTTATCCGTTAATTTTTCCAATAATAGGTCATCGCATTTTGGACAATATTCGTGTTCCCCGGAGATATAGCCATGGGTAGGACATACGCTAAATACCGGCGTAACCGTAATGTACGGTAGCTTAAAGTTCGTCAGCACTTTCTTGACCAAATTACGGCAGGCTTCGGGAGAACTTATTTTTTCGCGCATGTAAAGGTGAAGTACTGTGCCTCCCGTGTACATGCACTGCAAATCGTCTTGCAACAACAGCGCTTCAAAAGGATCGTCCGTATGTTGCACCGGTATTTGCGAACTGTTGGTGTAATAGATGTTTTCATCCTGCCCCGCCTGTATAATATCCAAATAGCGCTTTTTGTCTTCCTTGGCAAAGCGATAGGTTGTGCCTTCTGCAGGGGTGGCTTCCAGGTTGTAAAGATTGCCTGTCTCTTCCTGAAACTGTTGCATTTTTACCCGGATATGCTCCAACAATTCCACGGCAATGGCTATTCCTTTGCTTGTCGTCATGTTTTCGGCACCATTGGTGAGGTTGAGCAACATTTCGTTTATTCCATTCACGCCAATGGTCGAAAAATGGTTTTTAAAATGCAACAAATAGCGTCTCGTGTAGGGATATAGACCACGGTCGTACATCTCTTGGATAAACTTACGTTTTTTCTCAAGGGTGGATTTTGCCAACTCTAGCAACTCATCCAGTCGTTTGTAAAGCCCTTTCTTATTGCCTTCGAACAGATAGCCTAGACGTGCCATATTGATGGTTACAACGCCAATGCTACCTGTCATTTCTGCACTTCCAAACAGGCCATTCCCCCGTTTCAGTAATTCGCGAAGGTCGAGTTGCAGACGGCAGCACATGCTCCGTACGGCATTGGGCTTATAAGCATTTGGATTTTCCACGCGGTTTCCCTGTGCATCGGTGATGTATTGGCTCCCAATGAAATTCTGAAAATAGGAAGATCCTATCTTGGCCGTATTTTCAAAAAGGAGATCGGTGTTTTCGCCATACCAGTCGAAATCTTCGGTGATGTTCACGGTTGGAATAGGGAAAGTAAACGGCTGTTCGCCCGAATCACCTTCGGTCATAACCGTATAATAGGCTTTGTTGATGAGGTTCATTTCCTTCTGGAAATGTGCATACGTCAGTTCCTCTAGCGACTGCACACCTTTCTCTTTAGCCTTTTGTTCTAAAACCCTGTCCTGTACATATTTGAACAGGTGCTCGTTGTTCCGGGTTGGTATTTGTGATTTTAAATCTTCCGGAACGACCCAATCGATCGTAATATTGGTGAATGGTGATTGCCCCCATCTGGCAGGTACATTCAGATTATATACAAAACTGCGAACAGCTTTCAGTACATCGGTATAGGATAGTTGGTCTTTGAACACGTAAGGTGCTAAATATGTGTCAAACGAGCTGAAAGCCTGCGCTCCGGCCCATTCACTTTGCAAAATACCCAAAAAGTTGGCCATCTGTCCCAACGCTTCCCGAAAATGGGAGGGAGGGCGGCTTTCGACCCGTCCTCGAACACCGTTGAATCCATCGTTTAGCAATACTCTCAAACTCCATCCGGCACAGTATCCGGTCAAGCAATCCAAATCGTGGATATGTATATCGGCATTGCGATGGGCATATCCTTCTTCTAGACTATAAACTTTGTCCAGCCAATAGTTGGCGATAATTTTCCCGGCTACATTGTTGACCAGTCCTGCATTGGAGTAAGAGGTATTCGCGTTGGCATTGATACGCCAGTCGGTCTTGCTGATATACTCTTCGATGGTCTGTGTGGAGTTTACATAAGTGGTGTCTTCGTTCAACCCCGATACGTGTTCGCGTTGCCATTTTCGAGTATGCCGATATAGCATAAAGGAGCGCATCACCTCGAAATAACCTTTGTCATACAGCTGTTTTTCGATAATGTCCTGTATCTCTTCAACTGCCCACATTGTTTTTTTGTCCAAAGCCTGCAATACTTGCGAATAAACGTCTTCGTCATAGTCGATTCCTACACTTTTGAAACCTCTCTTTATGGCATCTTCTATTTTGAACGGTTTGAGCGTTTCGTACACTCCATTTCTTTTTATAACGTAATTTTCCATATTTATATAAATTATAACTTACCGATTCCCCGATAACAAAAACAGAACTATCCATAAACAGATGCTATCTGATAAGGCATTATGGCTGATCAACAGCTTCTTCATAAAATTAGAAAGAGGACAAGAAATATATTATGACTGAGGTCATAATATAAAATGGAGAGGTGTGTAGCAGATGCAATTATGGTGTTTGGAAACCGTTACGAAGGGGTACGATAAGAGGGGTGTGGAAAACTTTGTGTTTTGTTGAAAAAATGTGGTCAGATAAGACTTGATCTATAGGCACGAAATAATTTTTTGAGCTGGCGTTCTTTTAAAAAGGAAAACGGTTGGGAATGATAGGAGCCTAAATACTTCGACAATATAAGACGCCTCATCTTTTACAAACAGCTTAATGAGGCGTCTTATCTATGTGCTCTAGGCTACAAGTCTATTGATTCGCCGATGGCAGGTAGCTGAAGCATTAAACCGTTCGAAGAAAACTTTTCCCGTGCTTCTTGGGAATCAATGGAAATTGGCGGAAATGTATTGTAATGGATTCCGATGATGTTTTTGCAATTGACAAATCTTGCTGCTTTGATGGCATCGTCTACGTCCATGGTATAATGTCCGCCAATCGGCAGCAATGCCCAATCCAATTGCAGTTCTTCCAGCAGTTTCATTTCCAATGTCAGGGCGGTATCGCCTGCAAAGTAGATTTTTTTATCGCCGATAAAAAACACAAAACCCACCGCTACACCACCGTATTGGCCATCCGGAGTGCTATTGGTATGCAGGGCATACACCATCTTCACCTTGCCAAAAGGTAATTGCAACGTGCCTCCGAAATTAAACTCAATGACTTTATCTTCGGGAACACCTTGGCGTCTTACCCATGCAGCAGTCTCGACCACGGATGCCACGACGGCATTGCTGTTTTTCTGAATGTGGGCCATATCTGCTACGTGATCAGCATGTCCATGGCTCAGAAATATATAATCCGGTTTCAGACTATTCAGATCAATATCCTTAGCTAGCTCATTGTAGGAGATAAAAGGATCTAATAAAACTTTTGTGCCGTTAAAATCAAACTCAACGCAGGACTGACCGTAATAAGTAACTTTCATATCTTTAAAATCCAATTTATAGGGTAACTGAAAATTGATTTATTGCTTTATTTAAACAAATCTCCGAATCCGCCTAAGCCCCCCAGCAAATCTTGGGAAACGGCTTGCATTTCGGTCTGACTGATGCTCTCGGCTTGGGCCAATGCCTTATTTACCGCCACAGCGATCAATTCCTCCAATTCTTCTTTTTCGGCATTGGCCAAAAAATCAGGATCGATGGTTACCTCTTTGATTTCCTTGCTGGCTGATGCCACTACCTTAATTTTTCCGCCTTCGGCTTCTCCGAAAACAGAAATACTATCCAAACGCTTTTTGACTTCCTCAGCTTTTTGCTGTGCCTGAAACAATTTATCGAACATAACTTATCCTATATTTTTGAACCGCAATTTACAAAATCTATCCTATACATTTATTATTCGACATATGAATTAGGTTCTTAAACTCTCCTTCCGTAAATTTGCACCGAAAAAGAGGGCAGGCATGCAACAACTAAACTATTACAGCACGTTATTGAGCAACAAGCAACTGGAAGATCCACAACAGGCTTCTGATTTGGATGAGGAAGTGAATATATTGATTCATAAGTTGAAATATATTCCGCAGGAGCAACGTCCAACCGTTTTGGTGCTTGATCAAGCGGTTGCTTTTGAGCCACTTTTCAACGAACAACTGCAGGATGTTGTCTCGATAGCCGGAGGTTTATTAATTGCCGACAAATTCGATAACCCCTCTATTATAATGATCGTTCAGCAAAACGAATCCTTGTACAGCGAGATTCCTGCCTTATTGACCGATGATATTTGGAGCAGAACGGATGCATTGAAAAACAATAACCTGTTTATCATCCAAAAAGACAATTTTGGAACATCGGATGACTTTTTGCAGGAAATCGAAATCAGCGCGGAAATTATCCAGCCCAAGTATTTTATCTACGGTCGTCAGGGCGTGGATTGGCTGAAGTTTGATGTTTCGTAAAGCGCTGTCTCCTTAAGTTTTTTCTCACAGATCACCACGGAAAAGGAAATAGTGGAAATTTCTGTGCCTATCTGTGCTATTATATTACACTGACAGTCGAGAGACCATAAAAATCTGTGTTTGGCGTATGTTATTCGGACGTGAATTAATCACAAGATTCCTTATCTTTGGGTATGTCGTTAACACAAAATCCATATTTCATTTTAGCGAGTTCGCAACTTTTTCCAACGTTGATGCCCTTATCTTGCAGTACATCGGAAGATGTGATGCTAGCGATGGCAAGGCGGGCATATGATGTCGCCCAGGAAGGCAATCACTCCGACGCTATTGCCTTATATGGTGAGGCCATCCAACAATTTCCGGAGCAACCTTTTTTCTATGCCTGCCGTTCCATCCTGAATACAATCGTTGACGACGAGGAGGGCGCTTTTTACGATTATCAAGTCGCGAAAAAACTCGATTTCAACTATCATATTTTCTTGGAATGGCTAGAGGCTAAACCTGCTACTAAGAAAGAAGTTGAGAACTATAATGATTTGAAGTCCTTGTTGAATAATGCCTTGGACGCTACACAGCAATTTGATTATCTCCATGCATTGGCCCTGTATAGCCATGCTGTTGACAAATTTTCGGGAAGCGCTACGGTGTTGGTCTACCGAGGTACCTTGCATATGCGTTTGTTGCAATATGACAAAGCCTTGGAGAACTTTAACGAAGCATTACGGATTGACCCTTTTCATTTTCAAGCCTACTTGTCCCGTGCCAAGCTATACGAAGCTATCCGAGAGAACACATATGCCCGGTCTGATTTTGACCGCGCTACCGAAATTGATCCAGAGAATAATTTGATTTATGAAGAGCGAGGCAATTTTCTCATCAACCAAGGCCTTTTTTCAGAGGCTTTATCCGATTTTGACAAATTAGCTGACATGTTGCCGGAGGATTTTTTTGTTTTTGCGCTACGAGCAGATTTGCATGAAAAGCTGGAAAATTGGGGAAAAGCTTTGGAAGATTATGACAGGGCTATCGCACTTAACCCTTATTATTCGGATTTATATGCCTATCGTGCTTCCATAAAAGAACGGTTGGGCGATATAGCAGGTGCCGATGCTGACCGAAAGGTTTTTCAGGAAATGGACGAGGAAGACTAGCTACCCGTTTCCTTGGGTTGTGTGGTTGCACATCCACACCCCTTGTCGCATCCACTGCTTTTTTTGTGTTTCGATGGCCAAAAGCGTCTTGCCATGTAATACACGGCAAAGACGAAGACAATTGCTATAACAATATATTGGATGATCAATGTATCCATATTCTTTCTATTTCAACGTTTGATAGGCTACGAGTGCGATCACATACGCTATTCCCGTCATCATCACTGTTTGTATGAACGTCCATTTCCAAGAGCCTGTTTCGCGTCTCATAGTGGCTATTGTGCTCATGCACTGCATAGCAAAGGCATAGAATAACAATAAGGATATGCCTGAGGCCAAGTTATAAGCCGGACGTCCAGTATTTCTGTTGATTTCTGATTTCATCTTTGAGAGCAGTGTTTCCTTCTGTTCGTCGTCATCGATATCAACTTCCTCGCCCAAGCTGTATACGGTTGCCATGGTGCCCACGAATACTTCGCGTGCGGCAAAAGAAGAAACCAATCCAATACCCATTTTCCAATCGTAGCCCAACGGTTTTACAAAAGGTTCGATTCCCATGCCGATATAGCCTAAGAAGGAGTGCTCCAACCTAAATGCAGCCACTTCTTCGCCAAGTTCTTCTTCCGTTAACGAAGGATTGGCCTCCACGACATAATCTTCTGCACGGCTGAATTTGTCGTTTGGTCCGAAATTGCCAAGCACCCAAAGGATGACGGCCATAGCCAAGATAATCTTACCCGCTCCAAAAAGAAAACCCGATGTCTTGTCCCAAACATTAATGGCCACGTTTTTCCAATCCGGTGTCTTATAGGAGGGAAGCTCAAAGATCAAGAAAGACTTGTGGGTGCTCCTGACGATTTTGTTTAATATCCATGCGGAAAGCAATGCGGCAACAACACCGAGAATGTAAAGAATATTGAGCACCAAACCCTGTAGCCCGAAGCCTAAAAAGGTATGGTTGGGAATGACCAAAGCGATCAAAACAACATATATGGGAAGGCGCGCAGCACAGGTCATGAACGGAGTGACCAACATGGTAATCAACCGTTCCTTGGTGTTCTCGATATTACGGGCCGCCATAATGGCCGGAACTGCACAGCCAATCCCCGACATGAGGGCAATAACCGATTTTCCGTTCAGTCCATAAGGTCTTAACCATCTGTCCATCAGGAAGACAACACGACTCATATAACCCGTTTCTTCCATCAGTGAAACCAATAGAAAAAGGATGGCAATCTGCGGTACAAAGATCACGATCCCTCCGATTCCAGCCAACACCCCCTGGGTAAGCAGATTGGATAATGGTCCCTCTGGTAGTGTTGCCGCGGTGGTGTCTATCAACGCGGAGAACATCCCGTCGATCCAATCCATCATAGGTTCGGAAAGAATGAATACCAATTGAAAAATGAGGAATAATATGGCGAAGAAGATCACATAACCCCATACGGGGTGTAGCAATATCCGGTCAATTTTACTGGTTTTGGCTAGATGCAAATTCTCCCGATGAAAAACGATATCCTGCAGGGCTACTTCTATCTGGCGGTTTCGTTGGATAGCCTCGGCTTTTTGCATCTCATGGAAGCCAATCTGATGTCTAGCTTTAATGTCTTTCAACTTGGCCCGCTGTTCGGCGCTTAAGAACGACACGTGGTCTTGAGCCAAATATTGCCAAGTTTGGTATTCGGTATGCAATGGAAAAACCTCTTTGGCCTCTTCCATGGCTTTGGCGTATTTAGGGTCGATTTCAAAACGGCTTATGTAATGACTTGGCCGTTCGTCGAAAGCGGCAATCAATTGCTGTACCCCTTTACCGCTACGCGCATCGGTCGTGAAGACTTTGGTATTGAGGTATTTTTCCAGTTCCTGATAGTCGATTTCCAGCCCCTTCGTCTTCACCTCATCGATCATGTTAATGACAAACAATGCCGGAACTCCCAGCTCACGAGCCTGTTGATACAATACAATGGAACGTTTGATGGTATTCGGTTCGCTGACTATCACAACCAAATCAGGATAATCTGGGTTTTCCCTGTTTCCCAATGTGTTCAGCACAATTTCCTCATCCATTGAAGTTGGGAAAAGAGTATAGGTGCCGGGCAAGTCAATAATACGATACATCTTGCCATTTGCTTTAACGCTCCCTTGGCGTTTTTCGACCGTTATGCCTGGATAGTTGCCGACATGCTGGTGCAATTTGGTGATACGGTTGAAAAGAGAGGTCTTGCCCACATTGGGGTTGCCCAAAAGGGCTATGATCGGTTGCTTCATGTTTTACTTCTCTACTAAAATATGCAGTGCTTCAGATTGACGTATGGCAATAAGCACATTCGAGGTGAGGATATGCAGGCCTATTGGTCCGTTAAACGGCGCTTTATGCTTTATTTGGACAATGTTTCCGGGAAGCAAACCCATTTCCAAAAACTTGGCGGGCAGTTCTTCAGAGTTGATAGTACTTATTTTGGCCTTTTCACCTATCTTCAATACGGCAAGACTTAAACTTTTCTGCATTTTTGAGATGATAACGTTATGAATGATATTCGAAGAATCATTGTTTTATCTGTCCAAAGATAGGCAATTTAGATCGATTCTAAGGGCATATGTTGTCAAACTTTTGTTGGATTTCAAAAGTATGGCTCCGATAAAGCGCCGGGGCAATCAAAAATAGGGGTTGCTATTCGTGTTCACCATGGTCATGGTGATGATGCTCGTGATGGTGATGCTCATGATGATGTCCTTCGCCACCATGATCATGGCTATGGCCCTCAAATA
>JBEBRE010000002.1:0-78652 GCA_040394995.1 Sphingobacterium wenxiniae
CTGCGCCCGTCGCACCACGTAGGTTAGTTGGTGTACCCCAACCCGAAGCTGTTTTCGGCCCGTAAAAATCACTATTGCTAGTACGAAAGTAGAAGTCACCCACGTTACCCAATAAAGCTTCGGGAACCGTTGCGCCACTATAGATACGCGAGCCGTCTGCACCGGTTGCACCACGTTCTCCGCGTTCTCCCCTTTCACCCGGCTCGCCTCTTGGACCTACATCGCCTTCTTTCGTACAGCGGACAACAAAAAACAGAAAAAGGAAACCCATGAATAGTGTTCGAAATGTTATATTCGTTTTCATAATCAAAACATTTAGTTTATTTCTTTATTTTGTCTAATATCCAACGTTAAACCCTTGAACTTTAAATCTCAAACATTGAATCTTCATCCAAATCTACCTGTACCTATCCTATGATTTTTTGAGAATGCGTGAACACTAATATTAAATGTGTAAAAAGCACTGTTAAATGAGTGAGGAGATTTTTCTGTTTACAATTCTATACATGGATGAACGATGATTATCCATCTCCTATCACGTGTACACATCTCTTAGGATGAATAAAAATCATGAATATTGTCATCTCGTCAGCGCCGAGACAAGTTGTTAAGCGCCTGCCTGCGGTAAGCAGAGAATTCACCATCTTAATAGAACCGTTAGATATTTCGATTACGCTCAAAGAAAGCGTTGAATTTGCTTCGGGGATGACAGTTCGAGAGCCTATCATGCACAACGAGTTATCCCACTCTTTATTTTAAAGCCACTGTGGGAAGAATTCCATCAACATTCTCTATGATGAAATTTTTCATCTGCCCCGGTGAATAGCTCAGATTTCCCGGATTGGAGGTGGAATTCTTGATAATAATCACCCTGACTTTACTATGCCATGACTGGGTACTGGGACTACCGTTTTGGTTTTTTAGGAGCCGCAATCTTCCCGTTAGTATTTCGGCGGTAACGGTAATTTTTCTTTCTGTGTAATAAGGAACCTGCCCCCAACCGCCACCGAAGTCGGAAGTGAGGACATAAACAAGAATAGTGCTTGAACTAATTACGGAAGCCGTCAGTACCTGCGGAGCCGATATATCCAGATAGGAATACGTACTTGTAGCTGTCCAGATCATGCTCTGAATATCCTTTTCATACACCTGAACATTTGCATTCCCTATGTCTCCCTTGTCACCTTTGTCTCCTTTCTCTCCCTGTTCTCCTTTCGGCCCTTCTGGACCCATATCGCCTTTTTTGCAGGCGATAACAGTGAATAGCATACATGCCATCCCTATACATACTAAACTTCTGATGTAGTCAAACCTTTTCATAATGATATTTTTTAACGTTATGGATATGCGCTGTCTTCTTCTTATCATATACTAAAAAAAGACGCTCGTTAACGATTAATCGGCGATATGCAGGGCTGTGCTAACAGCTTGGTAATTCCCCATATCAATATTTCGCAGGGCCGCATTCGCCTGTACGCCTCCCGGAATCAACACATACCGAAACTGTACCGCTCCCCATCCTATACCCGAAGAACCCGACGAGTTATCATGCGTATACCGGGTTACGTAAAGCATCCCGGGCTTCGGCACAAAACTAACTGTACTCGGTCTGTTCCCTGTTCCTGCATCACCGGTATACGGTAACGGAAAAACGGAGGTAAGAAATCGCATATACATGTGTATCACTCCTCCATCAATGATGGCCTGTGTCAATTTCGGTGCAGGGATGTGGTTGACCTTTAGGTTCGTTCCGTCAATGATGGTATCCCGTTGGGTTTGCTGAAACGACAGCCAGTTGCTATAAATGACATTGGCCGTACCGGCAGGTCCTCTTGGCCCTGTGTCGCCTTTCTCACCTTGCTCGCCTTGTGGCCCCTCTGGGCCAACTTCGCCTTTCTTGCAGGCGCTAACGGTAAATAGCATGCACGCTACTCCCATACATAATAAACTGTTAATATTGAACATTTTCATGACTATATGATTTTCATCTTTCACGCATTCTTGAAGAACGTTCGTTCAGAAATATCCAACAGACTAAAAAACTCCTGATGTTCAATCTCTTATTCTCCATTTTCAAATTAAAATTACTTGAACTTCCTTCGTTATTTATCAAGAATACGTGAACGGAGCATTTGAATGCGTGAATGGGGTGTTTGAATGAGAGAAAGCGTAACACGGTGTAGCATTAGCATACTACACCAAATTTTCTACTCTGAACGACTCTCTCTACTCCCAGGAAGTAAAAAACAAGATCAGCAAAATACAAAGCGAAAGGGAAATAGCTTTACGTGACCAACAGATTGCCGTTGAGAAACTGAAAATCAAACAGTTTTGGCTATATGGCATTATCGTTGTCGTTATCTTGATTGCTGTTTTCATATATCTTCTAAACGGCTATCGACTAAAACCGCTCCATCTAAAGAACGAGATAGAACGAAAAGAGGCCGAACAAGCCAGAGAAGCCCTCATAAACCAAAATAGGATGAAGGAAAGTGATTTAACCCCCTATTCAGCCGAAGGCAACTCGATGGTCACTTTGGTTGAAAAATGTACATCTGCCACAGTAGTTTCAACATGCAACCGCGCTATGGGTGCCAACAAACCATTGTTAATCATCTCAATGCGGTCCTGAACACCTTTCAAGCCAAAGGATATGTTTTTAAAGAACGAGGTTTTCATTTTTTTAACATTGTCAAAGCCTACTCCATTATCCCAAACTTCGATAATAATCCGATCGTTTTCTTCGACAATAACAATCTTGATCTTGCCCGATCGACCAACTAAGTGACGAATGCCATGGTGTACAGCATTCTCGACAATAGGCTGAATAAGCATCGAGGGAATTTTCTTGACTGCAACATCCAACCCATCCTGTACCAGCACTTCATAATCAAAATCATGGGCAAATCGCTCTCGCTCCAATTCCAAGTAAAGTTTCACCAATTGCAGTTCTGAAGCAATTGACACCATGGCAAACTGCGAGTTTTCAAGCACAATGCGGCTAAGTGCCGCAAATTTATGAATTAATTTGCTCGCACTATGAGCATCGTTTTCTACCACATAGGCTTCTATTGAATTTAAGATATTAAAAATAAAATGTGGATTCATTTGTGAGCGGATAGCCTTCAATTCGCTCTCGTATAATTTCTGTTTAAATTCGGACTCTAATTTTTGCTGTTTCTCCAGTTCCAATATTTCAGCTTGTTCTTTGATTTTCTTTTCATTGGCCAAAAGTTCCTGTTGCAGGGTAATGGTAAATGCTCGTTGCAATTGGTGCACATGCTTCTGTTGGCGTATCCGATAGGCAAAGAAAAAGATAACGGCTAAAAACAACAAGATGACAGCCGTCGTCCTGAACCAGATGGTCTGATACCAATTTGTTTGCACATAGACCGGTATAGAAAGAATCCTATCAGACCAATTGCCTTCCAAATCACTCACTTTCAGGTGAAAAGTATAGTGCCCGCCCTGTACATTCGTATAAACCGCCTGTTGGTAGGAATCGGCCATTAACCAATCTGAATCTACACCCTCTAAACGATAGGCATACCTGACACGATTGTTTTTTATAAGTTGGGGTACGGAGAAGGTGAACGAGAAAGTGTTTTCATGAGAAGCCAACCGAATCGGCTGTTGCAATAGCTTATACGTATGGTCTTTATTTAATATTTTAAAGGTACTAATGGCTGGCATAAAAAGCGTTATCTCCGTATTATCCACGGCGTCGATCTTACCTTTTAACAGTCCCTTATCTGTAGTCCATACCAACGTTTCCTCGTCAAAATAAAAATGGAAAGCCTTAAACTGTTCAGGCGGAAAGATACCATCGCCCGGATACAATTGGTAAAAGGGGCCAGCCTCTTTATGAAATAGCATCACCCCTTCTGGGGTGGCCATCCATATCCGATTTTTTTTATCTTCTTTCAAGGCATAAGTGTACGTCCAGGGAAACCGATTATTGTCGCGCAACTGCTGAAAAGACACACCATCCGGCGAATCCTTTATCAAACCGATGCCACTTTGCCCGTTACTGTACCAAAATTTATCGTTGGCATCCAGTAAAAAAGCAAAGACGGTGTTTGAAGCGACACTCAATGGCGAAGAGGTGTGCTGAAAATGCGTAAATTTACCCTGAAGTTTATCGTCAATCCGGATGGCTCCATATCCATCCGTACCTATCCATATATGGTTCTGCTTGTTCTTTCCTAACGTAATGACTTTATGATCAGCCAGCCCTTGATCCTGATTAAAAAGCGTCATCCTTTTGGTCCGAATATGGTATCGGTATACACCCGAATTCCATGAACCTATCCATAAAACCGATTCTCCGTCGATAGTATCTGCCAATATTGTGTTGCAGTCGGCTTTTTCAAAACCAAAGGTAGGCCCTTCTATGGGCAAGGGGCTTATGCGTGGATTGTCCGTGTCACAAACATATACACCTTTATCATAGGTGGATAGATAAATTGTTTTTTCTATCACATTGTATTGGCTGACCCGCAATCCTTGCAAATCTATCGCAGATAAGCGATGCTTGAAGTCTGCAGATAGCTTGCCCATGGAACTCCGATCGACATACCAAAGGTCAGAACTGATCTTAAATATACGTTCAATAGGTTTTTGTATCGCCGGTATATATTCCTGCAAGCGGTTAAACTGTTTCGAATAATAGAGCAGACCATTGTTGGTACACAGGAAATAGCCGTCAGTTACCACATAGATGCTGTTAATGCGGGAAGGCACGGGTTCTTTTGGTAATATATCGACCCAACGGACGAGACGGCGAGAACCTGTACGAAGATCATATTGATAGAGCCCATCCTGAACATGTGCCGCCAATAAAGTCTGTTGATCCGGCAGGTATACAATATCCATGATAACATTTTGATACGGTTGCTGATTGGTGCCGATTCCTAGCAAATCTTTCGCCACGATTTCTTTTCGGTCAGTGTCTATTTTCACCAGGTCATGGTCATAATAAGACATAAAAACCGTATCGTTCACAAAGCAGACGCCCGTCGCTCCGTTTTCGCCTTGATTATGCAGGTTATATGCTGTAATTGCCTTGGTCTTGGGATTATACGAATAAGCGCCTCCGTACCGCGTGCCTATCCACAATAAGCCTTGTTTGTCCTCCTGTATACTGTACAGGGTCTGGAATTTCGATTCATCGTTCAGCTTGATGCTCGTTACAGTATTTGTTGCCGGGTCCAATACCTGCAAATCCGTTTCTTGTCCTCCAAAATAAACCAAACCCGAAGAAGCAACATGAACCGTATACAACTCATGCTTTTCCAATTCCGTTTCCTTATTGGCGACCTTTACACCATAGGAAGTAACCGCTTTCTCCAGAGGCTGGGTTCGATCATAGCACAGCAAGCCTTGGTTATAGGTTGTTATCCAAATTTTCCGACCATCGGCAGACAAACTCAACTGCCCAAAATCATTGGAAAATAATGCATTGCCCTGATTAAAATCGACAGGAAAGAAACGGTTACCGTCAAAATAGGCAAGTCCTTTCGCCGTCGTCATCCACAATAGTCCCTCCTTATCCTGCTTCACAGCGCGAATACGATTACTCGGCAGCCCGTCTCTCGTAGTGAAATGAAGGTAATTATAGAGAGGTTGTTGCGCGATGCATACGCTCGTACAAGCCATCCACAAGAGAAGAATCCCGGATAAAACACGACTTGTTGCCACCTTTAATGCTGATTAATTTCCTAACAACCGTTCCATTAGCTGCATCTTCTTTGATGCCGAAACCTCAATTTCAGATCCGTCGATCAGCTCCAATGTTCCTCCATCTCCTTTTTTATAACGGGCTACATAGTCCAGATTGACAATAACACTCCGGTTAACACGCATAAAATTGTCTGTTTCCAATTGACTTTCAAATTCTTTGAGCGTTTTAGAAACAATAATCTTGGTCAAACTGCCCAAATGAAAGACAGAATAATTGCTCATGGCTTCTACCTTGATGATTTCCTCTTTCTTGACAAAGTAGATCCCTTCTCCAGTAGACAATGCCAAACGCGAACTTATCTTTTGTGAAGATAAAATCTCCTGTTGGGCGACTTTCTTTTTGGCCTCTATTCTCTTTTGGAGCTTTTCCAACGCCTTTTCCAGTTCTTCTGGGTCTACTGGCTTCAGCAGATAGTCCAGTGCATTGGCTCGCAGTGCATCTAAAGTATATACATTATAAGCTGTCACAAAAATTACCTCAAACTCAAACTGCCCTAAGTTTTCCAAAAACTGCAGACCATTCATGGTTGGCATTTCCACATCAAGAAACAGCACATCAGGGTGCAGTTCCCGTAATTCCTCCAAAGCTAATACAGGATCGTTGTACACCTTTTCCACGGATAATATAGAGGCAAATGTGTTCAACTTATGCTGCAAAAGAGCACTTCCCTTTGGTTCATCGTCTAATATGACCGCTTTAATCATCATTGGCTCTTTTATAATTGTCATCCTTATGCAAGCACGCACAAGCTAACATATTATAAAACTACTATTTTTTTCTCTTAAAGATAAGAACAAATGAGTTAAGAGAGGGAAATAATGAGTAAACAAGGCATTCCATGATGTGAAACCTATACGGGATATAGGGAATGATGCAAATAATTACGTACATTTGGCTGTAGTAAGTCCACTTCTCTGCATCGGGTTATGTACATAACGTGAAAGAGAACAGCGCTTAACTTACATATAAACCAAAAACAAGCATGCAAATCATGTTGAAACTGAACAAACAGCAAATAACGATTTTTTATCATCGTTTTATCACGATTGGGGTGCTTTTCATGCTATTGGCTACTGCCTGCAAGAAAACTCCGACACCTCAGGAAGAAGAAGAGCTTCGGCACCCCAATATCACGACATTTAAATTCAGTAAAGAAAAAAACAGTGCATTATTCTTTGATCTGCAAGGGAAAATAGAAGGCGATACCATCTTTGTCCGGTATTTTGCCGGTGCAGATGTCAGCAACCTTATCCCCGAATATGACACGATAGAAACCGAGCGGGTTGAGGTCAACGGAAAACCGCAACAGAGTGGGAAAACCTCCGCGGACTTCTCCACATTGGTTAAATACGAAGCCATTTCAGGAAAAAGCAGAAAGGCGCTCATTGTTAAATTTATGGACCTTGGCGTGCCAGCCATATATATCTCAACTGGTGGCGCACCCATTCTCAATAAGGAAGACTATGTAGATGGCACCTATAAATTTTACGGTGGCACACCTGGTAAAATCATACATGAAGGCACATTGGAAATGAAAGGCAGGGGCAACTCTACTTGGAACATGCCTAAAAAACCATACCGATTAAAACTTGAAGAGAAAAAAGCGCTCTTAGGAATGCCCGAGAATAAAAGCTGGGCACTGATGGCCAATTATTCGGACAGGTCACTCATGCGAAATGAAATCGCTTTTGAAGTTAGCCGGCGCACACAGCTGGAATATACGCCCCGGCAAAAATATGTCGACTTTTTCCTAAACGGAGAATACCAAGGCTTGTACAACATTGCTGAACATCAACAAACCGGGAAAGATAAAATAAACGTAGAAGAGAAAAACGGCGGCTATTTTTTGGAAGTGGACGGTTATGCTCGACAAGAACCATTGCATTTTATTACGCCGAAGGGAACACCCGTTACCATCAAGTTTCCGGACGAAGACGAAATTACCGAACAGCAACGAACCTACATCACAGACTATTATACTGAATTTGAAAACGCATTATTTAGCGATGACTTCAAAGATCCCGAAAAAGGGTATCGAAAATATTTGGACATGCCATCGTTTATCAACTATTACCTCGCCAATGAAATTTCCGGCAATCCGGATATGCTGTGGAGCATGAAAATGTATAAAAAAAGCAGTATAGATCCCAAATTATATACGGGACCGGTTTGGGATTTTGACCTCGCCGTGAATAATGACAAACGGCTTGGTGATGCTTCCCAAAAGCTGATGTTGGAACACGCCCTCTTTATTCGGCAATGGATAGATCGCTTACGGCAAGACGTGGCTTTCAAACAGGACATAAAAACCAGATGGAACCAGATTAAACCCTCGCTTCAATCGTTGCCTGCTTATGTAGACAGCATTGCTGCATTATTGCAGTACAGCCAGAAACCCAATTTCATAAAATGGGATATCCTCAGAGAACCGAACATTCACCAAAGCTGGTACACCGGCAATACATATGAAAATTATGTGCTCTTTTTAAGAAACTATTACAGCAACCGAATCTCATGGTTGGATCAGGTTTTTAACAGTGATAGTTTTTTGAGGGAGTAGAGGGAAAAGCTAAAAAAAGGACAAGGAACAAAAGTACATCAACAACGAAGAAACTTTTCCAAAGTTTGGAACTTTGGAAAAGTTGCAACAAACAAAACAACAAAAGGAGTTTATTGCTTTATGCTATTCATTCCCCAATTCCACGATGCGGTCAAACTCTTCGTGCTTCAGGGGCATTACTGAAAGCCGGCCCTGCCGCACCAGAGCGATGTCCTGTAACAAAGGATCGGCCTTGATTGTCTCTAAGTTCACCGGTATTTTAAACGTCTCCACCGGGGCCAAATCCACTACCACCCAACGTTCATCATCCGTCGTAGGGTCTTGATAAAACTCTTTAACGACTTTGGCTATTCCCACCACTTCCTTACCTTCATTGCTATGATAAAAAAGCACCAAATCACCTTTTTTCATCGCTTTTAGGTTGTTTCGGGCCTGATAGTTACGCACGCCATCCCAAAAGGTCTCGCCATCTTTGTTAAACTGTTCCCAGCTGTATTTAAATGGTTCGGATTTTACTAAAAAGTAGTTCATTTTTTCAAATTAAAAATTAAAAAGTTAGAAGTTACCTACACGCGAAAACAAACCATCTTAGACTTTAAACCTTGAACTTCAAACCTTGGACATTAAACTTTAAACCAAAAAACAAATCATCTCCAATTGTTCCCCCTTCGGGGTTAGGGGATTACCCCTGTTCCAGCACTTCCATCTTATCGGCAAAATGCGCGCAATAATCCCGCAAGTCGCCGATAACCTTTTCGGCCATGGGATCGCCACCCGAAGCCCGCAGAAATGAATCGCCCATGGTCTGCAAAGTTTCATAGAAAAAACGCTTCATTTCATCATAGGGCATGTCCTTTGTCCACAAATCGATCCGTAATGAATTTTTATATTGTGCATCCCATAGGGCCAAAAACAGGGCTTTCGCGGGCATCTGGTCAGATGATTTCCCGTCAGTGGAAGACCAATCGATATTCTCGGGAACATTCTGCTCGTCCAATGTTACGTTCAATTTTATTTCTGCTGTTTTCATGTATTTTTTAGTTATAAAATAAAGTTACGTGATGATGAGTTACGAATGGATAAAGGATTAAGAAAACGTTGCCCTAATAACCACCATCAAAATTCCGGCTAGCAATACGAAGCCTATCTCGCCTATCCACAGCCGTTTCATATCTTTTAAAACCAACCGAAAGATAACGTCGGCCAACAGCAAAACAACCACCATCAATACAATACTCCACCAAGTCATTTGCAATTGTTCGTTTCCCCATTCCGTTACGATCCAAGCAAGAAAACAGGCCAAAACGATGTTTAAGGGTGTAAGTTTCATTTTAGCGTTTTTTTGTTTTTTTACCTATGGATTTTCGTCCTCTTGTATGTTGCGGCTTGACGGCAACTTTTTTTTGTGCGTGCTTTTTCTCGTGAAACGCACCTTTAAAATCCGGATTTTCTTTTCGTTTCTGTGCATCGATTTCCCGAGCAATGGCCTGCCGCTCCTCAAAATCCGTCTTCTCTATTGCAACTTCTTCTGGTATTTCTTTAACTGGAATGGATTGGCGGATGAGCTTTTCTATTTTTTGGATATAATATTCTTCTGCAGGGTTACAAAAAGTAATTGCATCACCTTCATTAAAGGCACGTCCTGTCCGGCCAATGCGATGCACATAATCCTCGATGACAATAGGAACATCAAAGTTAAATACATGGCTTACATTGGATACATCCAATCCACGTGCGGCCACATCCGTGGCAACCAAAATCCGGATATGTCCTTCCTTGAACGCATTAATGGAATTGATGCGGGTGTTTTGCCCTTTATTTGCATGGATGACCCGTACATTATCCTCTCCATATTTCCGTTCCAAAAAATGGAAAACATTGTCGGCCACAGTTTTGGTCTTGCAAAAAACAATAATCCGGTGAAAGGATTCATCGTCCTTCAACAGATGTTGCAACAAATTTAACTTGGTTTTTAAGTTCGGGACATAATACAGCGATTGGGTGACTGTTCGTGCAGGCGTAGCTTGTTCCGTGACTTCTATGACTGTCGGAAAAGCCAAAAAATCACCGGAGATCTTGCGTACCAGTTCGCTCATTGTCGCCGAAAAAAGTAAATTTTGCCGTTTTCGGGGCACGATTTCCAATATGCGGTGAATTTTGCCGATAAACCCCATGTCCATCATCTTATCAGCTTCGTCCATCACCAAAAATTTCAATAATCTGGTGTTGATATCTCCCTCTAAATACAGATCTAAAAACCTTCCCGGCGTAGCCACTATAATATCGCATCCCTTGGCTAGCTTTTCCTTTTGGGTTTTAGGTCCTAAGCCACCATACAGCACCACCGTACGCAAATCCAGATAGGTGGAAAACTGCCGGATGCTCTCTTCAATTTGCATGGCCAACTCACGGGTGGGCGATAAAATCAATGCTCTGGGATCATTGCCTTGTGCATATTTCAACTTCATCAACATCGGCAATACAAATGCTGCCGTCTTCCCTGTACCGGTCTGCGCGATGCCCATGACATCTTGCCCGGCAAGAATAGGTGTAATGGCCTTTTGCTGAATCTCTGTAGGTGTTTCATAACCTGCCTCAGCAATTGCATTTAGTATTTGTCTATTGAGTTTGAAATCTTCAAATGATGCCATTGGACAAAGATAGGGAAATTTATCTCAGCGATGCAACGGTGTCTCTAGACATAAACCCCACAAATGTTATTGTTCTACATCGCTTCGGAAAGAGACTACTACTTGCAGATTCATCGAAGGTAAATCTACAGACACATATAGCGCATCACAAAGAATGATTTTCAAGCTTGTCAAAAAAATTTTTCACAAACTTAGTTTTGCTTTCATTGATACGATTGGCGCTTCCTTCGTTCTCGTCATCGGGTTCAAACAAGCGATCCAACGCTAATTTGCTCTCCCAGATACGAGAATCGATCAAAGCCTGCTTTAACAAAGGAATCTGCTCGAAATCAACATCAAGATAAAAACTGATTTTATCCATTCCCAAATACACAATTTCCTCTTTACTCAACGGCAACAATTCATGAAATTTTTTACCTTCCGGAGTTTTGTTGCTGATTAATGGAATAAACGTACTGACCACCAAATCTTTACCTGAAACGAAGAAAGTAAAATAACCGATAGGCAATCCATCTTCAACTGAGCATAACAGCAAGGTTTGCCTCTCGAAGTGTACCATCTCTAGACCTACCGTTAGCGCATAGAGGATGAATACATTCTGATACCTAGCATCTAAAGCATCTAAGCGTTCCTTTAAACGTTGCAACACATGTGATTGCACATAAACATGTAAATCCTGGTCTTCTTTCGCATCTGGAAAAACCTTGTTTCGTTTGATGGTAGCCGGCACTGCTTTAGACCATCCTGATGCCGCTTTAATGACACGGAAGGCCTTTCGATCGATGTTATTGTGAGAGAACTTCTTCACTTCACTTTCCTTTGCTGTCAAATATACCGTGCCACGCATGGATAAGCCACCAACTCTAGGGAAATGATCAATGGCAAATTCATAACCATATATACGGTAATTTATTCGAGAATAGCCTCTTGTTTCCTGCCATGTGTCCATCAATATTTCATTGAAAATTTTATTGAAGAGGACATCCTTATCATATTTTTCGTATATTTTCTTTGCCAAATCTTCCTGTGGTGAACCGGAAACGAAGTACCCTTTTTCAAAAAGATTGGATAGATTTACCAAAAAACTTGCACCATAAATGACCGCTTCGATGTAGGTAAGTCTATTTTCGGGATCGCCCCAAAAATTGTTACGCATAAAATGGTGCATCTCTGCATGGATATTTCTAACGTATTGCCGTGGAACGGTTCTCTCAAACTTGGGTTTGACAATCGGGGGCTCAAACCAAACCTGCAAAAGATTTTGTTTTTGCTTCTTTGTAAAAACATCAATCAAATTAGGAGAGAAACCAAAATGGCGAAGCACTTTCTTCGCAACAAGGTAAGCTTGCTCCTGTTCATTACGCGAACTGGCTGGCCTTGTCTTACTTAAACTTGGTGTGTATTTATTTTTCTTCGCCATTTTTTTCGTTTTGTGACTGTTGCAATTGAACCAGCCCTACAACATAACAAAGATACAATAGAAATGTAAATCGTCCTGTTACCAGTAAGGAGAAAAGGCAAAAGAATTTCATAATTAAACGGATCATAAACCGAACAAATGCTTATTTTTTTAACTTTAAAAGGAACATGCCACATTGCACGGGGTCGACTCTTTGGTCGAGAGATGGTGCAACGCTTAATCACAAGAAAATGTGCTATTATTTTGATTTCATCGAGAATTAAATCAACTTTGCGTATCACAAATTAGGTTGAATATGAAAAAAATATGGATTTTCTTACTCCTTACGGCAGTAAGCATGACCACTTTTGCTGATGAAGGCATGTGGTTCTTAATGCATTTGAAGCGTCTGAACGAGGCCGATATGCAGAAAAAAGGCTTAAAATTAACAGCCGAAGAGATTTACAGCATCAACAATTCTTCTCTCAAAGATGCCATTGTACAATTTAACGGTGGGTGTACAGCCGAAATTGTATCTGGAAAGGGATTGGTGTTTACCAACCACCATTGTGGCTACGGTGCCATCGCAGAACTTTCTACGCCTGAAAACGACCATTTAACCAATGGTTTTTGGGCAAAGTCACTGGAAGAAGAATTAAAACCCAAATCGCTATATGTGCGCTTTTTTGTACGTATGGACGACGTTACCAAACGTATCTTGAGTCTAGTAAATGACAGCATGAGCGAAAAAGAACGGGAAAAAACCATCAATCAGGAGATTGCCAAAATCGAGAAAGAAAACAGTGAAGGTGGAAAATACGTAGTCTCGGTTAAATCGTTCTACAATGGCAATGAATATTACTATTTTGTTTACCAAGACTACACAGATGTACGTTTAGTAGGAACACCTCCAAACAGTATCGGTAAATTTGGTGGCGACACAGACAACTGGGAGTGGCCACGGCATACCGGAGACTTCTCTATCTTCCGGGTCTATGGCGATAAGGATGGAAATCCGGCAACCTATTCAAAAGACAACGTTCCATTGAAACCTAAACATTTCTTGCCTATCAGCATTAAAGGTTTTAAGGAAGGTGATTTCTCCATGATCTTGGGTTATCCTGGACGTACCAATCGTTGGATGAATGCTGCCGGTATCGATCAGAACGTGTATTATGCTTATCCAGCTTGGGTTGAGGCTTCAAAAGTGGGCATGGATGCCATGAAAAAACACATGGACAAGGATCAGGCTGTGAAGCTGAACTATGCTTCCGCCTACTCTGGGGTGGCCAATTATTGGAAAAACCGTCAAGGCATGATCGATGCGTTAACTAAGCATAAGACTGCTGAGACCAAGCGTAAGCAGGAAAAGAAATTCCAAAAATGGGCCAATAAGAAAAAGAATAGAGCGAAATATGGCGATGTTCTACCAACCATCAATGAGTACTACAAAGCTACTAACGAAAAGGCCCGTCACGATAACTACCTGACCGGAATGATCCGTTCATCAAAATATGCCACTTTGCCGTTCAGCTTGGGAAATGCCTTAAAACAGTACGCTGCGGCCAATGATGCCAAACGCAAAGAAATCCTGCCAAACTTTGAAAACGGCATCGCGGAAACACTTGAAAAAATTCATATACCGCTGGAAATAGATGTGCTCGCAGACGAGCTTAGTTTATACGCCACTAAAGCCGGGAATATCGCTCCCTATATCCAAGAACTCGCTTCTAAAAATGGTGGCAATTTCCAAAAAGATATCCAAGAAGCCTTTGCTAAAAGTATTTTTGCAGACAAGGGAAAACTCGATGCTTTCTTAAAAGATCCAAATGTAGCCACAGTGGATAATGATCCGCTATATCTTATCTCCACCGCATTGATGGACAAGTATCGCGAGCAGACACCTGAAACCGAAGCATTGACTGATAAATATCAAACAGCTTACCGCAAATATATCGCCGGTGTCTTGGAGTCGAACCCTAAGGGAAAATACTATCCGGATGCCAACTCTACCTTACGCTTGACATACGGCACAATTCGTTCTTTACCCGCTGATCCACGAAACGATGCCAAAGTCAACAACTATACTACGTTGAAAGGGACGATCGCCAAATACAAGCCAGGTGATGAAGAGTTCGATTTACCCAAACGATTGATGGATTTATACGAGGCAAAAGATTATGGACGTTATGCAGATAAAGAAGGTTATATGCCCGTCAATTTTCTAAGCGATCAAGACATTACGGGCGGCAATTCCGGTTCACCTGTACTGAATGGCAATGGCGAATTAATAGGTCTCGCTTTCGATGGAAACATTGAAGCAATGGCCGGAGATGTCATCTTCGACCCTGCCTTGCAACGCACTATTTCCGTAGATATCCGTTATGTTCTTTTCATCATTGATAAGTTTGCAGGAGCCCAAAACATCATTAATGAGCTAAAAATTGTAGAATAATTACGCCAAAACAAATTTATTTTTTATTTTAGGCACAAAAATTGGTGATTCATTCGTTGTTTTTATATATTTACAATATCTTAGAACATTAATTAATAAAACTAATAATATCATTAAAAATGGAAAACTACAACAAATTAAAAAGCTTAGTTGCATCTATCGAAGCTGATGCAGACAAGTTCTTCAACAACGGTAATTCAGCTGCTGGTACTCGTGTACGCAAAGGCTTACAAGAAATCAAAACTTTAGCGCAAGACATTCGTAACGAAGTAACAGCTAAGAAAAACGACGGTAAAAAATAATTTGACCTTCGTTGATAAAAAAAGCCCGGTTTGCATGCAAGCCGGGCTTTTTTTATCAAAATTAACTTTTCGGACGAGACTGAAAGTATATATTTTTAATTTTATAGACTTGAATAACAAAACGAAAAAGATCCATCCTATTGCTAGGGAGGAAACGATAGACAAACCTTAGTTTTTGCCTTTTTATTTCATACTTTTGACGTAGATAGAGATTTTGGTGCGATGAGAAACACGATTATCATTACGATTTTATTATTTATTGCTGTCATTGGTGCGTCCGTTTATTATTTTACTGATTTGAATCAGGAAAAAACGGAAACGGTGAAACCCTTAACTTTTCTCCCTAAAGAGACATTCCTAATCACCGCTTTCCATAATGATGTAACAACAGACAATATATTTAAAGACTTTGAAATCTTCGAAGCCATTCTCGGCAAAAGACAGATGATCCAATTGCAACGGTTTAAATCCAAAATTTTGAGACATTCGACCATACAGCCTTTCGTTGCAGGTGTAGAAATGTACATTTCCTTTCACCCAACAAGCGAAGGTCAAGGCCTCTTATTCACCATCCCCACGGTGGAAAAAATCAAAATGGACAACCTTGATGAATTGGTTCACGGCTTGGACAAAGCCTTTAACATAACGACTAAAGATACCTTGAACCATCGTATCTTCAGCTTTGATGAAGGCATTCAGGATTCCACTCTCCATATTACGTTGCATCAGGATGTTTTTTTTGCGTCGTATTCAACAGAATTGTTGGCAAAGATAATCGATGAAAAAACACGTCGTATTGAAAGTGAACATATAAAATATTTTGCGGAGAACAACAGTCGTAACTCTCCATTGAGTGTTTATTTTGTCCATAACCAAATACCCGAAATAGCAAAGCATCTGATGCGTAGAAAGTACGGAAAGCTTATCGCTCTCTTCGATAGTTTGGGAGGCCAATCTTCGTGGAATCTCAATTTTAAAAATGATGCCTTAATCCTTAGTGGAGAAAGCGAAGTCGATCGTAAAGAAGAAAAATATATCGAACTCTTTGGCACGCAAAGCAAGACCACACAAAGGCTGTACAATTTTTTTCCAGAAAACACGGCTTCTTATATTTCCTTTTCCATCAGCCATAACATTCGGTTTCAGCAAGAATTGGATGGCTTGCTCGAAAAAAGTGGAGAGCTTCGGAAGATAAAAAATCAGCTATCCGAAATGGAAAAAAACAAGAAAGTTTCCTTTGAGCAAGACGTAAGACCAGTCTTTGGCAATGAATTTGCCGTCGTGGAACAACGCAACCAAACCGAGTTGGCGTTTATTGCTTTATCTGACTCCTCCTTATTTGAAAAAAACAAAGAAAAATTTGCCTCAGAAGATGGTGATTCTATTTTCAGGCTTGACTATTCCAATATATTATATGCCCTATATGGAGAGCCTTTAAAATCATTTGCACGTCCGTATTTCATTCGACTGGAAGACATCATCGTTTTATCCAACCATCAAAGTGTATTAAGACAATATCAAGCAGATTGGGAACGGGCAAATTTATTGGTAAGTACCATTGGTTTCAAAAATTTTGAACGTATACAGGGCAATGAAGCCAATGTGACCTATTTTATTCGCACAAGGTCTTCATCCAGCATTATTTCAAACACGTTAAAGCCAACATTCAGTTCCTTGTTCCGTGACACAGAGAACTACGGCTTTGAGGACTTTTATTCTTGGTCTATGCAACTCTCCGGAAATAATGGCAACTTTTTATCCAGCATTTACGGTATTTACAAAAGTAAAAATGCGCTCGGCACCACACCCGAATGGACCTACGAATTCAACAATCGCCCCATCACGCAACCTTGGGTATTTGAGCATTCGGACACCAGTCAATTTATATTGATCCAAGAGCAAGACCATACTTTTCATGGCATACATCCTTCAGGCTCTAAAATGTGGTCTACTGTCTTTTCTGGAAGAGCTGTCGGACAGGCGCAACAGTTAGCTGACCGATCCATTGTATTGGTAACCGATAGAAACCGGCTCTACCGATTTGACACCAATGGTAAGCCATTGAACGGATTCTCTGTAGGCCTTCCATACGAACCGACCTATTCACCTACCATCGCGCAACTGAATGGTCAAGACTTCATTTTTATTCCAGCCGGAGAGCATTTGTTGGTTTACACCATAGACGGAAAACCAGCCGACGATTGGAAAAACATTTCTCTGAAAGGCAAGATATCATTTGATATTAAGATCTTAAATAATAACGTATTCATCGGCACAGATAACGGACATTTTTACCAATTTGATGCTCAAGGTAAAGTAGCGAAGGAGGAAGCTATCGAAAGTGGGTTTAAGAACCCTATTTTATTGACTTCCAATGAACAAAAACACATTTTTCTGCATGCCGTAGATACGGCAGGTAATCTCTTTAGCATAGATTTCAATAGCAAGGCTACTCGACGAAAATGGGCAAGCTGGAATAAACACACGCTTATTTCTTTTGACAATATACATCACACCTCTAGTCCTGACCTCATCGTCTTAAATGACAAAAAACTATCGGTATATAATCTAACCGATAGTATAGAGATTTTTGGGCATACATTTACACGGGAAATTGCCGATCGACCACAGTTCTTCAAGAACAGCTCGTCAGGTCCATTGCTGGGCATTGCTTCACGTGGCAATTATCTGATTTACCTATTTGATGAAAAGGGTGCCGTCTATGATGGTTTCCCCATCGAAGCATTACCGCTATTTTATTACGGCAAAATCGATTATAACAGCCCAGATTATTTGCTTTGTGTGCGGAGAGACAGAAAGTTATATGCTTTTAAAAAGTGATAAACCAGTGGCCGGTAAAACAGTGTTGCATGTAGATGTCAAAAAAACAAAATCATCAATTAAAAATCATAACACTATACGTGTTACGAATTTTGCTAAAATACTGAACAATTCTGCACGATATTTTTTACATTTATAAGCGAAAAGAAATCTTTAAAAGAATTTGATCTTTTTTATGAATAAACAAATTATATTAACAGCGTCTTTTTTCGGGTTAATTGCCGTAATATTAGGTGCGTTCGGCGCTCATGGATTAGAAGGCAAGATCAGCGATTCTCAAATGGGAACCTGGGAAACGGCCAATCAATACCATTTCTATCATACCTTAGCGCTGTTATTTCTTTCCACCTTTTCAAGAGCCAAAAATGCATCTATTCGGATATCATTCGTTGCATTTACTTTGGGAATACTCTTATTCTCCGGTTCACTCTACCTTTTAAGCGTACGTTCTTTGATCGGTTTGGAAGGTTGGAAAATATTAGGTCCGATAACACCCATAGGTGGCGTGTCTTTCATGATAGGATGGCTCGGATTATTCATTGCTGCCGTTAGAAATCGTTCCTGAATTGCCGGCAAACCAGTGTCGACGAAAATTAAAATCTCGGTGCCGGCCAATATAAGGTAGCCTTCCCTACTATGTAGAAAAACCATTAGGGAATGAGGAAGCATAAAGAAAATCCATCGTTGGCGCAAAACGTGTCGCTTGTGCCCAAAAATTCACACATCCCCTTCAAAATACATCAATTCTTCTGGGTCATCGGGAAGCATGATATATTTCTGAAACGTTAGGCCAAGTTTTCTAATCAATTTTTGTGAAGATAAATTATCTCTTGTGGTTATCGCCGAAAGTTTCTCTATACCAAACTTTTGCTTTACAACTTTTCTCAGTTTTTGTGCCGATTCATAAGCATAGCCTTTCCCTTCATATTTTTCAAAAAAAGAGAAACCAATATCAACTATATCCAATCCTTCCCGCTCAAAAATTCCCACGGCACCTATCTTTATACCATTTTCCTTTAGGCTTACGACGTAATTGCCAAAACCTCGTCTTTCCAACTGAGGAAGAAATCGGTTTTTAATGTAATTCCTCGCATCTTCCTCTGTACGAATGTTTCTATCTCCAATGTGTTTAATGAACTTCGGCATATTATAAAGTTCTAGAAAAAAGCCAGCATCATCCACAGATGCGGGCTTCAATATCAATCTTTCCGTTTCATAACGTTCCATTTCTTGTTACTTATATGACTTCCTTATCATGCAAACAGTCCCATCAATTATTCACTAACAAATAGCTTTTAAAGACCTCATAATCCGCGGGGATTTCCGTTGCCAATTTTGGTTTTCCAGCCAAGTCCTCCGCCCCTTTCGGCAATTGGATGTTTGCAAACACCTCTTCTGAAATGGCATCCGGAAATTTGCAAGGATGCGCTGTCGACAGAAACACGGAAGCATATTCGCCGGGATATTCATTTTTATATGCCTGCGAAGCTAAATAAGCAATAGCCGTGTGTGGGCAGGCAATATACTTATATTTTCCATACAGTTCCTCCATGGCTTTCACCGTTTCTTCATCGTTATAGGTATAGGATGACACTATTGTGCGAAGTTCGTCCAAATTGTTATGGAACAGGTCCTGTATGCGCACCCAATTGCTGGGATTACCCACATCCATGGCATTTGCCAATGTCTGCACGGAAGGTTTTGGGTCGTACTGCCCGCTTTGCAAAAAGCGAGGCACCGTATCGTTGACATTGGTGCCTGCGACAAAATGCTTCACCGGCAATCCCATCTTGTAGGCTAAAAGACCTGCACCTATATTGCCAAAATTACCACTTGGAACGGTAAATACCACATCGGTATTCCCTTGCGCCTTCAATTGCGCATATGCCCAGAAATAATAAAAGGTTTGGGGAATCAAACGTGCAATATTAATGGAGTTAGCCGACGTCAGACGTAGTGTTTTATTTAGTTCTGTATCGTTAAAAGCCGTTTTAACCAAGGTCTGGCAATCGTCAAACGTACCATCGACTTCCAAGGCACGAATGTTTTGTCCGTTAGTTGTCAATTGCTCTTCTTGTACTTTCGAGACTTTTCCTTTGGGATAAAGAATGGTTACACGTGTGCCCACCACACCCAAGAAGCCAAGTGCCACAGCTCCTCCCGTATCACCCGAAGTAGCCACCAATACATCCAACAACCGATCACCTTGCTTGGAAAAATAACCCATCACCCGGCTCATAAAACGTGCACCAAAATCCTTGAACGCATACGATGGACCGTGGAATAACTCCAATACGGCCGTATCGGCACTCAAGAATTTTACCGGAGCATCAAAATTAACGGCATCAGCAATGATCGCCTTGAGGTCTTTTTCGGGAATATCATCTCCAATCAAGGCATTTGCCACTGTAAACGCAATTTCCTGTAAGGAATACTGCTGTATGTTTCGGATAAAAGCCGAATCCAACTGTGGAATATACTCCGGCATATACAACCCCTTGTCCGTAGGCAATGAATTAAAAACGGCTTCTTGAAAAGAGACCCGTAAATCTTTATTGTTGGTACTGTATAGTTTCATGTATAAATTTGAAAATTTGTTAATTTGGAAATTTGGGAATGCTTATTTCTTTATTTCTCCCCCTTTGGGGGAGTTAGAGGGGGCTAAAACACTTTTGGCCCCCCTACATTCACCGCAGACACATATTTAAGACTGTCTATTTCGCAGGCAGTCAGATGTTCTTGAATAGATCCCGCAACTTTCTCCGCAATGTCTTTTCCTCTGGTAATAGCCACCACGGAAGGCCCTGAACCCGATATACCAAAGCTCAATGCACCTGCTTCCAAGGCAATACGCTTCATCTCATAAAATTCGGGGATCAAAATAGCTCGTGTCGGTTCAATCAGCACATCGTGCATACTACGGCTGATCAGATCATAATCACTTTCATAAAGCCCCGCAATCAGACCGGCAATATTCCCCCATTGTGTCACGGCATCCTTAAGAGCCACTTTTGCCTTAATCAGTTGCCGGGCATCGCGGGTGGGTACGTCAACTTTTGGAAAAACAACTCCGGCAAATAGCTCATCTGGTACAGGTAGTTTAATGACATCCAAAGGATCATAACCCCGAATAAGGGTAATCCCGCCCATTAATGCAGGAGCCACATTATCCGCATGCCCGTGTCCACAAGCTAATCGTTCTCCTTCCACACAAAATGGCATGAGCTCGTCTTTGGTCAACGGTTGTCCTAGCAAAGCATTAATGGCAAACAAGCCTGCCACGGTACTTGCTGAGCTTGACCCTAATCCACTGCCAATCGGCATATGTTTAATCAACTCTATTTCCACGCCAATCTCCTGTTGTATACCCAAATGTGTCAGCAACATTTTCACGCAAGCGCTGACCGTATTTCGATCTGCATCAAGTGGCAAACGACCTTCGTCGCCCTCAATGGAACGGATCCGTACACCTGGTTCTTCCACGCGATACATGACGACTTCGTCTCCCGGGTAATCCATAGCAAAACCAAGGATGTCATATCCACAAATCATATTGGCTACCGTGGCCGGTGCAAATACCCGAACATTGTCAAGTATCTTATCGAAATCGACTTTTTTATCTGTCTTTTCTTGATTCATTTTTCTTCCTAAATCCCCCAAAAGGGGCTTTAAATTAATCATTAACTATCTATCCTTCTTTGTTCCTTTACCCTTATTCCGCAATAACTACGCACCTACGTTCACCAGATCTGCAAACACGCCTGCGGCAGTCACTTCTGCACCTGCACCTGGACCTTTTACAACCAAAGGCCGTTCTTTATAGCGCTCCGTTGTAAACGAAATAATGTTATCACTTCCGGATAAAGCATAGAAAGGATGGTTTTCATCCACCATTTGCAAGGCAATGGAAACTTTTCCGTTTTCCAACTTACCAATATAGCGAATTACTTTATTCTCCTGCAACGCTTTTTCTTTGAGGCCATTAAAATATTGGTCGGCTTTCAGCAGTTCGGTATAAAAATCATCCACCGAAGTCGCTTTCAGACATGATTCAGGCAATATTGCACCCAAATCCACTTCATTCGGTTCGATGACATAACCCGCATCCCGCGCTAAGATCAGCATCTTCCGCATAAAATCAATTCCCCCTAAATCATCGCGCGGATCAGGTTCTGTATACCCCAATTCCTGTGCTTTTTTAACCACATCGTAAAAAGATGCTTCACCTGTGAAGTTATTAAAGATATACGATATTGTTCCCGATAAAATAGCTTCGATTTTAACAATACGGTCACCGCTCATCATCAAATCGCGCAATACCCGAACAATTGGAAGACCGGCTCCCACATTGGTTTCATAGAAAAAATCCACGCCATGTTTACGGGCGGTATCATGTAAGGATTTATATTGTGCATACTCGCCGGAATTAGCAATCTTATTGCAAGTCACCACCGATATATTGGCTCTGAAAATTTCTTCATAATACGTAGAAGGCAGTTTACTCGCGGTGTTATCAACAAACACGCAGTTCGGCAAATTCATGGCTTTCATACGCTCCACGAATGTAGATAAATCAGCTACTTCGCCATCTTCATCCAGTTGCACTTGCCAGTTTGAAAGGTCCACACCATCTAAATTAAAGAGCATTTTCCGAGAATTGGACACACCGACAACCTGAATTTCGATATCATTGTTATCCAGCAAGAAACGGCGTTGCTCGTGAAGTTGCCGGAAAAGGGTTGAGCCGATATTCCCAGTTCCCACAGCAAACACATACAAGGTTTTCTTGAGCTCGGCAAAGAATGCATCGTGCACCGCGTTCAGTGCTTTGGCCAGGTTCTCCTTTCCGATAATCACCGAGATATTTAATTCTGAGGAACCTTGTGCGATAGCCCTTACGTTAATACCATTTCTGCCTAAGGCATAAAATAACCGTCCCGCCATGCCCGGTGTGCGTTTCATGTTTTCTCCAACAATGGCCAAGACTGATAAATTTTCTTCAATAGTGGGCAAGGTCAATTTATTAGCTTCCAGCTCCAGTTCAAATTCTATTTGGATAAGCCGGATGGCTTTTGCCGCCTCGCTGGGGTGTACGGCAAACGTAATGCTGTGTTCCGAAGAAGACTGTGTAATCAGCACCACATTGATCTGCTCACGAGCCAACAGTGTAAACAATCGGCCACTGAAACCTGATTTTCCAATCATGCCACTACCAGACACATTGATGACCGATATATCCGATATGGAAGAAATACCTTTAATCGGATAGACTGATTTTCCGCTTTCAAATTGGATGGTGGTTCCTGGAAATTCCGGTTGAAAGGTATTGCGAATAACAATGGGAATTTTCTTCATAAAGGCCGGAATCATCGTTGGCGGATAGATGACTTTTGCACCAAAATAAGATAATTCCATCGCTTCTGTATATGAAAGAACCGTTTGCGAGAAAGCCTTTTTGACGATACGCGGATCTGCGGTCAGCATACCATTCACATCGGTCCATATCTCGATGGCCGATGCGTTTAGTACTGAACCAAAAATCGCAGCAGTATAATCTGACCCCCCTCTACCCAAAGTAGTGATTCTCCCTTTATCGTTCGAACCAATAAACCCCGTTACAAAAAGGAGCTTTTCCGCATGCGTATGACTAAGAGATTGTATCAATTGCTGTGTCAATTCTTCGTTTACATGTGCATTTCCGAAATTGGAATCTGTCTTAACATAATGCGAGGCATCGATATACTCCGTATCAGCGACATATTGTTCCATAATTTTGGATACCATATAGTTGGAAAACCGCTCGCCAAAGGAGACAATGAGATCTTTGCTCTGCAAACTCAATTCCTTTAGGGCACTTACGCCCTGAAGAATTTCATCCAATTCATTGAGCATAAGTTTTAATTTCGTAAAGACCGGGTTTTGGTATTTCACCGCAATCAATTTTTTCACCACTTCGAAGTGCCGTTCTTCGAGTTGTTTGAGATCGGCTTCAAAAGAAACGCGTTCAGCAGCATTTTCAGCCATAGCTGTCAATAGATTCGTGACTCCCGACATGGCAGACAATACGACCAACGGTTTCTCGCCTTCCTCATGGGATTTTTTCACGATATCCAGAACTGCTTTGATGCTGTCCACTGTTCCGACGGAAGTCCCTCCAAACTTTAACACTTTCATACTTTAGTTGCTTTATATCTGTTTTAAAATAGTTTGCATGTTACAAAAAAAGCCTTCCATTTGAGGAAGGCTCTATATTTCTGTACACTTTTTTATACAATAGAATCACTTCCTCCGTCGAGATGGCCCGGTGGTAATAATGATTGTTGTAATAATAATGTGTATTGTTTTCATTTTTTATTAATCGGGCTAAAGATAAAACAATAAATTCAAAATAATCAAATAAAATTTGAAACTTATTAAAATATTATTAAAAAAGATTATAAGGCTGTAGCAGAAAAGCTACAACCCGTGGTACCGATTCCACCAAAACGCTACAGAGAAGTTTGTTAAAAATCGTTAAATTTTTGTTAAATAATGACCTGAAAGTTTGGACGGGTGAGCATTATGTATTAGATTTGCCACAGTAGTTGTATAAAATACAATACAGGATTACATATAGTTGTCATTTTAAAGCGAACAAATGAATACGAAGAAACTAGTAGCAGGAATGCTCTTCATAGGCTTATGTCTAGTGTCGCAGGCACAAACAACCTCAAAAACATCTTCTACTGATCCTGATAATTTAGCTAAAGAATATTTTTCACAAATCATGGGTGTTGCCACCAATGCCATGACGAACACCAAACTTTATCAGTTTGTGTACGAATGGTTAGGTACCCCTTACCGATTGGGTGGCGATTCTAAAAAAGGAATCGACTGTTCTAAATTCTCTTTAGCTGTTTACGAAAACGTCTTCAACACCACTATCGGTTACAATAGCAGAAACCAATACGACAACGTCAAGCCTATCCGTAAAAATGATTTACAGCCCGGCGATTTGGTTTTCTTCAAGATCCGCAGCAAGCACATTACGCACGTAGGTATATATCTTGGCGATGATAAATTTGCGCATGCGGCCTCAAGCCGAGGCGTCATGATCAGCAATTTGAACGAAGCTTATTGGAAACGTTATTACTACAATGGTGGACGTCCTTTTGAAATGAATCAAACCATGACCGCAAATGCAGGTTCCGAGGATGAAAACAAAAACTTGAACTAACGTCGTCTTCGATAAAAGATCACAAAAAGGTCTGGATACAACAATATCCAGACCTTTTTATTTTAAAAATCAGCGCTCGTCCTCGTTTGCAACGAGGTGTTTTTTTTGGTAAAAACAAAATCTCTTATTTTAAAAGAATTTGTATTTTTACCAATGATATTAAATGCAGGAACATGCCGAACAAAAGAACACTTATCCTTGACAAAGAACAAATCCGTCAGAAATCCATTCGTATTGCCTATCAGATTTTAGAAGACAATTTTGAAGAGAGATCGATCGTATTGGTAGGTATCGCCGACCGTGGATATGTGTTCGCTTCCCGGCTTCACAGAATCTTGCAGGACATTGCTCCCGACAAAGCTTTTGAACTCATCAAGGTTAATATCGAAAAAACCAAAAGAAGCTTGGAAGCCTCTACTGATGCCTCTTTAGACACAGCCAAAAACAAGGTCATTATCCTCGTAGACGATGTCTTAAATAGCGGCAGAACATTGGCGTATGGATTGGGAATGTTTCTGAATGTTCCATTAAAAAAAATGCGCACAGCAGTATTGATTGACCGATCTCACCATCAGTTCCCTTTATTCAGCGATTATTACGGTCTAAAACTATCTACGATATTAAAAGAACACGTCGAAGTGGAATTGGAAGAATTCGACCAAAAAGAAGACGCAGCTTGGCTGTCGTAAAAGCACGGATTTTCCATACTCTTTAAGAACAAGATGCCTTTCTAACGATGGTATATGTTACTTCTCCTTACATTGCCTCACGGTGTACACACATTTTATTACACTTCTTATCAGCATGACAAAAGAAAGCATTCAATAAAAAAGCCCGGGAATATTTCTTTTTCCGGGCTTTCTATTTTTTTAATATGAAATCGTAATCTATTTTGCCAGTTCTGCTGCCATAGCAGCGCCGATTTCAGCAGGTGATTCTACCACACGAATGCCACATTCACGCATAATTTTCATTTTGGCTGCCGCTGTATCGTCTGCACCACCTACAATCGCACCAGCATGTCCCATCCGGCGTCCTGGAGGCGCTGTTTGACCTGCAATAAAACCAACTACAGGTTTTGTACCATGCTCCTTAATCCAACGGGCCGCTTCCGCTTCCATACCGCCACCGATTTCACCAATCATGATAATTCCTGCCGTTTCCGGATCGTTCATCAACAATTCGACAGCTTCTTTTGTGGTTGTTCCGATAATAGGATCACCACCAATACCAATGGCTGTCGTAATACCTAAACCTGCTTTCACAGTTTGATCTACTGCCTCATAAGTCAATGTTCCTGACTTGGAAACAACACCCACTTTACCTTTTTTAAAGATGAAGCCCGGCATAATACCGATTTTAGCCTCTTCTGCCGTAATAATGCCTGGGCAGTTAGGGCCAATTAAACGAGATTTCTTGTCGCTCAAGTAAGATTTTACCTGAATCATATCTTTAGTAGGGATACCTTCCGTAATGCACACGATAACTTCAATACCGGCTGCGGCAGCTTCCATAATAGCATCAGCCGCAAATGCAGGTGGTACGAAAATAATAGATACATTAGCACCTGTTGCATCCACAGCATCCTGAACGGTATTGAATACTGGACGGTCAAGGTGCGATTGTCCACCTTTGCCCGGTGTAACACCACCTACGACATTCGTTCCATACTCAATCATTTGAGATGCATGGTATGTACCTTCATTTCCGGTAAAACCTTGTACGATTACTTTTGAATCTTTATTGACTAATACACTCATTTTTTCTGTTTTTTTGCAACGCAAAGCTACTATTTTGCAGCGACTTCTAAAAATTAAGGTTGTGCTATTCCGTCTTTTTTTTGCAAAAGCTTCAACTTATACATAAAATCCCACAATACAATCCCTATAGTAACCGATACATTGAACGAATGCTTGGTTCCAAACTGTGGAATTTCAATACATCCATCAATGATCGACATGACGTCCTCCGACACACCATGCACTTCATTTCCAAAAACAAGGGCAATTCTTCCGTCCGAATCCACTTGAAATTCATCAAGCATGACGCTTCCTTCCGCTTGTTCGACAGCCAATATCTGGAAACCTTCTTCCTTTAGCTTCCCTACAGCCTCTCTGCTGTCTTTAATATATTCCCATGTGACCGATTGGGTGGCACCTAAAGCTGTTTTTTCGATCTCACGATGCGGGGGTGTTCCGGTGATACCGCAAAGTACCACTTTTTCGATGGCAAAACCATCTGCTGTGCGAAATGCGGAGCCGACATTGTGCATACTTCGCACGTTGTCCAAAACGATGACAATGGGTGTTTTCTCTTGATTTTTAAAAGAATCGATGTCAGGTCGATTCAATTGTTCCATCGATAATTTTTGCATGAGGCAAAATAAAGATTATTTTTTTAAATGACCACTTCTACCGCCACAGTTTGTGTATTCTTCACGAAACAAAACTAAAAATAATCACACACTGGCATGACCTCACTTGGCATAGTTAACACGAATGTCTTGTTAGCGCTACGATCAATTCGGAGCACCTCACTACAATCAGTGGAAAACCAATTGAAAGTTGGGAGATTTTTTCAAATAGATTTTGAATATTAGGAATAGTATGCTATTTTTGCAGTCCGAAATTAGTATAAAAAGAATATAAAAATATATAGCTAAGAGAAATGGCAAATCATAAATCAGCGCTCAAGAGAATTAGAGCTAACGCTGCGAAGCGTTTAAGAAACCGTTACCAAGCAAAAACAACTCGTAACGCGATCAAAAAATTGCGTAACACAACAGATGCAACAGAAGCGAAAGCGCTATTGCCAAAAGTTGTTTCCCTGCTTGATCGTTTGGCTAAGAAAAATGTTATCCACAAGAACAAAGCTTCAAACAACAAATCTAAATTAACGAAACTGGTTAATAAATTAGGTTAATTGTTTGTTCCTGAATGATATAAAGGGGATGCATGCGCGTATCCCCTTTTCTTGTTTCTTGTTTTATATCATTTTTAGAAACGGGGCCATATTATTACACCTTCAGCTCTCCTGGTGATATGCCATAATATTTTTTGAAGGCGCTGCTAAAATTGTTCTGATGTCCAAAACCAGTCAATAGGGCAACTTCATAAACCGAAAGCTTGTCTTCCAACAAATACATCCTTGCCCTTTCCATGCGCACCCGTGTTAAATAATCATGGATCGTTATAGAAAAATATTCTTTAAAATCCTTGCGCAATTTGCTCTCGCTCATCAATACTTCTGCTGCCAATTCTTTTTGCGTTGGCGGATTAGTGATACGTTGCTCTAAGATCTGTCTCGCCAACTCGAGTCGCTCCACATCGTCGTCATTAAATAATGACTCATTGTTCTGCAGCTTATCATTATATTGCTCAAACTGATACATCAACAGCTCCACCACGCGCGATTCCGTATGAAGACGGCGTATCTCACCTGTTTTTTTCGATTCTATCAGCTCTGAAATAGTATGTTGCATTTCGTAGGTGGCCATTAAATCTTCTTCTGAAAAAGAAGCGTATTCACCCTTTTCTATCTCTTCCACAAAGTGCCTGTGCAACAAGGAGTCCCGTTTGATGAGGCTCAAGTAATATTCTTTGGAAATGACCACAATGAAATAATTGTATTCAATGCCTTCACGAACTTCATGTACAGATTTTACCGAAGGAATATACCGAATATTATGCCGGCTCATCCCATATGGCAATTTACTGTCTGCTGCCTTGTAAAATATAAATTGGCTGGTGATCGCTTCTCCCTCCACCTCGGTGTGGATGTGTACAGGCTCATCAAAAAACATTTAAGTATGCAGTATGAAAAGACCACTGGTCGACAATTGAAAGTTGGACATTCGAATAGGGGTTCGATTGATTTCCAAACGATTTTCAATCAAAGGTTTGTCCGGTATATAATGATCCGGTATTTCCTCGATAAAAAGCCAGTCGTCCAACTCTACTATTTTACTCTTTACCAACATAATATCCAGTCAAAATTTCCTACTTCGCAGCTAAAGTTACTACTTTTTAAAGAGAAAAATAATTTTATTTAAAATCTTTCTAAATAATAGATTGGTTCATCGCGACTAAACCTTTCCACGTTTCCAGCTCGGGCACTTCAGGTTTACGCTCGCCAAATAACTGCAACACCAAATGACCATCCTTATCAAACAGTTCAATACTATGTACATCACCGTCTTTACTGGGTTTGGAAATTTGAAAACGGATAACATAAAAGTCTCAATACTCACGACGCAAAACGCAATACTATTTTAAAAAAATGTTACATCAAAATATCAAAGAAAGCACCATGCCCGCCCACCAGAAAGTGGAAGGCATCATTGTCCGCCAATTAAAGGCCGTTCGCTCCGAAGCGGATTATGCCGAAGTGTTAAAAGGTTTCTATGCCTATTTCCGGGCTGTTGAAGAAGCCATCGCGCCGTATATCACGACCGATGTTCTCCCCGATTTGGCCGAAAGACGGAATTCGTCCTATATCAAGCGCGACATCGAAGAACTTGGTGGCACGATCGATAATTTGCCGTTAGCCACGGCACCTCGGGTAAACAACGTGTTGGAAGCCCTAAGTGCCCTATATGTATTAGAAGGGTCCATTATGGGCGGACCATACATCGTACAGATGCTCAATAAGTATGGTGTGCACAGAGGAACATCATTTTTCTCCGGATACGGTGAAAACAGCGGTACCATGTGGGCTAGATTCACCGTTGTATTGAATCAATACGGCGCTGACGAAAGCACATATACCCGTGCGATCGAAGTCGCCAATGAGACATTCTATAATTTCGGTGAAGTATTTACCTCCGTAACTTCTGAAAATTAAAGTGTATCTTGTTGTCCAACTTCAAAAGTTTCATGACAGAAAATCAAGGCAACAATAAAAAAATGTGGTTGAAGCGCGCCGGTATAGGCGCGTTTCTATTCTTTCTCGCCAAGGGATTGGTTTGGTTGGCCGCGATTTTCTTCGCCACTAAATCTTGCACCTAAAAATATCGATTTGGGACAGCTTAGCCGTCGTCTCAAACTCAACTTCCGAAGCGCATTCTTTCGATAATGGGTTCTGTTATACCGTTCTTCGAGATGTTAGCGAAACGCATCTCGAAGAAATGGAAAATAGGATTTGTGATCTTCCCCCTACAGAATCTAAAAGAGGGTTGCAAACCCACTGCATGTCATGTTCGGGATGCCTCCATCCCGCAGGCGCAGGCTAACATATCAACAGCTAAGCTAAATACGACCTGCTAACGCCTTAAACGGAATATACTTTACATCATTTGCATAAACGTTTGTATCATCCGCACGAACGTTTATGGCATACGTACTATCGTATGCTACAAACGCATACACGTTTGCGACAAACACACTTGCGTTTGTCGTAAACGCACAAGACTTTACGTTATACGCACAGCTGTTTGTCACAAACGCATGTGCATATGTGGCATATGCACATGCATTTGCCACATATGCATTATAGTTTATGGCGTACGCATACACGTTTACTACAAACGCATAACAGTTTGTGATAAACGCACATGCGTTCTTGTTAAACTGTTATGCGTTTATGATAAAATTGCTTTCGACAGGTTAATCCTAATCGTTCACGGTGAGTTCTCCACGAATATCCTTTTCCACCCAATAGGCTACCGAAGCTTGGTCTTCAAATTGCCCCTGCAAGTACATCAGCTTGGTAACGGCCGCTTCAAATGTCATATCATAGCCATTCAATACACCCAACGCTTTCAAACCTTGTGACGTTTCGTAACGCCCCAATTCCACCGATCCTACCTTACATTGGGAAATGTCCAAGATATTCTTACCGTTTTTTACCGCCCCGGCAATCAAATCCAAAAACCACTCGTCCGTCATGGTGTTTCCCGAACCGAATGTTTCCATGACAACACTGCGCACATTGGAGTTGAGCACGGCCTTGATGCTTTCGGCACTAATACCGGGGAACAACTTTAACACACCCACCCGATTGTCCAATTGTGTGTGCATGACAAATTCCTTATTGCTGTTGTCTAGCAAAGCCTCCCGATTATAGTTGATATGTATTCCAGCTTCGGCCAATACCGGATAGTTGGGCGAACGAAAAGCTTCAAATTTGGCCGAATTGTATTTAAAGGACCGATTCCCCCGAAACAGCTTATTGTCGAAAAGAATGCACACTTCTTGAATAATGGACCGACCATTTTGCTTTGCGGAAGCAATTTCCAAGGCTGTCATCATATTTTCCCGGGCATCTGTCCGGATCTCGCCTATAGGAAGCTGAGAACCCGAGAGAATCACAGGTTTCTGTAATCCCTCAAGCATGAAACTAAGAATCGATGCAGAAAAAGACATTGTATCCGACCCGTGCAAAATGACAAATCCGTCATAATGCGCATAGTTATCCCTAATGATCTGTGCCATTTCCACCCAAATAGAAGGGCGCATGTTAGAAGAATCAATGATCGGTGTAAAAGAATGTACAGTGAGCTTATAGTTCAACCGCGCCAGATCGGGAAGATTCCGTGCAATCAGTTCGAAGTCGAACGGAACGAAAGTACCGGTTTCCGGATCTTTGACCATCCCTATAGTACCACCTGTGTATATGATAAAGATATTTTGCATGGTCGCTAACTATATACCAAAAATACGTTTGGAATTCTCGGTGGTGATATTAGCCACTGTAGCCATATCTACCTGATGCAGATCGGCCACTTTTTCCGCCACATAACGCAGATAACTGCTTTGATTTTCCTTTCCTCGCAAGGGAACAGGGGCCAAGTACGGCGCATCCGTCTCCAAGACAATATGCCGCAAATCGATCGATTTGACTACTACATCCAGTCCGGCATTCTTGTACGTAACCACTCCTCCAATTCCTAAAGCAAAGCCAAGGTCAATCGCATGTTTAGCCTGCTCAAGGTTTCCCGTAAAGCAGTGCAATACACCGAAAAGTTTATCATCCTTTAATTCGTCCAGCAATTCGAACAGTTCATTAAACGCTTCCCTGCAGTGGATATCGATAGGTAGTCCCAAGTCTTTAGCCCATCCCACTTGCGTACGGAAAGCATCTTTCTGTATTTCCAAAGTGGATTTGTCCCAATACAGGTCCAGCCCTATTTCACCGATGGCATAAATGGTATGGTCTGCCAAAGCTTTCTGGATATTTTGGAGCTCTTGCTTATAATCTTCCTTCACCGAACAAGGGTGAAGGCCCAACATCGGAAAACAGTTGTCAGGATAGGCACGAACCGTATCGAACACCGCAGCAATGGATGCTGTATCTACGTTCGGCAAAAACAACCGGTAGATATACCTATCAAAGCAATTTTGCAATTGCTCATCCAGTTTCTCCGTGTTCGCGTGGTAGTAGATATGCGTATGTGTGTCCGTGAGGACATAAGGTGCCGTAGCCATAATCAATTTTTAATGGGGCTAAATTTATACTTTTCTTATTATAAAGCCTAATTCAAGTCTTAAAAAAACGAAATGACAATATTATCGCATTTTTTTATTCCATTTACACAAACGCCCCATCATCAATTGTAACCATATCCATGCCCTTAAAAAAACAGATTATCGTCCGAATGGAAATTTTACCTACCGGATATGTAGAAATATGCTTAACTTAGCTAAACGAAAAAGTAATCCAAATGGACATAGCGGTTGAAAAAAAGGAAATTATTAAATGGATAAATTCTTTGGATAATCCTGCTGTTATTGAGCAAATTAAACGGATTAAAAGAAAAGAGACAGCGCCTTTTGACTTTGAAGAAGAGTGGAAAAGGGGCGTTACCATTGATGAGGCCAGAAAAAAGACATCTGATTTCATAAAATCGTTGCCTTGGAAAAAATAATCATACTCCAACAAGATGTAACTGATTTTCTTGAAAGACTTATTCAAATTCTTTTTGAAAAGGAATATTTTGGATTTGAGGAATCAGCACACCTTTATGTATCAAAAATATACGACTTTATCGAACACAAGCTTATCAATGCTATTCCCAAGCAAACCCCTGAAAAACTTCTTTATTTAGGATCAAAATATGTTTTTTACAAGGCCAACAACCGTACCACTTGGTATGTTTTCTTTGAAAACAGAGACAATCGATACCTGATAACCCACATCACTAATAATCACACGGAAGAAGCACAATTTTTGTAAGATTTGTTGGCTTGTCAAAAAAATAACCATTCATTTTTTTATAATTATAAAATAATTGGTTATTTTTAGTCCGTAGCTATAGATTATGATTGCTAGGATATTAATACTAACCTTAATATCCCTCCAGTCAGCTGCACAACAATTTTCTCCTGCCCCGTTTTTAGGAATGGGCAAAACAGCTTTAGCGCAGCGAGGGATTTTTTCGTTGAATGAAAATCCGGCCGGAATAGCCCACATTTCAACGAGCACTTTTGCTATGGCCTACCAACAGCACTTCATGAAGAGCGACATCGCCTCCCAAACACTGTTGGCAGGTATCCCGCTATTCGCCAACGGAGCCATAGGCATTTCCTTAACCAATTATGGGATATTTAATGTGACAAGCTTTCTTCGGAGCGGTGCAACTTATGCTCGGTCGTTCGGACCAAAAATCCTGACTTCGGTCACTGCAAATTACCATCAGTATAGCGTGCAACAGTACAACTCTTCCACAAGTTCCTCAGTAGATTTAGGGTTTCAATATCTATGGTCGCCGAAAATCAGCATCGGGTTGTTTTTTCGCAACATATCCGGAAGCCAATTTCCAAATACATTGGATCAACGTATCGCTCGTGAAATAGGTCTTGGACTTCATTATCAACTATCAAAGGAAATCCAATTGGCTACTGATATCCTAAAAGAGTTTCCACATCATTTTGTGTACCGAGGTGGCGTTTCTTATTTTTTCGATAGTCGATTTGTTATCCGAACAGGGGCATCGTCCAATCCCTTGCAATACACGGCTGGAACAGGTTTTAAAACTGAGAAGTGGCAATTCGACTTTGCCACCGCTTTCCACTCAAAATTGGGTTCTTCTCCTCAACTATCCATGAGTTATGCGTTTTAGCGTCAAGATAATCGGACTATGGTGCACCTTGCTCTTGCACACCCAGCTTCTCTTTGCACAAACAGAAGCAGAATCAAGCATAGAAGAGCTTATCGTGGAGCAAATCATGGAAGATATGGAAGAATCCTTTGACATCAGTGAATTTACAGAACGTCTGCGCCACTATTTAAAGTATCCCATCGATTTGAATACCGCAGATGAACGAGAGCTTTCCGCCTTGCTGTTTTTGTCGCCCCTGCAAATCGCAAACCTTCTGCATCATCGCGAGACAACGGGGAAGTTTATTTCCACATTGGAGTTGCAGGGTATCGATGGTTTTGACATGCAAACCATCGAAAAACTAATGCCTTTTGTTACAGTAGGTGAACGTTCTTATGTACAGGACATGTCTTTACGCAACCTATGGATCGACAGCGAGCAACAGTTGATGTTGCGGTACGGACGCGTACTGCAACGACAGAAAGGATATGAAATCACTGATACCGCCCGCTCGCGATACTTGGGTGACCCCAATCGGTACATGGTTAGGTACCGGTTGAATTTTCAAAATAATATCCGGTTAGCCATCAACATGGAAAAAGATGCTGGTGAACCTTTTTTCAAGGAAAAGCAACGGTTTGGTTTTGACCATTATGGCATGAGTTTGTATGCAAAAGACATAGGTCATCTTAAAGAAATCGTGCTGGGCGACTTCGCCTTGCAGATAGGTCAGGGTTTAGTGATGTGGAATGGTTTAGGTTTTGGCAAAGGCGCACTCATCAGTACCAGCGCGCGACAAGGAATCGGTCTTCGGCCCTATACGTCCATGAACGAGCATAATTTTTTACGGGGTATGGCCACAAGGATACTTTGGAGGAAATGGGCACTCACACCCTTTGCATCCTATCGAAAGCTGTCGGGAAATTTAACCGAAGGCGAGCCCATGAATACCATCGCAACCATCTCCACATCCGGTTTGCATCGCACCCCTACCGAACAGAGCTACAGAAGAGCTATCACGCAAAAGACAGTGGGATTAGACACTCGTTACAGGGTGGATAGGCTAAACGTGGGGCTTGTGGTTGTTCATGTACGATATAACGGCGAAATAACGCCCGACGATCTGTTGCGAAACCGATATGCTTTCCGCGGTAGTCATAGCACAAATTTCGGGTTCAATTATCAGTATACCTTCCATAATATCTATCTCTATGGCGAATCAGCCTATCAACTCGACCGAGGCTGGGCGACCAATAACGGACTAATCAGCAGTTTACATCCTCAACTTTCGCTATTTGTCAATTATCGCCATTACCAAAGGGATTACCACTCCTTCTTTGCGCAAGCACTCGCCGAAGGGACCAGCGTTTCCAATGAAAAAGGTGTTTACGGCGGGATATCCTACCATCCTAACAGACGCTTTGAATGGGTTAATTATGTGGATATGTTTCGCTTTCCGTGGTTACGGTATCGGGTAGATGCCCCTAGCTCAGGCATGGATTTTTTATCGCAGTTTACCTATACGTGGTATAAAAAAGGTAAACTTGCCCTGCGATACCGTCACCGCGTCCGAGAAGAAAATGTAACCGGAACGACACCAGAAAATTATCTTGCCGAAGTATTGAAAAATCAGTTGCGATTGGAGTTTCAATACAAACTTTCACCCATTTGGGAAATGCGCACACGGATAGAGGGTGTTCAATACGAAAAAGAAAACATACGGGAATTTGGTGGCTTGGTCTATCAAGATGTCTTTTGGAAACCTAATCACCGGAATATACAGGCCAACTTGCGATTGGCCCTTTTTCATACCGACTCCTACAATGCGCGTTTATATGCCTATGAAAATGATGTATTGTATGCCAATTCCTTTCCATTATACAATGGTAAAGGATGGCGGACGTACCTGAACTTACGTTATAGGCTGGGCAGGAGAACCGATTTTTGGATGCGGTACACAATGACACAATACCAAGAGGGCGAAACCGTAGGTTCGGGATTGGAAATGAGTGAAGGTCAAATGCGTTCGGATATAAAACTTCAAATGCGATATCAATGGTAAAAAATCTCCTCTCTTTTGAAAGTAAAAGAATGCCTTTTGCCAAATTATTCGCATTTTTTAGTGCAGGAATTTTGTGTGGCCGATTTGTGCAGGTACCGCCGACAGTTATCACTTTTTTGCCCTATGGCATACTGACGGTTATGCTGTTTTTGCTGTTTACAGAATATAAAAACAAGGTCCTCAATCGACGTATTTTCCCAAAAATAGGTTATGTTCTTTTAGCTATTCTGGGGTTTTACGCGATAAAAAGGGACGATCCAGCTCATCAAGAAGATTATTTCGGAAAACAGCACCCTCCCCTGCTCATTGGCTTAATCAAAGACGAACCTATATACAAGGAAAAATCCATTCGGTTTCCAGTAGAAGTAAGCGCTATGCAAGATAGCCTTTCACGACATTCCGCTTCAGGAACCATCATGGTTACGGTAAAACGTGGGAAAAATGACATCAACCTCTTTCACTATGGCGATCGGATCGTGTTTAAGAACAGCTGCACACCTGTAGTTCCCGCTTATAATCCGAATCAGTTCAACTACAAGCGTTATTTGGAAAACAAAAACATTCATTACCAAACCTATCTAACACTATCAGAGATAAGGGTTATCGCTTCGGATGAAGGAAACCCGGTGCTAGCCTTTGCTTTACAAGCTAGAAAGCATCTTGCCGATAAATTCAGTAAGCATATTCCAGAAACGCACGCCTTTCAGATCAGCGCTGCATTGATTTTTGGCTATCGCACAGACATGAATCCAGAAATACTTCAGGCTTTCACCAATACGGGGACGATCCATGTGTTAAGTGTCTCAGGCCTTCATGTAGGCATCGTTTTCGCCTTATTGCATTATCTGCTACAGTTTATGGACCGATTCCCGATGGGACGAACCCTTCGGTTTTGCTTGACGTTAGGAGCCATTTGGAGTTACGTCATCCTCACGGGAATGGCACCCGCCATTTTGCGGGCTGGCATCATGATTACCTTTTTTGTAGTCGCCGCTTGGACGAATAGAACTCAACAGAACCTCAATACGTTATTTGCTTCTGCATTTTTTATCTTATTGTTTGATCCACGTATGCTATTGGATGTAGGATTTCAATTATCTTATGCAGCCGTATTGGGATTGTTCACGCTGTATCCGTTATTACAGCATAGTTTCCCTATCAAAAATAAATATGCCAAGATTTTAACACAATATATCTTCATTTCCATCGCCGCGCAACTGTTTACCGCACCCTTGGCCTTATTTTACTTTCATCAGTTTCCAAACTATTTCCTTTTGGGAAATCTATTCATAGCCATACCATCTACTTTGACGATGTACATGGGGCTGGCATTGGCGATAAGTCCTTTTGAAACGCTGAACGATATATTGGGTAAAGCATTGGAACGGTTGGTTGACCAAACTTATCTGGGTCTACAAAAAATAGATGCCTTGCCTTATGCCGTTTGGCAGGGAATTGATTTTGGTATTGGAGAACTTTTGCTGTTTTCATTAGGCATTTTATTGCTGACGATAACATGGAACAATCGACAAAAGGCAGCCTTTTGGGGATGTTTGGCCTGTGCAGGTATCCTCGTAATGGTCATATCATGGCAATCTATACAGAGGCAGTCCTTTAAGGGTATCACATTTTACAACACCCAACATCACCTCACCATGGCGTTATTTGCTAGCGGGAAAGCACCCCATGTATTATCGACGCTCGATTCTTTAACACATCCGCAACTGCTATTTCACATGTGGCCCGATTTACAACGGTATACCCGACCTGAAAAAACAGCCTTTTCTCCGTTGGACAATGAAAAACGCGAAAACAAAATGCTTAAAATAGCCGACATTTCCATTGCTATATTGGAGAAAAAACAACTTTCCGATAAACTCTTAAAGAATGCCGATATCATTATATGGCGCTATGGCAACTATACCGATATGCACAGTGTTAAAAATGCTTTTCTTATTTTTGATGGTTCCAATTTTGGTACGCGATTAGCTGATTTAACAGCACAGGCTGACGTTTTGGGCATATCTTATTATGTATTGAAAGATAATTTTGCTTATGTTTGGGAAAGGAAGAAGTGATGGAAAGCAACAGCCTGGACATACTAAAGCAATACTGGGGCTACGATTCGTTTCGCCCGCTGCAAGCGGAGATTATAAATTCCATCTTGCAGGGAAGAGACACACTTGCCCTAATGCCCACAGGAGGCGGCAAGTCTGTTTGCTTTCAAGTTCCGGCCATGCAATCTGAAGGGATTTGCATTGTGGTCAGCCCTTTGATTGCTCTGATGAAAGATCAAGTGGAACATTTGCGAAAAAGAGGGATAGAAGCCATCGCTATTTTCTCGGGCATGTCCAAAAGAGAGGTAGACCTTGCATTGGACAATTGCATTTATGGCAAGATCAAGTTCCTTTATCTCGCCCCCGAGCGCTTGTACAGCGACTTGGTAAAGGAACGGATTCGCTACATGAAGGTAAACCTGTTTGCTATTGATGAAGCACATTGTATTTCGCAATGGGGTTATGATTTTCGACCACCCTACCTGCAATTGGCCAAACTTCGGGAGCTTCATCCCCATGTACCTTTTCTCGCGCTCACCGCTACTGCCACACCTAAGGTCGTCGTCGATATCCAAGAAAAATTACTGTTCAAGTCGTCTAACGTCTTCCAAAAAAGTTTTCGGCGGGAAAACCTGGCTTATATGGCACTCAACGAAGAAGACAAATCAGGCAGAATGCTTCGTATGGTCCATAAATTGGGCGGTTCTGGTGTTATCTACGTACGCAATCGACGGGAAACGCAAGAAGTTGCCCAACATTTGATCAACCATGGCATTTCCGCTGATTTTTACCATGCGGGGCTGGATACTGCTGTTCGTGCCCAAAAACAAGACCTTTGGTCACAGAACAAGGTGCGGGTCATTGTTGCGACCAACGCTTTTGGAATGGGCATAGACAAGCCCGATGTCCGTTTTGTGCTGCATTTGGATATTCCTGATTCCTTAGAAGCCTATTACCAAGAGGCAGGAAGAGCCGGAAGGGATGGAAAGAAGGCATTTCCGGTGTTGATGTATCAACAGGCAGATCGCGATCGCTTATGGGAAAACTTTGAGACCAGCTTCCCTCCTGTTAAATTTATTCAACAGGTATACCATCATTTGGGCAATTACTATCAAATAGCTTATGGCGCGGGAAAAGGATTGTCTTTCGACTTTGACATTGTTGATTTCACCAAGAAATACCAATTGGAAATCATACCTACGAGAAGTGCGCTGAAATTTTTGGAACGCGACGGGTGGCTTTCGCTCTCCGAGGCCTTGTTCATTCCTTCCCGCTTCAAGTTTGACGTCGAATATGAAGAGGTATACAAGTTTCAGGTACGGTCGGCTAAATACGACCCGTTGATTAAATTGATTTTGAGAGGATATGGAGGGGCTTTTGACTATTTTATACCGATCAATGAGTTTGAATTTGCCAAAAAACTCAAAGTATCCAGAGAAGTTATTGTGAACATGCTCCACGGATTGGTAAAATTGGAAATAGCATCATACCAACCTCAAACAGATGCGCCTCAATTGGAATTTTTACAGGCACGTGTAGATTATAAAAACCTTTTCATTGACACGCAGTTCATTCAGGAAAGAAAGGCTGTGAAAGAAGAACAAATCAAGGCCATTTACCAATATTTAGATGCAAAAGAATGCCGCAGCGTCGTGTTGCAACAGTATTTTGGCGAAAGTGCTGTCGAACCTTGTGGTGCTTGCGATCTGTGTCTCATGCGCAGGCATCAGCATGATCTCGAGGCCAAACTAAAAGCAGAAATCAAAAATGTACTGTTGGAAAAACCGTTAAACATAAAGGATCTGATCGATCAATTGACGGTGGGAAATGATGCCGCGAGATTAAAAGTGGTAAGGGACTTGGTTGATAAAGAGTGTATTCTACTGAAGGATGGCATATATACCTGGAATATGCCTTTTTAAAACGTTTTTTGACAAAAACCTGAAAAAGTTCAAAAAGTTAAACTTTGATGAGAGGCAAATACTTTTTACTTTTGTTTTCGGAAAACTCGTTCTCGTTATGGCAAAGAAACTTTACGTGTCGAATTCGACAGAATCGACAAGGATGTTCAAAAATGATTTTCTGGAATCATTAACGAAGGTGCACTACAGCGTTCCACTGATTTTTTGGGTCCCCGTTATTGTCTATCTTATCTATAAGGCATATGCAATAGGTGAAATGTCGGCGAGCTCTATTTTTATGTACTACCTTTTTGGATTGGCGTTTTGGACATTGGCGGAGTATGTCTTGCACCGTTGGATCTTTCACTACCATCCCAGTTCGGAGTGGGGCAAGCGTATCCATTTTATTTTTCATGGTGTGCACCATGATTACCCTAAAGACAGGTTACGTTTAGTTATGCCTCTATCGGCCAGTATCCCTATGGCAGCGATTATCTATTTTATCTTTAGCTTTTTCTTTTCGGAATTTACATTGGCGGCTTTTTTTGCCGGTTTTCTGTTCGGGTATTTGATTTACGACGAATGCCACTATGCCATGCATCATGCCAACTTTAAGTCCGGGCTCTTTAAACGTATAAAAGACCACCATATGTTGCACCACTACGCAGATCCGGAGAAAGGGTTTGGTGTAAGCTCTTCCATTTGGGATGTGATTTTTGGTTCAGGTTTTAAGAAAAAGCAAGAAAAAAGCAACGCCGGGCATTAGCCCGGCACTGCCATTAAAAAAACCTACTTCGCCAAATATCCACCATCCACAGGATAATAACCACCTGTTACAAAGCTGGATTTATCAGAGGCAAGCCACAAAGCCAATTGGGCTACCTCTTCTGGTTTACCTAAGCGTTGCATAGCATGTTGGGTGGCAAGGAAGTCCAATACTTCTTTGTCCAGCGCATTATCTACCAATGGCGTGGAGATAAATCCCGGCCCTATAGCATTGATGCGAACACCTTTCGTACCGTATTCCCATGCGGCGGATTTTGTTAATCCGACAACACCATGTTTGGCCGCAACATATGCCGAAGAGTTGGCAAAGCCTACTGAACCCAAGATCGATGCCATATTGATGATCGATCCGCCTACTTTTTCGATTTCCGGCAATTGATAATGCATACCATAAAATACGCCATTGAGATTGATGTCAATGACTTTATTCCATGCTTCGATTTTGTATTCGCCTACGGTTGCGGCATCTCCGCCAATGCCAGCATTGTTCACAGCAATATGCAAAGCACCAAAGCTCTCGATAGCCGCATCCACGATTTTTTTGTTGTCCGTGGCCGAAGAAGAATCGGCTTTGACAAAAACAGCCTGACCATTATCCAAACTGTTGACAACTTCATGTCCCAATTGTTCATTTAAATCGGCCACAACAACCTTCGCACCCTCTTTGATGAAAAGCTCTACAATAGCCCTGCCAATGCCCGAAGCTCCTCCGGTTACAATGGCTACTTTATTTTCCAACTGTTTCATAGTATTATGTTTTAACGTTTTATGTCAATTTAGGCATAAAAACGGAGAGCCGGAATGATTGGGAAAGATAATTACACGATAGTGACGAGAATCATGTCGAAGCTCCTTCAATAGTGCGGAATGTCAGATTTATGCGCGGTGTTGTGATCTTGCTGGTCGGAGGAAGCCGATGCAACCAATAGTCTTGCGTTTGCGCTTTCATGACCAATAGGCTGCCATGTTCCAATATCAAATAGATCGTTTCTTTTGACTGTTTATGCTTAAAGCCGAACTTGCGTTCGGCACCCAGCGTCAAGGACGCAATAGCACCGTGCTTTTTGAGGTCTTTCTCACCATCGCTATGCCAAGCCATACCTTCCGAACCATCATGGTAAAGATTACATAGACAAGAATTAAACGCTTCACCCGATATCTTTTCAACAATATCCTTGATTTCCTTTAGCGCATCCGGCCAAGGCATAGCACGCTTCAATATACCCGAGTAGGTATATTCAAACGGAAAGTCGCCATACCAGGCTACTTTTCGTTTGGTAAGGATATGCTTTCCAAAAATCATGGCTTCATCATTCTTCCAATCAAGTTCTTTTAAAAGAATGTGTAAGTAAGCATCCGCTTGCGCAAGCCCAAGTACCTTCCCAAAATAGTTCACCGTACCGTCATAGGGCAACACATTTCGGGAAGAATCGAAGTTATCGTCAAATAGTTTCATCCTGCTCTTGATAGGTTAAAGCACTTTCCCAGCCAATGATTGCCGCTTTTCGCGTCGTTCCCCAGCGGTAGCCGCTGATGAGTCCTGAACTTTGAATCACCCGATGGCAGGGAATCAGGTAAGCAATAGGGTTGCTTCCAATGGCATTTCCCACAGCTCTTGCCCCCTTTTCATGGCTAATGGCCGAAGCAATTTCCGTATAGGTAGACAGCTTGCCGGCAGGTATTTTCAACAAGGATTCCCATACTTTAAGCTGAAAAGGCGTTCCTTTCAAATGGAGTTTGATTTCGGGCAGATCATGCCAGTCTTTTTTTAAGAAAGAAAGCACATCTTCATGCATCGGATGCTGTTGCTGTGCAAAATTGGCATTTGGGAAAGCCACAACCAATTGCTTTTCGAGCGACTTTTCATCATCATCGAAAGCAACAAAGCAAATGCCTTTTTCCGTGGAGGCGATAATAGCCAGTCCAAAAAGCGTAGGGTAAATACCATATGAAATATCCAGGTTCTGTCCACCGTTTTTATATGCAGCAGGTGTCATTCCTTCGATATGAACGAACATATCATGCAGTCGGCTTGTGCTGGACAGCCCCAAAGCAAATGACGTATCAAACAACGTGGATTGTTCCGTTGCCAACAACCGTTTGGCATGCTGTATACCAATATACTGCAAGAATTTTTTGGGACTAATGCCCGCCCATTCCTGAAAGATGCGTTGAAAATGCTCCGGACTCACATGCACATGCGAAGCAACTTCGGCCAGCGACGGTTGCCGTCGATAGTTCTGTTGTACAAAGTCAATAGCTGAAGCGATGCGATTGTAATTGAGAATATCCTGATATTTTGCCATACCCAAATTTCCCGGTCTTTCACCGAAATAAAAATCCGATTCTTGTTAAGTTTTACCCACGTCCGGCTTCGTGTCGTTTTCAGCCTGCTGGACAGGGATAGATTCGGGATTCTCCATCGCATCGCGCATATCTCCCTTTCCATACTCATTGCTATATACCTTTACCAAGACACCAATAGAAGAGAGAATCAGGGGACCGAAAATCAGCCCCAGCATGCCAAACATGTTCAGTCCCAACAATACGCCAAACACCGTAATCATCGGAGGTACGTTGCCAATGGTCTTAAGAATCGTAAATCGCAGGATATTGTCTATCCCCCCCACTAAAATAAAACAATAAATGAACAAACCGATAGCGCTTGCTGTCTGCCCTGTCGCCAACGTGATGATACATATGGGAATATAAATGGTCATTGTTCCCAAAATAGGGATAATAGAGGAAATACCCGTCAGCAATCCCAATAAAATGTAATTCTCCACGCCAAAAATCCAATAGCCTATCATAGCGACCACACCTTGAAAAAAACCCAAAATAGGTATGCCAATTGCATTAGAGCGCACCATCAGGTTCACCTCATCCCATATCTCGCGTTTGCTGGTGTGCGAAAAAGGAATGGCCCGGTAAATGGTAGCCTCCATTTTTTTAGCATGCACCTGCATAAAGTACAAGACAAAAAGAGTTACGATAATATTGACAGCTACCTCAGCCACCGAGTTCAAAATGCTTGGAACATATCGTGTAAGCCGCTGCAGGAAATTCAATAACGCAGCGTCCGACATGTCGATATCCTTTAATAGGGGCTTATCGGCCATGAAGGTCTTTAACGTATTAAACTGTTGGATAATAGCATCCCTGTTACTTAAAAAATCATTGATTTGTGGCACCAAATAGTCAATGAGCGCCCACAGAGGCAACACGATGAAAACGACCGACAGCAAAATGAAAACGATACTTGTCAATGGGCGGTTCCAGCCCCTCACCTCTGTCAAACTAAAGTATGCTTTGCGGTAGAGGATATATAGCGTGACAGCGCCCAAGAATCCCGGAAGATAGTAAAGCAGATTTTTAAAAATGAGTATACAGATCAGAATGATGATAATGATCAGCATAATCTGATTGATGGAATTGTTGTTTATCTGACGGCTTTTCATCTGACGCGCGAATTTACCGACAAAATAAGCAAAGAAAACTATTTTTTGAAATCTAATTCTAATTCAATCGACTTATCCTCCGAGCCCACTTTCCATGTTGGTCCTTGACGAATGATTTCAATAGCTTTTTGGTCTAAAACGCTGTTTGCTGATCTTTTGATACGTATATTCTCCGGTTGACCCGATGGCGTAATATCAAAAACGACCACTACTTTTCCTCCCTTCAGACCGCTGTCCTTTATGGATCTTTTGAGATAATTTCTATAGGTTTTCCAACCTTCCTCAGGTTGGGGCTTGGAAGCTCCCTTTTTCACCTTGCCATAGCCCACCACAACTTCTTCCAAGGTTACCTCATCCGGTTGCAATTTAATGGTCAGCTCCGAAGTATTGGCTAACAGATGTTGTCGTTCAAAACCAATGGCCTTCACTTCCAGATCCATATTGGCCGAGTCCGAGAAAGCCATAAATCGGCCTAAACTATCGGTATGAAAATTTTTATGCGAGGCTTTATCAATAATGGTTGCTCCTGCAATAGGCATTCCTGATGCAGCATCTACCACTTTTCCAACCACAAACGTGTTTTTTTTCTGCTCGACCGAACTTATCCCCCTTATCATTACTTGTGAGACTGCTCCTGTGGTCACCTGTTTTTTCTTCGCGCCAAATGCGACCACATTAACGCTTTCTATCGGCGTCTGGGCAATGACGAGGGCTGGCGTATCGGATGCCGCTACAATAAGAGAATCGGCTGTATCTTCGCGACTTGGAACCTCTTGTTGATCAATCGCTTCGACTGCAGGCGTTTGGCTTTTTCGCACCGCAACGACAGGATCGTCTTTTTTCTCTTTTTGAGGAGTTTCTATATAAATGAGGCTGTCTTGTGCAACTGCCTTATCTTCCGTGCTTTTAGAAGGGGTCTCAGAGACCATAGGTGCGTTGCTGTCAGGTTGCTCTAATTTATGTTGCAACGCATAATAAGCAAATCCGGCCACTACCAAGAGAGAGGCCGCGATGGAAATACCGCGCCAAGGGATAATTTTCCTCTTTCCTTTCCGGGCAATGCGCTGCGCGATCCGGTCTGCAATATCTTGGTGCGGAAAGACCGATGCATTTGCTTTTTCGGCTTCCATCCCCAATAACATATCCATCAGCATTTCATCTTCATGCGCTGCCCGTTCCAGCTCGTACATCTCCTTCGCATTGAGCTCTCCCTGCACGTACCGGCGTATGTAAGCGATATCAAACTTCTTATTGCTCATGATGCCTTTCCATACAATTTTTTAAATTCCGCTTGCCGTTCTGTATATAGCTTTTTATGTCTTTTAAACTATATCCCGTGATTTCAGCCACTTCTTTATAGCACTTTTCGTTGATAAAAAACAAATCGATACTGACCTTCTGCTTGTCCGGCAACTTTTCTATACAACGTTCCAATAGCGATAATCGTTCCTCCTTTTCTTCATATGTTTCTTCCGGATGCAGCTTTGCGCCAAATTCCACAAAATCATCGGTAGGAATCTCCATTTTATTTTTGGCAGCCCGCAAGGCCATCAGGCAATGGTTTTTGCTTACCACATACAGCCATTTCGGAAAATCCTTGATTTCTTGTTTGGGAACTTTATGGATAAGCTCCTCGAAAATCTGCATCACAGCATCTTTGCTGCGCTCCGTTTCCTTGAAATAGCGCAGGCAAACATAATACACCATTTCGCTGTGCTTGGCAAACAGCTCTCCCAATACGGCCAAATCGCCGTTTAGCCGATATGCCGTTAAAAGAGCAATATCTTCTTTGGGTGGATGGGAAGAATGTGTCAGCCGCATAATCAGCCCACAAAATAATTTTTTTTTCCGGTTTATGGAAATTAAACTATTGCTGCATCCGTTGACCAAAAGCATCAAGAACATGAAAGTCCTATTCATTGCCATGCTGATGTCGATATCTATAGTAGGTGTCCATCAGATCAATGCCAAAGAGATTCAAGGCATTGTCTACCAAGCCAGCGACAACACGGCCCTTGCCGGTGTTTCGGTATCCAACAAACGTATTAACGCCACGGCCATGACCGACAAAAACGGAGCCTTCACGATAGAGGCCCTTGAAGGAGACGAATTGCTGTTCCAAGCCGTGGGCTACATTCCTAAAACAGTCTATGTGAAGAAGGATACCCTATTGAGAATATACCTTGTGGAAGATATGCAGACATTAGATGAAGTGGTAGTGACAGGCTATGCTCCAAAGGCCAAAGTATCCGTTACCGGGTCTACTGTCATGATCCGTGGCCGATCACTTCCATCATACGTTCGCTCTACCGAAAGTTATGCAAAAATTCAGGAGAATACATTCATGAATCCTTTCAAAGAACCACTTTCCACCTTTGCTGCGGATGTGGATGCGGCATCTTACAGCAACATCCGGCGAATGATCCGCCTGGGCAACATCCCACCTAAAGACGCTGTGCGCGTAGAGGAAATGATCAATTACTTTTCGTACGATCTGAAGGCTCCTACGAATGGCGACCCGGTAAACATCCTAACCGAGCTGACTACCGCTCCGTGGAATACACAGCATCAATTGTTGCGCATCTCTTTAAAGGCAAAGGATATTCCTACAAAAGATCTCCCTTCTTCCAATCTGGTTTTCCTGATCGACGTTTCCGGATCTATGTACGACCACAATAAATTACCCTTGGTCAAATCTTCCTTGAAAATGTTGGTAGATCAATTGCGGGACAATGATAAAGTGGCCATTGTGACGTATGCCGGGTCGGCAGGTGTAAAATTGGAAAGTACATCGGGCGACCAAAAGATGAAAATTAAAGATGCTATTGACCAATTGGAAGCCGGTGGTTCTACCGCAGGCGCAGCAGGCATTAAAAAAGCGTATCAAATTGCCCGCGACAATTTCATCAAAGGCGGAAACAACCGTATCATCATGGCCACGGACGGTGATTTCAATGTAGGGGTATCGAGCGACGAGGACATGGAGACGCTAATTTCCAAAGAACGCGAAAGCGGCGTGCATATCTCGATATTAGGTTACGGCATGGGCAATTACAAGGACAGCAAAATGGAAATACTGGCGAACAAAGGGCATGGCAACTATGCTTATATTGACAATATTTCAGAAGCGCGCAAGGCCATTGTGACCGAATTTGGCGGCACCTTGTTCACCGTGGCTAAGGATGTAAAGATACAGGTAGAGTTTAACCCAAAATATGTGCAAGCATATCGATTGGTTGGCTATGAAAATCGATTGCTGGAAGCGGAAGATTTTAACAACGACCAAAAGCTTGGTGGCGATATGGGCGTGGGGCATGCTGTCACGGCACTCTATGAAATTGTGCCGGTGGGTGTAAAATCTTCCATGATAGGACATCTGGACGACCTGAAATACCAAAACAATTCTAAAAAACAAGTGAACAACAGCTCCACGGAAATAGCGACCGTTAAGTTTCGCTACAAGGACCCGGACAGCAACAAATCCAAGCTGAAACAGCAAGCGGTAGAAGCCAAACCGCAGGATTTTAAAAATGTCAGTTCCGACCTGCGATTTGTGACAGCTGTAGCAGAATTGGGGATGTTGCTCCGTAATTCGGATTATAAACAAGAATCGGATTTTGATAAACTGATCCAAAGAGCAAAAAATGCCAAAGGTAAAGATGATGGGGGTTATCGAACCGAATTTATACAGTTGGCTGAAGATGCAAAGGCATTGATGAAAAGTGAGGGCTAAAGAGCATACCAAAAAACACGCACGTCGCGCTCTGTGCAACGTGCGTGTTTTTTGGTATGCTCAACTATTTCAAATTTTCATAGACCACTTCCAAGGTCTTTTTAGCTCGGATCATATCCTCGTAATTCACCCCTTCTAAAGCCTGCGCAATGGTACGTCGGGCTTGTCGCATGCACACCTCCCTGATTTGCCTTCCTTGTTTTGTCAGAAATATTAAGTTGGCTCGCTTATCTTCGTCGTCATGTACCCGCATCACCAGTTTCACCTTCTCCAAGTTATTGATCAGCCGCGAAATGCTGGGCTTATCCCTAAAGGTCAAGCAAGCCAGCTCCTGTTGCGTACGTCCCTCTTCTATCCATAGATAATACAGAATCGACCACTGCTCGGAGGTGATGTCGAGGCCATGTTCCCTAAAATTTCGATGTAAGCGCCTTGCCAAAGCAGCAGACGCCTTTCCCGTCAGAAAAGAAAAAAACTCATCAGCATATTCCATCATCATGTATTATACTTAATAGGGTCAGTATTTTTTATAGGCAATGTAAAAACACCCTATATTACAAATAAAATTTGAATTTTGCTCCTTTTTTCCTATTTTTATAGGAATGGAGAATCTTATACCCGCTTTAATCATCATTGGCAGCATCGTCTACAAAATCTATTCTGAATACCAGAAAGAGCAGGAAAAGGCACGTCATCGGAAAATAGGTCAACCCCCTGTCCCTGCTCCAGTGCAACAGCATGTACCGGCTTCTCCTTTGCCGGAGTTGCCCAAACAACAGAAGCCAACGCCATTAAAAAAGAAGCCTGTCTACCAGGAAGTGATTCCCGAAGAAGTGAATAGGATGAGGCTGACAAAAAAAGAACCCAAAAAAGCTATATCAAATATTCAGAAATCGGAAAATAGCAATAAGCCTACTTTTGATCTAAGAGAGGCGGTTATCCAATCAGCCATTCTCAATCGTCCGTATCAATAGCAACGCATTATCCTTTAAAGTATGATTAAGTTGCTATACAATGTTATTTGTATCTTTCTATCCGTACATTTCTGTACCGCTCAACATGTTGATGTCGTAAGGGAACCCTTGGGAAAGGTAAAAGATAGCAGATTAAATGAATTGTCGGGTTTGGAAAGATCTGTTAAGCATCCCCAGTGCTTTTGGACACATAACGATAGCGGCGACAGCGCCCGCTTTTTCCTCATTGACACATTGGCGAACTTGAAGGCTACATACCGTCTGGAGGGAATAAATGCCATCGATATAGAAGACATCGCCATATATACCCACAACGGGAAAACCTATCTCGTTTTAGCAGACATAGGCGATAATCTGGGCAGGCGGAAAAATGTGCAACTTTATATTTTTGAAGAGCCCGATGTGGAAGAAGGCAGGATAGACCATATCATATCGCGTGAGCAGATACGGATACTGACATTGACCTATCCAGATAAAGCACGCGATGCCGAGGCCATCTTTGTCGATCCTCTCGATTTGACATGCTACCTCATCGCGAAGCGCGATTTCCATGTCGGTGTCTATCCTATTGACATCGTCAATGCCAAAACTGAAACATCGTTGGTTCTGAAAAAAGCCTTCGAACTACCCATCACTTTTGTCACCGCGGCAAGCATATCAACCGATGGTCAGTACATTTTAGTAAAAAACCTTACCGATATTTTCTTCTGGAAACGCGAGGAAGGCAGTTCTATTCAAAACGCGGTGGCGAAACAGCCTATCCGTCTGTGTTATACACCCGAACCACAAGGTGAAGCCATTTGTTTTGACCATAAAAATTCACTTTTTTACACCATAAGTGAACGTCCATTGGGCTTAGATGCTTATCTTTATCGCTATACGTTTAATTTGTCAAATTAATTGTTTTTATTATAATGAAAAGCTCGATTACGTTCCTTCTATTTTTCGTCGCATTCTTCCATGTTCATGCCGCCAAAGTCGACACGATCGAAGTACATAGTGCACGTATGCAAAAAAACATCAAAACAGTGGTTGTTTCACCTGACGATGGAAAGGCAACGGCAACGTTATATATATTGCACGGGTATTCCGGAAATTATAAAAACTGGGTGGATAACGCTCCCCAAATCAAGCATCTGGTAGACCAGTACCAATATCTGGTCGTTTGTCCAGATGGTGGATTTGACAGTTGGTATTGGGATACAACAGACCCTGCCTATCAATACGAAACGTTCATTACCAAAGAATTGCTGCCGTATATCGAGAAAACCTACGCTGTAAAAGCTGACCGTCTCCACCGTGGTATTACAGGTTTAAGCATGGGCGGACACGGAGCGTTGTACCTTGCATTTCGCCATCAGGATATATTCGCATTTGCAGGGAGTACGGCCGGAGGGGTGGATATACGCCCATTTCCCAACAATTGGAACATGAAAAAGCATCTAGGCACGTATCACGAGAACCGTGACACTTGGGACAATCATACCGTGATGGAACTGACACATTTGATCCAGCCCGGCAATCTACAGCTATTCATCGATTGTGGTACAGACGATTTCTTCTTCGAGGTAAACAACAAGTTGCACGAGAAACTTACCTACCTGAATGTACCACATCACTATTTAACAATGCCGGGCAAACATGACTGGAAATACTGGGCCAGATCCATTGATTTTCAGATGGCTTTCTTCCATCAGTGTTTTACCCAGGTATTCAATGCAAAATAATCAACGGGTATGTTGCTTATCAGAATTTGCTTCATGCTGCTACTATGGCAGACAACACCTTGTTTCGCGCAACAGACACACGTATTAAGTGGCACTATCCGTGACGTCTATTCCGGCGAAACATTAATAGGTGCGGTAGTCGCCTTGGAAAACAAACCGCAGGTGACCAGCAGCAACACCTATGGCTTCTATTCTCTTGCAGCACCAGCTGGCAAGAATCGCGTTATCGTCAGTTATATCGGCTACAGCGCCCAAACGCTGGAGATAGATTTGACAAGTAGCATGCGCCTAAATATCGAGCTTGTGCCAGAAAATCGGTTAATGGAAGAAGTGGTCGTGTCTGCCAAGAAAAGAAACAACAACGTCACAGATCCTCAAATGGGTGCGCTGAACTTCACCATGGAAGAAATTAAAAATATTCCTGTTGTGTTTGGTGAAAAAGACCTTCTGAAAACCATTCAGCTGCTACCTGGTGTGCAGAGCGGTGGCGAGGGCACATCCAATTTCTATGTCCGCGGTGGCGGATCCGATCAAAACCTCATCCTGCTCGACGAAGCGACTGTTTACAATGCTTCCCATCTGATGGGATTCTTTTCGACTTTCAACTCCGACGCCATAAAAGATGTCCAGCTCTACAAAGGTGGCATTCCTGCCCAATTCGGTGGGCGGATTTCTTCGGTTCTGGACATCGCGATGATGGACGGGAATAACAAAAAATTCGTTGCAGAAGGAGGCATCGGGCTTATTGCTTCCCGATTGAAAATAGAAGCGCCTCTCGTCAAAAACAAAAGCTCTTTTATGTTGAGCGGTCGCAGAACCTATGCTGATATGTTTCTGAAACTTTCTAAAGATGAAGATGTCAACCAAAGCAAGTTATATTTTTACGATCTCAATGCCAAGCTCAACTATACTCTTGACGAACGCAACACCTTGTATCTTTCCGGATATTTTGGCAAGGATGATTTGGGATATGCAGACTTGTTCAGTTTTGATTGGGGAAACGCAACCGCAACGGTACGATGGAACCATATCTTCCATGACCGGCTTTTCAGCAACACTTCATTGATTTATAGCGATTTCACCTATAATGTGAAGGTAGCAAGTGATAATAACGATTTCAAGATTGCGTCCAAAATCCAAAACTGGAACCTGAAGCAGGACTTTTCCTTTTATGCCAACCCAAATAATACCCTCCGCTTTGGATTAAATGTGCTGCGTCAATCCATTCATCCGGCGAGCTTAAAAGCGGCTGACGGTGCAGCGGTCAATTCCATCGAAGTAGATACCCGTCAAGGCATCGAAGCCGCCGCCTATTTATCGCACGAGTGGAAACCTTCAGAAAGACTGTCCCTGATCTATGGTTTTCGGCTAACAGATTTCATGGTTATGGGGCCTGGAACATTCTACTTCTTTGATGAGGACGGCGATCCCGTCTCTGAGACGACCTATCGCACAAAAATAGCCAAGCATTATTTCCACCCGGAACCCCGTTTTTCGGCAAGTTATCTCCTACAGCGCAACAGCAGTATAAAAGCTTCTTACAACCGCATCGTGCAAAACCTGCATCAGTTAACGAACACCACTTCTAGCCTTCCGACAGATCAATATGTGGTCAGCAGCCTCAACATCAAGCCACAATTAGCCGACCAGGTTGCCTTGGGCTATTTCCGGAATTTTCAAGATAACGACTATGAGTTCTCAGTAGAATCCTACTACAAACATATGGGCAATCAAATCGATTTTAGAAACGGCGCCGATCTTCAAGCTAACAAGTATCTTGAAGGAGATTTATTATATGGTATCGGCCGTGCCTATGGTCTAGAGTGGTATCTCCGCAAAAATTCCGGTAAGCTCAATGGCTGGATAAGCTATACCTTATCAAAAAGCGAGCGTCGGTTTGACCAAATCAATGATGGGAAATGGTTCAATGCGCGACAGGACCGCACGCACGACGTGTCCATTGTCGGGCTTTACGAGCTGTCCAAAAAATGGACCCTTGGCACAACTTTCGTTTTCAATACAGGAACAGCCGTTACGTTTCCCAGCGGAAAATACGAAGTAGACGGAAAAACGATGTTTTACTACACCGAACGCAACGGTTACCGCATGCCCAACTATCATCGATTGGATCTTTCGGCCACTTACGAGCCAAATAAAACTAACAAAAAAGTGCGGTCGAGCTGGGTATTTGGCGTGTACAACGCATACAATAGAAAGAACGCCTACATTATCGATTTTAGAGAAAACGAAGAAAACCCAAACATAACGGAGGCTTATAAAATTGCACTTTTTGGAATTATACCTTCCGTCACCTGGAACTTTAAATTCTAAACGAATGAAACGAATACGTTGTCTATATATCCTATGCTTCATATGCGTATGCTGGTCGTGCGAAGAGCTCATACAGGTCGATTTGAACGAAGCACATCCCCGGTACGTCATTGAGGCCCAAATCACAGATCTAGCCCCGCAACAACAGATCCGTGTATCTCAGAGCGTTGCTTTTCATTCGTCTGAGAGCTCTCTGCCCATCGAAAATGCAACCGTTTTTATCGTAGACGACCGTGGCCGCTCCTATAATTTTGTACATACCGAGAAAGGCCTGTACATGCACCCCAACCTGACTCCTGTTTCAGGGAGAAATTATCGCCTGCAGGTGATGGTAGACAACGAAGTGTTTTCTTCCGAGCACATTATGCCTGAGTATGTGGAAGTCGACTCGCTGGGGATATTAGAAGAAAAAATATTAAATGACTATTATTATTTCGCTACATTGAAGTTTACCGATCCCGCTGAACAGGAGAATTACTATAAGTATGATATCTCGGTCAACGGTTCGCCTTTTAAATTCGCTTCCGTGTTTAGCGATAAATTTAATGACGGACTTTACGTTACCCATCAAATAGCCGATCTGGATTCGGATCTGCAAATTGGTGACAGTGTCGTCGTGAGAAGGTATACAATAGACAAAAGTGTTTTTAGCTATTGGAACGAATTTCAAACAACGAATCCGGGAAGCGCTGCGCCAAGCAATCCTACTTCCAATATTTCCAACCATGCCCTGGGCTATTTTGCGGTAACGCCTGCAAAGGAATATAAATTAGTGATACAGTAAGTATAGGATTTCCTATCTTTGCCAAAAAAACAATTTATGCAGTTGGATTTGATGGTCATGACGGTGCACCCTGACGATGCGGAACTTGGGGCTGGTGGCACAATCGCCAAATACGTTCAGGAAGGAAAAAAAGTTGGAATCGTCGATTTGACCCGAGGCGAACTGGGCACTCGGGGAACGGCAGAGACACGAAAACAGGAAGCCTTGCGCGCGGCGGAAATACTTGGTGTACACGTGCGGGAAAACTTGGAATTACGCGACGGCTTTTTCCAAAATGACGAAAACAGCCAATTAACCATCATCCGAGCCATCCGCAAATACCAACCGGAAATCGTTATTACCAATGCACTTGACGACAGGCACCCTGACCATGGGCGGGCTAGCAAACTGGTCAATGATGCGCTGTTTCTAAGTGGGTTGCGCCGTATCGAAACTTTTGAAGGCAATGAACCCCAAGAAGCTTTTCGACCGCGATTGCAACTACAAGTGATACAAGATAAATACATCCAACCCGACATTGTAATAGACATCACCGGATATTGGGATATCAAGGAACGTTCGATCCTGGCATACACTACCCAATTTAACAGCACCGACACTTCTGAACCACAAACCTATATTTCCAATCCGGACTTTATGGATTCGACAAAAGGAAGGGCTTCGGAATTTGGAAGAAGCATCCAAGTGAAGTACGCCGAGGGATTTACTGCCCGCAAGATACTGGGTGTAAAAGATCTTTTCCAATTGCTGTAATGTCGTTAAAAATCAACAACATACACCATATTGCTATTATCTGCAGCGATTATCGGCGATCCCTGCATTTTTACACCAGCGTTTTGGGGTTTGAGGTCCTCCAAGAGACTTATCGCGAAGCACGGTGCTCCTATAAGGCAGATTTGGCATTAAATGGCACTTACTGCATTGAGCTTTTTTCCTTTCCCAACCCGCCACAACGGCTCTCCTATCCAGAAGCGACTGGTTTAAGGCACTTAGCGTTCGAAGTAAACGACGTAGCAACCGCACAACAGGATCTGCACACCCATCTTGTCGCAACAGAACCCATCCGATTGGACGAACTGACAGGCAAAAAATTTTTCTTTATCAACGATCCTGATGGATTGCCCATCGAGTTTTACGAAAAGTAAATCCTATCCGGTACAGATTACCGCTTCCACAGTGCCAAGGCGACTTTGTTATCCTCGGACACCTTTGCATCATCCGGGCAGAAGCTGATCATGCCCTTGCTTTCGTAGAAGCGCACCCCCGCTTCGCGTATAGCGGCATAGGCCGCTTCCTTATCCCTGCGGTAGCATACCGTCGTAGTGACGCGCTGTTCGGCAGGCAGGCATCGATAATCCTGCACCTCGAAACCATACCATCGGCTCATCTGCGCGACAAATTCACGCAGCGGCATGTCCTTGTATCTGCGCACCGCTTTCGTCCAGACGAGCAGGGCCGTGCGGTCTGCCGGGCCTTCATGCTTTATGCTGTCGGTAATTTGCCCTGTCGCGCTGCTGGTGTACCTGCTTACCGAGCCTCTCGTGCCCTCCTCCAAGAGCAGTTGCTTTTCATTGCCGATGAGCTGCAGGCCTATCCTGCCCTGCAGTGCCGCCACTCTGGTGCCCTGCTTTACGCTCAGTAGCACAAATTCCCCCTTGGCACACCTTATCCTAGCGTTTTCCGTACGGATAAGCAGCGGCTCTGCACTGCCTGTTGGCCGTTGCACGTAGGCTTCGCCTATGATCTTTAGCGCCTCCTCCGGTGGCGCAGTCGGCGCATACCTTATGCCCGACTGCGCATTCAGCCGTATGCGCGTGCCGTCCGCAAGCTCCACCAGGGCCTGTTGCCGCAGGCCCGTGGTGAGCGTAACCGATTCGGCCTCAGCGGGATTCTTGCTTCCTGACGGCTGTCGTGCAAACCTGAACACGCCTTCTTCGGTTTTGAAAACCCGGATGCTGCCCTCGCGAAGCAATTCTCCATGCTGTTTCTTGCCTACCTGCACGACCTCGGTTTCTCCCCAGCGCAGTGCCACGGCGGTTTCGTCAACCGGCACCTCCTTTTCCACGGTCAGTCCGGCACAGGGGCCGGAAACAAATATCTGTGCTTCTTGTGGCGAGCGAAACCAATAGAACAGCACGCCAGCCCCCACGAGCATTAATAGTGCCGCCGCCGTGATCCTCCAAGGCCACCAATGCTTTTTGACAGGCTTCTCCGCGGCATATATCCCTTCAAAATCGGGCCTCCAGCCTTCCAGTCCATCGCCCGGTATTTCGTCGCCCATTTCGAGCAAGGTTTCGGCAACCATCTCGTCAAACTCCTCATCGGTATATATTTTCTGCGCAACATGGTACTCCGCTGCCTCAGCAGCTGTCAAGCCACGCCTCGCCGCTTTTGCAATCAGCGCTTTCACATATCCTCTGTCGTATATCATTACTTTAAAGCAATTAACGTCTATCAAATCAAAAGCATCAGCAGATTTCTGAAATACTGCCTTACACTCTTCGCCACCATGGAAACTTTGTTTTTGACCGTCTGTTCGGCTAGGTTGTACCGCTCCATTAATTCCGCGTTGCTCGCGCCTTCGAAGCGCGATTCGATAAAAAGTCTGCGGTCTTTTTCCGGCCATGGGCTCAAAGCTTTCATGATGTGTCCTTCCATCTCTTCAAAAAGGATTTTGCCATCGGCCTTATCCATCCCCGGTCTGTCGTGTTGCGGTTCCAGTGGCTGTTCCATACGGCGTTGCGCTTCACGGATTTTTTCCCGTGCGATATTCCTGGCGATACCGATCATCCAGAAATAAGGCTTCTCTTTCCTGCTTACTGCTGTCCTAGTCTCCCAAATCACCATGAGCGTTTGCTGAATAATGTCTTTTATCTCTTCATCATTGTCTGTATAAAGCCGGACAGCTCCGGCCAAGAGCCTGTAGTAACGTCCATAGATCACCCGTAGCGCCTCATCCGGGCGATTGTCAAGCATTCTAAAAGGATCGTTATGTCTATCTTTTTCCACCATAACATTCAAGCTGTTCAGACCGAAAAAATATCAAACTGAAAATCAGCCAGATACAAAAAATCATCTTTTTCGGTCGGTACAAAACCGATGTTTCTGTCAGTACTATATAGACGACAATAAGAAAGATTTGAATGAGTTAAACCAAAGGTAAGCAACAGCACTAAGAAAAACAAGAAAAAAATAAAATAATTTTCTGATTTACAGATAGTTGTATGTAAAATGCGACCTGAAATTGTATTGAAAGTGGTCAGTAGTAAGTATTCAGTTATAAGTAATTAGTAGAAAGTGAAAAGAAGATGAGAACGAAAGCAACATATATCGCCCTAATCAGCATCGCGTTGCTGTTAATGTGGATTCCGGTAGGCTTAGATAAGCTTATACATTTCGAGGTATTCAAAGCCAGTATCATGCGTCAGCCCTTTTCACACACTCTGGGCCAAGTGTTGATCTATACGTTGCCTCCCTTAGAGTTATTAACTGCTGTATGTATTGTTAGCAGTCGGTTTCGGTTGGTTGGGTTTGGGCTGTCATCGTTATTGATGGCAGCCTTTACTACCTATATAGGCTTGGCACTATTGGGCATGTGGGAGAAACTGCCCTGTGGCTGCGGGTCGGTGATCAGCGGTATGAGCTGGACGCAGCATTTCTGGTTCAACCTGTTTTTCCTAGCGCTTAGCATATTGGGGTATTATGTAGAACGAAAATTACAGCGAAGCAGTGGCTCTAGGTCAGCCACTGCGGAGGGCGTGTCGGCCAAAAGACAGCATAAAAACATTTTTACAAAATTCAAAATTTAATGCGATGAAAAACATTATTATCAAACATGCAATGGCTTTAGTAGCTTTAGCTATTGCGACCGTAACATTAGTTTCCGCAGGTATCAGCTCCGTCAAATCAAGTAAGTTATTGGCAGGCCCTGTATGGTATGAAATCCAAGTGGTTGATCCAGAATTAGGGCAGATACCCAACAATTTGAAGATCACTGCAATTGCTAGCACTCCACCTCAAGAGGAAGCGGGTGACTTTTGTGGCACAAAAAACCATTTTGATTCCTGTATGGTCCGCCTCAATACAGACAACCTTACGAACCCCAATGAGGTCTTGAACCTAACTATTTCTCAAGCGAATTCAACAAAAAATGCCCCGGTTTCCCCAGAAAGCGGAGGAGATGGGTATGCTAGATCGACCGAGGAAGAATAGCTTTTTGGCCTAATAACATAGAGCTAAGTTCTTGGAACTTAGCTCTATGCTGTAAAAGTCATCCTTATCGCGGATTTTGAGACAAAGCACCAAACTCCAGTTCTTTTTCCGGAATGGGCAAAGTATATCTAAAATCTCTAGGATGTAAAGTGTACGCTACTCCATTCACTTTTTTAATTACCGATTCCCTATTTCCCTCTTTCCAGCCTAGCCTACGCAGATCCTCCCAGCGGGTTCCCCTAAGGACCAATTCTTTCCTTCGCTCATTGTATATCTCTTGCAACAGCTGATCTCTATTATTAATAGCCAAGGGTACAAAATCTTCCGGTTGGTATCTGTGTTTTAGTAGATTATTTAAAGTAGCATTGGCTTCCGTCAAGCGGTTAAGATGAGTCAACGCTTCTGCTTTGATAAGATATATTTCGTCATTCGCCAAGCCACAAAACAGTGAATTTCCTCCTGTATACGATCCTCTAAAGAGATAATTTCCATTATTCACTCTAAAATAGCAACTTTTGCGTAGATCTCCAGACGTGTATAGGTCAATAAGATGCATATTAATAGGCGCAGAATTTCCAAATACAGAGGTCGCTAAATTATCATAAAATATGATTTCGTTATTGGTCAATCCCAAATCAGCCGGAAACGAAAAATTAGAAGCGACATTTAGTTCGCTAAAGTTCATTAAGCGACTATCGATATCCAAACATATTTCGGCATTTTCATAAGCTTTACCATAGTCATCCATTAAAAGATAGAGTCTCGCGAGCAAGGCATGGCAGGCTCTCCTTGAAGGCTTAAATCTATTAGTCTCCCATTTTTCTATCAACGTACTTGCTCGAATAAGGTCGTTCAACATCTGGGCATAAGTAGCAGAAACACTCGCTCTGCCAATTTTATTACTGACATCAGATTCCAAACGGAGCGGAAGTCCATAAATATCCAACTCTGTTTGCTGAAAAGGAGGAATAAATGTCTGGCTCAACATATAATGATTATATGCACGATGAAAAAGTGCGGTTCCCCTTATATGGTCTGCGCCTGCAGTATTTGGAGGTAGCCTATCCAATACTTCCAACGCTAAATTAGCGTACATAATCCAGTAATAAGATCTATTCCAGTCTGGTATATCTTCACCGAGGTACACACTATCGGCCCAGATGTATGCGTTCTTTTTATATATGTTACGCAGGCCGTTGAAAATCCCGTCTGTTAATTGGTATTCATCTCCGCTAGCAATCGCCAATTCCCGAGCCGAGGTGTTATAGACGATACCTTGTACCAATGCTTCTGCATCTTCCAAACTATTCGGAATACGCAAAGACTGATCCTGCTTCACGTCAAGAAAATCTGTTGCGCAGCCTGTAGACCATGCGCAACAAAATGAGATAAAAGCTATATTGACTATTCTTTTCATTTTTAAAAACTCGAATGTAAACCAATTGAAAAAATTTTGTTTGGAGGATAATCGCTATAATGGTAATCAGGGTCTAGATGCTCTTTGTTTTTTGTCCATAGCATTCCTAGATTTCTAACCATTCCATATACATTCAGCCTCTTGACCATACCAGATTTTATCGGGATCTGATAATCTAAACGGATATCATTGAGTCGGATTTGATCACCAGGTAACACCAAAGCTGAGGTATATGTATAAGCGGCTCCCAGCATCGGCTTATCCTCTGCAAAGGCAATTGCGCGGGGAACATCGGTATGCTTTTCATCACCCGGTTTCTGCCATCTCTTAAAATAATCCATATGATAGCTCCCGTAATATTCCTCCTTTGGATGCAATGATTTCTTTCTGAAAAAATACTTCATTTTAAACTGCAACATGAAAGAAAGTGTCAAGCCCTTCCAGGCAAGGTCGTTTCGCCACGAACCATACCAAGTGGGAATGGAAGACCCTACTTTTTCCAAGTCTTCTTTTGTTCGAGAATAGTAATACGCCGCGTAATCATCCGTCTGCACGCCATCTTTATAAACGATGGGAAAACCAGTATTCGGATCGAGGCCATTCCAAGGTAAGGCATAGAGCATGTCCTTAGAAACACCCCATACAGGTGGAACGGGACCTGAAATATAATAGGCCAAATCATTCACTTCAGGTGTATGATAATTCGTAATGCGATTGCTTACCCAACTCGATAATAGATTTGAGCGCCAATCGACACCTTTACATGAAAAGTTGCCCGTCAGAGACAAATCTATCCCTTCTGTTCTAATATTTGCATAGTTGATCATGTAATCGCTAGTGATACCGGTTGAAGGCGCCAAATAAGTACTCCCTATCAAATCATACCCTTGTTTGATGTAATAATCAAGTGATCCTGTAATCTTTCCCTGCTGTATTCCAAAGTCTAGTCCAACGTTGGTCGTCTTTACATTTTCCCATTTCAGAGATGGATTTCCTATACTTGTTATGATAGCGGCAGGCAAATTCAACCTTGAGTTGACATCGTAACGGATAATAGGGTAATGAGTTACAGATTTATTCACATTGCCACTCAGCCCATAGGTTGTCCTCAGTTTAAGATGCGAGAGCAGGTCTGTTGGCAGCAGGCCCGACTTTAGCACGTTCCATCCAGCGCCCACCGACCACAATAATGTTCCTTTTTGGTTTGTCTTGACCCCAAATAGATTGGATCCATCCCAACGGAAACTGCCGGTCAATATATATGCCTCCCTATATTGGTAGCCCATATTGCCAAAGTAGGAAAGAAAACGATCCTTACGCAACTTGTGGTTAGGGTTTAGCAACGGTATCCTCGACGATCCTGTAGGTCGTGTAGGGTATATAGCCAAGTAGTCCAATATACCCGTGCCAGTAAGCAGGTTTTCGTCATAGTTGTACATCGTTGCTCCCGGAAGTGTCTCCTGATCTGATATTCGAATCTCAGAGCCAATCAGTCCGGTCAATACATGCTCATCATACCTAACATCAAGGGCGTCCATTTGCAAGCGTGCTGCATGCACGTAACCGAAGTTGGTTGGATTTTCAATAAATATACCTTGATGCGGAATAACTCTGGCACCATCGGCTTGCGTAAAACGATTGACCAAATTACGCACATAATACGAGTCTTTAGCGTATTTCGTACTTGATCCGTCTATTGATCTTGCAAGTTGATAGTTTACCGCGAAACGAAGTTTGTCCCTGAACTTATATGTCAGTATCTGTTGTACAAAAAACTCTTCCGCATGGCTTTTTCTATCTACTAGGTTCAATTCGTCAAGTGGCCGATAATACCAGTCTTGCAAACCTTCTGTTGCAACTTCCCGTAGATACGCAAAGGGAAGCCCGTACACAACAGCCAAATTGTTACCATATTTATCTTTTAAAGGCATATATTCGTTACCGACGGATTGAGATAGCGACGACAGCGAGATTCCGTTTGCTTTCCCCCATCTGTTGGTATAACGCAAACCCGTATGCCATTCTGTGTGCCTACCGATCAGAAACGTTCCCGAAGAATTCATCGTGTAACGACGGGCACTATTTCCGACCTGTTCTGGCACATTGGCATCCATTCCAATGGAGATATTAAATCTGTAATGCTTGCCACCTCCCGTTCCCGAGAGGGAATGCTGTTGTTGCAAAGAAGGCCTGTAAAGATATTTCATCGCTTCTTGCCGGATTTCGGTTTTACTATAAAGCTCTTCCAGCGATGTGAACTCTTCAGACGTAATCCTACCCTGCTTGAGGTCATCAAGCAACTGTACGTAAGCAGGCACGGGCGTGCTATTGTCAAACATATAGGCTCCTTTTTCATATTTTTCTTTCTCGATCTTTAATATCTCTTCTGAAGGTAGCCTGTTGTGACTGGCCATAAAATCGGGCCTGTCCTTCCATGTTGTGTTATGAGATAAGTTTAAGCGGATGGGCGTATCGAATCTTCCCCTTTTGCTCTGAATTACGATGACACCGTTGCCAGCCCTGGCCCCCCAAATCGATGCAGCCGAGGCATCCTTTAAAATGGTTACACTCTCTATATCGGCGGGATTGATATTTTTAAGATCACCTTCATAAGGAAAGTTGTCCAATACGATTAGTGGTGTTTCATCCGAATGTATGGTACTCAGACCACGGACCCTGATATCGGTGGCACTGTTCCCTTCTGGAGTCTTGAACTGTAGCCCCGGAACGAGGTTATCCAATCTTGACAGGATGTCCTCTCCTACCGCACGGTTCAAAAGTTTCTCGTCGATGTGGGCGTATGATCCGGTAGCTCTTTCCAATGGCAATGCGTGATACCCGGTCTGCACAATTTCCACCTCGTCTATTAGAGATCCTTGAGGGGATAAAAAGATATCCATGGATTGAACAAAGTTCGAAACAGACCATTCGGATGTTTTGAACTGCACATGGCTTACACGTATCCGAGCTTTGGGTTCTGATAGCTTCATCACAAAATGGCCTGCACTATCACTGGATGTATAGTTTTTCGTGCCCAGTACGTGAATCGATGCACCGGATACTGCCATACTGTCTGTAGAGGAGCGAATCGTTCCTTTTAATATAAAATCCCGATGCTGTGCAGATGCCATGCTCGCTAGAAACATAAAACTCGATAGCAAGCAGACTATTCTGGATTTGAAAGGCGGTGAAAATTGACACATCTTTTCCATAACGTTTCTTTATCAATAAGGCTTAAATGCTATTTGTGAGGGGATGCTGTTTAATTTCTTCTCGAGGATATCCTTAAAAAGAACCATGTCCTTAGGCACTCCTTGCGTAATGCCAAATAGCCTACCGTCCTTTATCCATACCATGGGACCCAGTACCTGTTTATTGAAAAAATATTTGCTCAAAGCAACTGCGCTCCTGCCTATAACGTGGGCACTTTTCCAATCCCGCCTTTCGATCTCCAGGGGAACACGGTATGCTTGATCCATCGCAACGCCTAAAAACCCAATATTGCCGTCAACTTGACCGCTCATTTCTTCCCACCTCGCCATAGATGCTAAGCAGGGTTTACAGTGAGCATTCCAAAATTCCAACAGTACAAACTCATGTTTTGCCATTTCACGCAATGTCAGTACATCGGTGAGACCATCGGGTGCGTTTACCACCCACAAGGGCATATCCAAGATATAATCAGGAAGTTGCATTCCCACTTTCAGGCATTCAACAGTATCCCCATCGATTTCGAAATATTCTATTGGGTATTTCTTAAGATCGGCCTGCGGCGCATTTCTCAGTATCTGTTCCGGAGAGGCACCATATTCCTTCCTACGTACTGCATTGACCAAGAAACGGATAGCCCGATCACCCGAGGTGATCTGCCCTTCAGCAGTCCCGAGACCATCTCGAGACTGCGCCCGGGCGTCAGATAAACCAAACAACATACATGAAACAAAAAATATAATCAACAATACGGTAGGGGTCGACCTATGTGTCGATCCCTTTATATCGGGCAGACACACAGGTCTGCCCCTACGTATGGTTGAAAAATCATTTGATTGATGTCGGTTTGTTCGTCGGTTTCGTAGAGACGTGGCATGTTGCGCCGTGCCTCGCCTTTTGGCGATGGTCTCTACATTTGGACAATGCATGGCCCTGTCGTATAAATACGTCATATTTTTAATCGGTTTAATGATTAGTATTGCGTAATGCGATATGCCTATTGCGATATCCCATTACATTAAAAATCTAAGAGACCGACCTCCCCCTTTTTGTTGAAAAAAGGAAAATATGACGAAAATCAATTTGCAGGAATGGAAAGGAAAGACTAATTTTAAGGTGCTAAGATAAAAATGCCTTTACTGACCAAAGAAACCCTATGCAATCGATTGTGCATATTTTGTTTTGGAGGTCGGTAACAGACAGGCTAAAAGGTGCTTTTTTTGTCGTGATGCATTGTGGAGACGTACGTTGACGCCTCGGTGTGTCCGTTTTTGATATCACAATGCCTTTAACCGCACCGCTTACCTGTCTGTATATCTGGCATATTTTATTCGGGTGATTTAAAGACGTTCTTTAAGGATTGTTTGCGGGAATAAGGAAGCGACACCTTGGTAAGGTGGCTTAGGGTACTGGTGCTGTGGTTTAAAATTGTCGTTCTCATAATCTACTTGGTTTATGATGAACGAGCAAAAAATCAGAAGGCTGGAACTTGTATCCTGCCATCATCCGGGAACTAGCAATCCCACAGCGCAACAGTCAACAAGCCCAGCCTAAAGATTGTGCAAAGATACACAATATCTTTAGACGTGGGTTAAACTTGCTGCCTCGCACTGAATTCTCAATTGCTAGTTTCGGATTCAGAGGCTCGTTCAACACACACATCTCCATATTGTGGAGATGTTCGTCGTCATATTTTAACACCAATCCTTGATTGGATAAACAAATATACGAAGCCTGAACACAATTAGCAAATAAAATTGCTATAAAAATTATAAAATACTGACAAATAATATTTTAAATGACTTTTAACAGATTTATAAGAACGATTAAAAAGGATTTTGAGGGAATATTAAATCAAAAAATGCCGAATAAAGAAGTTAATTCGATCTTGAATAGCAGGTTAGATACTGTTAAAGGACAAGATTTTTACAAGGTATTGATTTTAATCTCATCGGATTTTGATAAGGATTGTAAAAGGGCATTTAAAGAAGTTATTCAGACAAAAAAGAAGGAATATCTTAGGAAAAAAAACTCTAAAACAACAAAGAGCAAAAAAAGCAATAGATATCAGGACTTCATCAACCAATTCGTTGTTTTACAATCTGATATCGCAGATAAAGCACATATAGAGAATACAAGATTCACGAAAGTGCTAAATCTTCAAAACAATGGTTTTTATGCATATGAGGTATATTCTATAGCGATTTCACAGGGCATTAGTGCCAAGAGTGCATTTGAGCAGTTGTATAAAGAATAAATTTTAAGGTGTCGCAAAATGCGACAGCTAATAGAAAATAATTATTAACCAGATGAACCTATCCCCTGTACTACTTTTTAATAAAAGCTGACGCTTTTACGGGAAGCCGTAGGGAGGTTTTAGGGGGATTGGGTAGGTTTGAGCAAACACATGCAAGATAACTAGACATATCTGTCAATTGAAAATCAAACTATATAAATATGAAAGAACTAATGAACAGCTTACCTAAGAGTTTACTCCTATTGATAGCAGCCACAGTAATCTTGTCATTTCTCGCCATATACCTTGTACTTAAACCTTATGTATGTGAATCTTTCAATTTAGCAACACCTGAATCAGCCAATATTGGCATGACAATCAGTGGTATAACAGCTCCAATACTAACTATTCTTTCAGTGGCATTACTATACTTAGCTCTAAGAAAACAAACTGAATCAAATGAAAGCCAAAGATTAAAAAACGACGCAGATTTAGTTTTTCTCCTTTACAATCAATTAGAAGCAGAGTATCGCGAAACCTCTACACGGCAATATAAACAACATAGATTCAACAGTAGGGACAATGACAGCAATGCAGAAATATTTTATGGGTTTGACGCATTCATAAAAATTTGCAATATTTTTAACAACACATCAGCAGAGAGATTTTCAAGTACAAACGAAGCAAGTAAAATTCTCTTCATTATCCAATCTTATAATGTTTTGGACGAACTAATTTCTATTTCTCAAATACAAAACAACTTAAAACATATTATTGAAAGAAAGGTAAATTACTTTTACATTTCAAGAATGAGAGACCCGTTAGCAAACGTTTCCTTTCATATCAGAGATAATACTGATACAGAATCTAAGCAGGTAGTAGACTTTTTTTCAAAAATGGAAAGAAAACGTATCCCAGACTTCGATATTCATAAGGTATCCAAAGTAGAGGATCTGTTTCCAAACTGATAGCTACCTCCCAAACTAGCGCCGAAATGTCCTCGATACTAGATATAGACATAATAATTTCAAAAAGAGACAAAGGATATTACAAATTTTATTATTCTTAAAAAAGCTAAAAACAAACGTCATCTTATATATGAACCAAAAATTAAAAAATAAAATAGAAGCAACTGACACCAGTATAAATAAGTTGCTAAAAGATCAAAAATTCACTATTGACTATTTCCAAAGAGAGTACCGTTGGCAGGATAAGCACATTAAGCTCTTAATAGAAGACCTTACAAATACTTTTCTCAAATCTTACAAGCCTGATGATAAACGATCAGAAGTAGCTAACTACCAAAGTTATTATTTAGGCCCAGTAGTATTCAGCGTGAATCATGAAAATGGAAAAAAATCTATCATTGATGGACAGCAACGGATTACATCATTGACGCTCCTACTTATTTATCTAAATCATCTACAAAAGAAAAGCCCTCATAATGTAAACATAACTGAGTTGATTTTCTCTGAAAAGTATGGCGAAAAATCCTTTAATATGAGTGATGAATCTCGTGAGGAATGTCTGAAAGCACTATTTGAATTAGGGGAATATGAGGTAAAGGAAACAGATGATGAAACTGTAAAGAACATTGTGGATCGTTATGAAGATATTGCTCAGACGTTTCCAGAAGAAATCAATGAGGAAACCCTGCCGTTTTTCATTGATTGGTTTATTGAGAATGTGGTGATCGTGGAAATAACAGCCTATTCGGATGAAAATGCTTACACGATCTTTGAAACTATGAATGACCGCGGGTTAAATCTAACGCCAACAGAAATGTTGAAAGGGTATATCCTTTCAAAGATTACAGATAAGAAGCAACGTACCGAAATCAATAATTTATGGAAAGATGAAATCCAACGATTGCACAGGTACGGAGAAACAACAGACCAGAGTTTTTTTCAAGCTTGGTTTAGAGGACAGTATGCCATTAGTATAAGGCCGGGAAAAGCAGGCTCTGAAAATCAAGACTTCGAATTAATTGGCTCTCGCTTTCATAATTGGTTCAAAGACAATCACAAGACATTATTTAACCTTAATACATCCGATGAGTTCTATAATTTCTTTAAGAATCAATTTCCATTTTTTGTAAAATGGTATGTTCAAATTAGAAATAGCCAAATAAATTATGACAAGGCTATTCCGCATCTGAACTACATTTACCATTGGGGCATTGCTGAATCACTACAAGAACCCATGCTATTGGCATCTATTAGTTTTGGTGACGACGAAAGCACCATAAAAACCAAACTGGATTTTGTGGCTCGATATCTTGAAACGTTTACCGTCAGAAGAAGTGTTAATTACCGTAAGTTTGGACAGACAGCCATTAAATACACCATGTTTAATGTTATCAAACTTATTAGAAATAATGACTTGAAAATCCTCGGTATAAATCTTGCAAAAGAAGTAGAACAAATTTCTGAGAATTGGGACGGAGTATGGTATTTTGGGCTACATGGCATGAACAGAAAGTTCGTTAAGCATTTACTATCAAGAATATCAAGCTATATAGACAATCTAGTTGGCAAAGACACAACGTATGTCACCTATCACCATCCAAATGGAAAACAATTTGAAATCGAACATATATGGGCTAACAAATTTGAAGATCATACCGATGAATTTGAACAAATAAATGATTTTCAAAACTGGCGAAATTCAGTTGGCGCTTTAGTTCTCCTGCCGCAGGGTACTAACCAATCTTTTAATAGTGATCTATATGAGGATAAACTAGAGCATTACATCAAAGAAAACACTTTTGCACAAACTCTACACCCAATCTATTATGCTAAAAACCCAAATTTCTTAAAATCAAACATAATACAGGAATTAGGCTTTAAGCCACATTCACAATTCAAGAAAGATGACATCGGTGAAAGGCAGAGATTAGTCCAAAGAATTTGTGAACTGCTGTGGTCCATCGAATACTACAATCAAACGGATTAGAAATCGCCTACTTCGAAAGATATGAATAAACTGTTGTAAACTTATAAGTCGACATTACCTTCAATTTCAATAATGGTTAGCAGGACACGAAAAAAGAATATCTAATGTATATATTTATACTTACTAAACCTAAAAGATGTTTGATTTAAAATCACTTGGGGTAAAACTACAAAGATGCCGAATCAACCTAGGCTGTGATATTGATGAAGTTTCCGCGTCAACGGGCATAAACGTTTCGAATCTATCTCTTTATGAGTTAGGTAAAAAAGAGCCTACAGGAGATGAAGTACTCATACTTGCTGACTTTTATAAAATTGACTACAAATACTTCATTAGCAACCAACAAAAATCAGCCTCGGAAAACACCGAATCTTTATATAGAAAGCATGGCAATGAATTCACTAAATCTGACAGAGCCACTATTCGTGATTTTCTTTTTTTATGTGAAGCGGAACAAACACTGTGGGATAGTTTAGAAGTAAAGCACGATAGCTTTTCACCTAAACAAACTACATCCAATAATTCGAAAATACAGGGAAAAGAAATAGCTAAGGAGTTTAGGCGATTTCTTCATCTCCAAGATACTCAGCCTATCGGTGATATTTTCTATAGATTACGGAAAACCGGGGTTCATATTTTCCGTATGCAATTAGATAACTCTAAAATATCAGGTGTGTTCTTCAATCATCCAATTGCAGGCAAATGTATCCTAGTAAACTATTTGGAGGATATTTATCGACAGAAATTCACACTTGCCCACGAATACGCTCATTCAATATTTGATGCTTCAGACCAGTTTAATATTTCTTTTATTAAAGATGGACAGGATCAGCGAGAAGTTCGAGCCAACTATTTTTCATCGAATTTATTAGTTCCTTCTGGAGCAATAGCTTCCATACCTACATACGTTCAATTTTCTGAAGAAGCCCTACTCAAGGTGGCAAAAAAACTGGAGATCAATCCAGAGGTATTACTTTATCGATTGGTAGATGAAAAGCGTATCCCTAACAGCAAAATTGAACCTTTAAAAAGATTAAAAATTCCGATAAACGAAAAGGTTGATCCTGAGCTCAAAGATTTATCACCTTCTAGTGTGATTAGAAAAACTCAGCTTTTGAAAAAAGGATTGACACAGAGTTATATTTTATTATGTTTCGATGCTTTTCAACGGGAACTAATTTCCAAAAATAGGTTGGCGGAAATCCTAATGGTAGACGAATTTGAACTACCCGAAATTCTAAAATTGTTTAATCTAAACTTAAATTATGACATTTGATTTTGACATCACTACCTATCATAAACTTAATGTGATTGACACTTGTTCTATATGGAATATTATATCTTGTCCTAGAATTTATTCGGCAACAATTGATGCTTTATGCTATTTCTCTTTCACCGAATATGTACATTATGAATGCCTTTTCAAGAAAAGAAGCAATAGCACACCTAAAGAACTTCAAAATAAATTAAAAAAGGAAATCGAGCAAAAACGGTTTATGAAAATCAACCTTTCAATCGACGATTTGCAGGACATTTCATTGCTACAAAATCGTAAAAATTTAGGAATGGGTGAACTTTCATCAATTGCACTGGCAAAAAAAACAAATCAAGTATTTTTTACCGATGATAGAAAAGCAAGAAAACTTGGAGAAGAAATACTCGGCAAAGAAAAAATACAAACAACTCCAAGGTTAGTTGGGGCTTTTTTTTATCAACGGATTCTAGCAGATGATGATTTAAATATCATTATTGAACAACACCAGAAATCATTAAATTCTACTTGGGGGGATTTGACACAGTTTTTTAGAGAAATTTACACTACTAGTATCCAAAGAAGAGCTTTAAACTCTATAGTAAACGAGAATAATAAGAATAGTAAAACGTAAATCTAAATACCAAATAATCATGGTAAAGAAAAACGCCTTAAAAAAAAATACAAGATCGACTCCCTGATGGCATCTACATTGTGGATGAAACGAGTTTTGAATTTTCGGATGACGAATATGCATCCAAGTGACGTATCGAACTTATTACAGTCAACAACTAAACATCATACTACCCATGTTCCAATAGTTCGCAAGACAGATTTTCTATTTTCAAAAACAAAGGGCTATAGTAGGAATATAATTGAAGACAAAAAATTTCTCGTTTTTTTTGGAAAAGGAATAAGATAATGTGTTATAATTAAACACCAAATACTCTAAAAAACGAAACCCGATAGCTTGAATTGCTTCAGGGGCTACCGGGAATAATCTAATACGAAGATAAGACTATTTATTGACATAACAAAATAAAAGCCAATATGTTGTATAGTGATTTTGAAAATATTATCTCCCGACCACGTATGAACAGGTATCTGCATGCGTGCAATGGAAATAGCCGGAAAGCGATGACGCTGTACCGAAAGAACCTCAAGCTATCACAAGAACTCTTTACGGTCATTAGTTGTTTTGAGATAGCTTTAAGAAATAGGATCGACAAAATTTACGGCACAGCATATGGTCTGGATTGGCTGAATGAAGCCTCAAAAGCAGGCGGTATCTTTGACAATCAAAATTGCAGACATACAAAAACAATTATCCTGCAAGGTCTGCGAAAACTATCGCCACACTACAGCCCAGCCAAATTACTAGCCGAGATGGATTTTGGATTCTGGCGATACCTCTTCGCCCAACCACAATTCCATGCCGGAGGTAAGATACTGCTAAAAGTTTTTCCCGCAAAACCGACCAGTACTCCAGCCATCCAATACAACCACAGCTATGTGTTCAATCAGTTAGGTAAGATCAACGAATTGCGCAACCGCATCGCCCACCACGAACCGATCTGTTTTCAAGCGGGTCAAGCTGTAATTGACACAACCAATGTACGACAACATTACAATTTGATCCTACAACTTTTCCAATGGATGAGCATTGATGAGTCTGCACTGCTCTATGGACTGGATCACATATTGACGTTGTGCAATGAAATCGATAGTCTTTGAAACAATTGATAAAGACAAAGAGTAATGCATATATACAAGAAACCCACATCTCTGACAGAAAAAATTTATGACCACTCACAACGGCTATTTTTGGGATCCTAATCAACCAAAAGTCAAACACTTTGGCATGGTAGAAATAGATGAGTTAAACAATACTTATTTGTTGACTATACATGGGCTTCTTGAGTGTATTCTACCTGCCTTATTTAATATTAATTTTCATCAAGACATACCAATTATTCATGGTAAGATTGGTGATCGAACATTTATGTCGATCTATAATCTTCGTGTGCGAAATGCTCGTGGAAATTTGTTAGAAGTTAAGGAGTCTACGATTGACACGATAATAAAACTTACTTTCAAATCAGCTATTCAGGGTACGAAACTATTTACGTTAAACAGTGTATTTGATACGATTATTACTATACCTCAGTTTGGTCAACAGTGGATGAAAGAATCTAGAATACAAAAAATGTTTGGCACTAAAGATAAGAGAGTTAAGTCTGAGTATGTAGTTACTGATTTAGAAAAATCTATTTTCCTTACAGATTTTGCTAAAGTATCGACGTCATTAGCCGTCTCTGATAAGTATGATTTAACGCACTCAACAGTCGACATAAAAGAAAATTTAGAATTACGCTTTGATTTAAACTCCCTATATGAGATAAATAACTTGGTGGAATTTGTAGAAAATTTTCATCGTTTTTACACGTTGTCAAATGGCCAGAAACTAGGTCTTAATTCAATCCTAATTAAAGAAACGAATTCTGACGAATATCAAACATTGCTAATAAAGAACAACCCTTTAACAAAAGATTCTGGATCAGCATCGCCTGAAAACAAACCCTTATCCTATCAGGAATTTGTTAATGGAAAGTTTTTAAATTTCTTTTTCCGAAACAAAAACACTTTTAAATTACCTCTAGACTATTATTTTAGTTACCTATACAGGGGAAATCGAGGAGACACCAGTATTTATTTCATATTGTTTTTAAGTGCGTTGGAAGTTATCTATAACAAAAGTTATAAGCCTAAAAACATCGAAGAAACAACAAAAAATAGTCGAGAATTTTCGAGTATCATTGAAGAAATAACACCTTACCTATCCGCCCAAAAAATACAATTTTTAACCCAATCAAAATATAACAAAACGTTAAGGGATAAAACTATCAAAGATAAAATTCTTGACTTAGTAGAGATCAGCCCAAAACTCCAGAAGCTCGTAAAGGATAAGCAACAATTTGCTGAGGAAGTCAAGTCTATGCGTCATTATCTGATACATGAAGAAACAAAAAACGACCTTGAATTCAAAAATAATACACAAACCTTAAGAAAACGAGTTGTACAGCTAAAAATTATTTTAGAGTATCACTTATTAATAGCACTTGGCCTTGATAAAGAAACTGTAGAAAAGAAGATAGACATGACAATGTCTAATTTTATGCATTTCGGCCACTGATAACTCAAATAACGATGATTAAAAAGATTATATATTCAACATTAATCATTGGTCTTGTCGTCCTCTTTCGAGAGCCAATGTATAGTCTGACAGATGCAATACTGGTACAGCCGATATTTAGCAAGATATCAGCGAGCCTAGCGACAGACATAGCTTTATTAGTAGCTATAGCCATTACTTCTAGTATCCTGTGGAGAAACCAAGATCACAAATGGGTAACCAACTATTTAGGGATATCGTTCTCGCTGTTTGCCATATTTCGTTTAGGAGGATATTGGAAATATGAAAGCATAAATATATTCAGAAGTATTCTTGCTATAAATTATGTTGATCTGATCGCAGGTATAGGCCTTATCATTTTTTGTAAGCATGCAATAGCATTGATATTCAAAAAACGAGAAGAAAACAACTCCAACGTTACCCGTTCAGGCTTCATAGAAGACAACGCTGTAGAAGAAACAAAAGACGATTCCTACGAAAGAACTCAAGTAGCAAAGCAGATCGCACAACAAATAATCGCTACAGATAATAAAAGAGCATTTGCCATAGGAATCACCGGTCAATATGGATCTGGTAAAACATCTTTCATCAATCTGATTTGTCATTCACTGAAGTCCGAAAGATCAAATCCCTTGGTAATACACTTCAATCCGTGGGATGCTAATAATCCTGCAGATATTCAGAAGTTGTTCTTTGACGAATTAAGTACATCATTGGCAAATGAGGACCGCGCGCTATCATCGTCCATGTATCATTACTATCGTAGACTAAATGGAAGGAGCTCGTTTGTCGGGAACATCATCAACAACTTAAAGGACTTATCCTTAATCTTCGCTCGCGACCTGGATGACGAGAAAAAGAAAATCAACGACATGATGACCAATCTTTCTCGTAAAGTTATCATGATCATAGACGATCTCGATCGTCTGCACAACGATGAGGTAATTGAGGTATTGCGCTTAATACGCAATACGGCCAATTTTGGTAATATCGTCTATATTGTTGCTTACGATAAGGAATATGTCGAACAATCCATCAAAAAATTGAATGAGCGAACGTATAAAAACTATCTTGACAAGATTTTTCAGATAGAGATCCCACTTCCTAAGGCAGAAAGCTATTTGCTCTCAAACTCGCTTCTGAACAGTTTAGGGCAAATTATTAAACCAAAAGAACTAGCTTACGTTAAAGATCAATTTGTTCGTTTGAATTTTGATAGTGAGTATGAGGAAGCAGTGTCCGCTATCTTTAAAAACCACAGAGACATCGTACGATTTACCAACACCTTTAGCATAGCATATGCGATGATCTCCGAAGAAGTTGACTTTGTGCAATTGCTCTATATTCAGATTTTAAAATACAAATATCCTCTAGCTTTTGATACGCTGTATGACAGAAAGAAAGAGGTGTTGGTAATTTCGGGCAATTCGTTTTCCTATAATAGTAGATATTCTTTGCAAACCGCTTCTGAAAAAGTCGAGGGCGACTATCTAATTTTGGAATTGTTGAAAGATGACTTGAAAACGTATGAACTGACTCAAGTTAAATACATTTTAAACCATCTGTTCTCTTTAGAACTAACACTAGAGTACCGAGACAAAACAAGAACGATAACTGACCCGGAAGTGTTCGAGCTTTTCTTTACAAACCGACTATCAGCGATCGGACTATCTGAAAAGTCATTTCGAAATAATATGCTCGGAGATGTAGCACTGATCGAACCGTATATAGAAGATCAACTTGAAAAAGGACGTTATCTACCCCTAGCTCACAGAATATTGAAGATGAAACTCCCTGAATTTCTTGATAGGGATCATTACGAAAATATCATTTACGCATTTATTCAAAAAATAACACCTGTATACATTCAGGAAGAAGGAATGCAAGGTTCTCTAATTACGAGTTTCATATCTACTCACTTCGATCAATGGGAAGACGTCATCAGCAGATATTACAATAGCACGGAAGCGTACAATAAACATATTTCCAAGTTGATGTCATTTCACAATGAATCCTATCTTTTTATTAGTGAGCTAGCGCGAAAAATAATAACCTCTCGAGACAGCAAAAAAACATATAATGAGAAGCTCTTGATAGAGACACAATTGAAATGCCTTATAGCGGGTTTAGATAATAATCCGAATATCATTACACCCCAAGTTACTTGGATGTTTTGGGGTATCAGAAAATTCTATGTGGATAGCAATGGAATGCGTCTAAAATCCGACGATTTTGATGATTCATGGAAAATGCACCCAGAAGCAGTAAAAATATTACGTGGTAAAATGCAAGAAAAAGATTTAAAGCATTTTCTAAAATCTCTTATATCTAAAGACATGTATAATGATGGTAAATATGGGTTTCATGAAAAACTTATACAAGATGTATTTGAGACAATATTTTGGCTCAGGGAAACTGTCCGATCAAACGAACATACAGATAAAGAGGTCAAAGGAGAGTTTTTAAATTTTTTATGGAAATACGAACAGGCTCAACAAACTCCCATTGAATATGACTTTAAGCATTTTGAAATAGAGTAACTATCATCACTATAGGTATTGTTGGATCAGCATAAATATTGTTGAATCTACCACAAAAATTAAAAGGCAATTTAAACGTTTAAAAAAAAACAGAAATACAGATGAAACAAGCGTATATAATATTTACTTTCTCTTTTTTGTCCTTGTTCGCTTCTTGTACATCCTACACCGATAGAAAATCCGAAGTAGCTAAATTTGGAGAAACGGAGTCCGAACATTTGCAGGGTTTGGAAGATCTTCTACAAGAATACAGTGCAATCATAGAAGCTATTCTAAAAGCAGATAGTGCTTATTTTCATTTTGTGGAAGACGGGCAGCAAACTGCATATCTAAAACCTTACATGCATCCAAATGTGATAAACGACTATAAGGAAGACGAGCCTGAGGTATTTATGGAAATATACTGGGAAGACCTTCGTGAATATGTTATGACCAGCGAGGCAGACTCTATCTTCATTGCGGAGCAGACCAATATACGTGACACAGTATATCTATCCGAATCAATCCGTAAAAAACACTACGGAATTCATCATGAAAATAAGCTGACTACGTTGACCTCATACGAATTCTACAGACCTGTCCTATCCGCAGATAGTAAGCGATGTATCGTGAATATGGATTTTATCTGTGGGCACTGGTGTGGGAACGGATGGCGGTATACACTAGAAAAGATCAATGGTGTGTGGACGATAATCTCGAAGGATCCTACATGGATTGCTTAGCACACAAGGACTCGCCTATAATGCAGCAAAGTCTATCGATGGCAATAACTTGCCGGGACTCGTAATCCAAGCGCAAAAAAATAGGGGCGCTAGGTGGCGAGTTATTCCAATAAACGAAGAAAAGCTATTCCTTTTGTTGTTATCCTAAACTGCTGTTTGGAGCTCTTTGGCACCTCTGGTATAGTCCATTCTATTAATCCATCTTGTTGTAGAGCATGGATTATATTATTAAGTTGTCCAGAAATGCTACGTTGCTTTAGAGTATGTTATGAAATCGGTGATTTATCTCATATTTGCCATGGGGCAAAGGAATAGTCCCGAAGTTATCCAAGGAACTGCAGGCAGAGTTTTCTGGAATGGGTGGTTTTTCGACCTCAAATCTGTGGTACATGGCACAGCTATACACAGAATACCATGACAAGCCAAATCTCCAACCATTGGTTGGAGAAATCAGCTGGACAAAGCACATCGTCATACTATCCAAATGTAAAGATCTACAAGAAAGGGAATTCTATATACAGACCACGAAAAAATTTGTTTGAAGTCTTCGAACCGATCCTGTAGGTAGGCGGGTGATCCTGCCGTAAAAAGCCTCTCCAGGACAGGCTCTTCCATATCCAGCAGTTCTCCGACAGGGCGGCTGATGACCTGTAACTTCTGGACATAACGGTTCACCGTACCCTTATAAAGACCGATCTGCTCGGCAATCTTACGGTTGGACAGCCCCTGGAGATGTAAACGGAGTAATTGTTTTATCGTGCTCATTCTTTTTGTTTTTCCTGCCATATGCCTTTTCTTGATGGAATTGGCAATTAAACAAAAAGCACAGAAAATAATAGGGTCCAACTGGGTGCATATCCTCCGGAATCGCTGTTTATGTAGATCAAAACAACGGTTATCGTTCCTTTTCTGGGTGCACATGCTCCGGAATCGTCCCGGATCTATACCCCGATCCACCTGCTGGGTGCATATCCTCCGGAATCCTGACGGAGCAGCTCCGAATTTCTCCCTAAACAGTTCCCTTTACGCTGTTTTTGGATGCATATATGCCGGAATGGCAGAGATATTAGCTCTTTTTGAACAACGATTAACATCCGGATATTGGGTGCATATCCTCCGGATTATGCAGAAAATTAAAAGTCTGATTGGACAGGCTTACTAAGTCCAAAAGCTCTTTCCGCTTCAATACCTGGCCCCCTAGACGAATGATAAGGTCTAAGGACTTAACATGTTTATCTAAATATTTTTCCTTCACGTTTTTAGACGAACTTAAAAACCTCGCAAACAATCAATTAAAACACATAAAACTTCGAATGTTTATCTAAAGTTTATCTAATTCTATTTTTCTTAATCATTTTTAGATAAACTTAGAACCCGTTCTGGAAAGCGAGGAGTGACCATCGACGGAGACTGTTTGCTATTCTTTTTGAAGGGTAGACAGAATTGCGATTGCGACTGTTATTTCTGAAAAACACTCCATTGTTTGTAACCAACACACTCTGTTGTGCAATTTGTGCAATTATTGTGCAATTCATTTCAACATGTAGAACGCTCCTGCTCCCTTTTGCCCACTTGGTTCTAAAATATCTCTCTCAACCAAATCCGTTAGCTCATTACTTGCTGTATTGCGTGAACAAGCATTGATTTTCTGATACTCGCTATTTGTTATCTTTCCTCTGTCTTTCACATACAATACAGCTTTCACCGGAAAGGGGTAATCCACTGCCAACATATATGATTTCAAAAAATTCTATACGACTTTTCCTGACGAAAACATTTTCCGCACACTGTGCAGAAAATTGAGTTGGAGTTCACATCCCTTTTTTAAAAAACAAGGCTCCGAAAAAATTATAAATAGCATTATCTTGCTTATCGGTTCAAATTTTTCTAAATTTATACTTGTTTTCAAAGGAGGATTTATGACTACGAGTACAAAAAGATTAAACAACCAAGAGGAAAGAAAACTTGTTTCTAAAGCTGCTAAAAAAGCTTCTTCTACAGCATTCAGAATTTCAACTGCTTTAGAATTGCCCATAAAGATTGTGCAAGGAAATAAAATAATCCTGAAAGATGCAGACGGTAGCTCAAAAGAGATCAAAAAAATAAGCAAAGTGAAAAGCAGAGTGTCTCTTACTAAAGGAACAAAAATATGGCTACAACCAAAAGGCTAAGAGTCTTTGCAGGTCCGAACGGATCTGGTAAATCAACTCTTTTCACTACTATAGCTGAACAATTTCGTGTTGGGCACTTTATTAATGCTGATGAAATAGAAAAAGAAATCGCTACAAAAGGATTTATAAATATTGATTCATTCAATCTACATTTATCACAAAAAGATCTAGATAATTTTAAAACTGAAGAAAATACAATTTCCCTGATCGAAAAAGCAGAGTGCGAAGGTCATGTCATCGATGTGGAGATACGAGAAAACATTATAATAGATAAATCCAAAAACACCCACAGTTACGAAGCTTCCATGATTACAGCTTTTTTAAGGAAGCACCTCTTACTAAAAGGCATAAGTTACTCTTTCGAATCAGTAATGAGCCACACTTCTAAATTGGAAGAAATCAAAGAAGCAAAAAAACTAGGTTACAAAACTTATCTATACTTCGTATGTTTGCAAGATCCGGAGATTAACGTATCTCGAGTATCTAATAGAGTTGAAAAAGGTGGCCATCCTGTAGATCCCGAGCGGATCATAAAAAGATACGGAGCCACATTACAAAATCTACTACCCGCACTCTTATTGGTGGACAAGGCATATATATTTGACAACTCTTCAAGTAGTATGGAGTTAGTCGCCGAAGTAATCAATGGGCAAATTGAAATTTTAGTCAACGAAAACAAAGTTCCTAACTGGTTTATTAAAAATGTAGTAAATAAGATAAATAAAAA
>JBEBRE010000003.1:0-73438 GCA_040394995.1 Sphingobacterium wenxiniae
TTAAACAGTTTTAATGGCTTTCATGGCCGTCATGGCCTTGCGCAATTTTACGCCCACGATTTCCACAGGGTGGTTGCGCAAAATCTCGTTTACTTGTACCAACTGTACGTTATCCACTGAGCCATCTTTTCCTTCGTTGAAATTTCTACCTACTAAGTCGGTATCTACTTTTTTCATAAAGTCGGCCAATAATGGTTTACATGCCTGGTCGAACAAATAACAGCCATATTCTGCTGTATCCGAAATAACGCGGTTCATTTCGAAAAGTTTTTTACGGGCAATAGTGTTGGCAATTAGCGGTGTTTCGTGCAAAGATTCATAGTATGCTGATTCGGGTTTGATGCCTGCTTCTACCATGGTTTCAAAAGCTAATTCTACACCTGCTCTTACGAATGCAACCATCAACAGGTAATTGTCGAAATATTCCTGTTCGTTGATTTTTACATCGCCCGCAGGTGTTTTTTCAAAAGCTGTTTCTCCTGTTTCTGCTCTCCACTTTAATAGGTTGGCATCACCATTGGCCCAGTCTTCCATCATGGTCTTGCTGAATTCGCCGGACATGATGTCGTCTTGGTGTTTCTGGAACAATGGGCGCATGATGTCTTTTAATTCCTCAGACACTTGGAATGCTTTGATTTTTGCAGGGTTGGAAAGTCTGTCCATCATACCGCTAACACCCCCGTGTTTCAACGCTTCAGTAATAACTTCCACGCCGTATTGTACCAATTTGGAAGCATATCCTGCATCGATTCCTTTTTCGACCATTTTGTCAAAAGAAAGAATAGAGCCTGTCTGCAACAAACCACACAGGATGGTTTGCTCACCCATTAAATCGGATTTTACTTCGGCTACAAAAGACGATTTCAATACACCGGCACGGTGACCACCTGTACCCACGCAATAGGCTTTGGCATAGGGCCAACCTTTTCCTTCAGGATCATTTTCAGGGTGTACAGCTATCAAAGTAGGAACACCAAACCCTCTTAAGTACTCTGCACGTACTTCTGAACCCGGGCATTTAGGAGCCACCATAATCACAGTGATATCCTTGCGGATTTGCATACCTTCTTCCACAATGTTGAAACCGTGGGAATAGGATAGAGTGGCACCTTGTTTCATTAAGGGTTGTACCGCATTGATAACGGAGGTGTGCTGTTTATCGGGGGTTAGGTTGATCACCAAATCCGCTGTAGGGATTAATTCTTCGTATGTACCAACGTTGAAATTGTTGTTGGTAGCATTTTTCCAAGAGTCTCTTTTTTGTTCAATAGCTTCTTTACGTAATGCGTAAGATACGTCCAATCCGCTGTCGCGCAGGTTTAAACCTTGGTTCAGGCCTTGGGCACCACAGCCCACGATTACGATTTTTTTACCTTTCAAAGCGTTAACGCCGTCTGCGAACTCAGCTGAATCCATGAATTCTGCCTGACCTAATTGCTTTAATTGCTCTCTAAGAGGTAATGTGTTGAAATAATTTGCCATTGTATTTTTTTGTTTTTTTTGATTACACTGATTTTTTTGATTACTTTTTGTCCCCTACTAACCTTCTGCCAATTCGACAGATGGGAATTCCCCTCCTTTGGAGGGGCTAGGGGAGGATTTTTATTATTCTCCGCTGCGCTATAGCATAGCCAAGGTGCAGGTTGTCGTGACCGGATGTTGTGATCAATACGTCGGCAAAACTATTTAATATGGAGCCGTAGGTTGCCGTATCGTATGGCTGTATCGTCGCAAATGTGCCTTTGTTATAATCGGCTTCAATTTTTTCTATTGTAGAGATGGCCAATACTTTTAGATCAGCGACTTCTTCAGCTGAAACAGTATATTGTGGTTTTGAACCTTTTTTGTAGGCGTCCAAATACTTGACCCATGAAGTGTCGGTCGTAATACCCGTCCGTACATAACACAAAGTTTGTGTGCTGACGACAATATGTCCAAAATTCCAAATAATGTTGTTGTTGAATCCTTCTGGGATCTGGTTGAGTTCATCTAGCGTAAGTTCATCCAATAACCGGATAAAAGCTTTTCGGCTATCTATGATAAAGTTGAATATTTCTTTCATTTTTTATTAGATTAAAGATGAAAGACTGATTTTCCGTAGTCTTTTGTCTTTGTTCCTTTCTCCTTGTTCCTTACATGGTAAACACATCATCCCGTTGATCGAGATATTCATTTTCGACGATTTCTGGAGCAGGTTCTTCGCGTTCAAACTGTTTCAATTTGGAGTGGAAGCCTGCACTGTCTTTGATGATGGCAATACGTGCGCCACGCACAAATTCGATGAGTTTGTATTCGCCTAAGGCTGCCGTCAGGCGATCTATTTCTTCACGATGACCAGCTGTCTCAAATACTGTGTAATCATTGCGAATGACCACTGCCGAAGCTCCGTATTGACGTAGTAGGCGTTCTACCGGCGCTTTTTCAGCAACAATATCCGTTGGAACTTTATAAAGTGCCTGTTCTTGCCAGATGAGCTCATCATTGGTGTTGTAATATGCTTTTAACACTTCAACCTGCTTTTCAATCTGTGTACACAGTTTACGTGCTACTTCTTCGCTCTCATGGATTAAAATTGTGAAGCGATGGATACCCTCTACTTCGGATGGAGAAGTATTTAGGCTTTCGATGTTGATTTTCCTTCTGGAAAAGATGCCGGAGATACGGCCTATCATACCGATAGAGTTCTCCGTATATAAGGTAATTGTGTATTCTTGTTTTTCCATTTTACTTCAATCTAATTTCTGAAACGCTTGCTCCTTGCGGCACCATTGGGAACACATTGTTTTCTTTTCCTACCATAACTTCCAATAGATAAGAGCTGTCGTGAGCTAACATTGTCTGTAACGCAGCATGAAGATCCTTACGCTCGGAAATGCTGTTCCCGTCGATATAGTATCCTTTTGCCACGGCGACAAAATCAGGACTGGTAATGTCTACAAAAGAGTAACGTTTGTCATTGAAAAGCTGTTGCCACTGACGTACCATGCCTAAGAAATGATTATTGAGCACCAGAATTTTTACTTTTGCGCCAAACTGCATGATAGTGCCTAATTCCTGGATAGTCATCTGAATACCACCATCACCAACAACCAAAATGATATCCCGTTCCGGAGCACCGTACCAAGCGCCGATGGCTGCCGGTAATCCAAAGCCCATTGTGCCCAATCCGCCCGAGGTTACGTTGGATTTGGATTGGTTGAATTTGGCATAGCGACAAGCGACCATTTGATGCTGTCCGACGTCGGTAACGATGACAGCATCACCACCGGTCAATTCGTTTAAGGTTTTGATGACCTCACCCATGGTCATGATATCAGAGGTTGGATTCAACTCATCGTGGATGACTTCCTTGACTTCTTCTTTTTCCAGTTCACGGAACTGTTGTAGCCAAGCAGCATGATCTCCTTGTGCAATCAGAGACGTCAATAGGGGGAGGGTTTCTTTACAGTCGCCCCAAACCGGCACAGTTGTTTTGACATTTTTATCGATTTCGGCAGGGTCAATGTCTAAATGGACAACTTTGGCTTGTTTAGCATATTTATCCAAACGTCCGGTCACCCGATCGTCGAAACGCATACCAACGGCTATCAATACATCACATTCGTTGGTCATGACGTTAGGGGCGTAGTTTCCGTGCATACCCAACATACCAACATGTTGTGGGTGGTCGGTTTCCAATGCACTTAACCCCATAACGGTTGTAGCGGCAGGGAATCCGCCTTTTTCGATAAAGGCCTTAAATTCTTTTTCTGCCTGACCCAAGATAATTCCTTGTCCAAATAGTACAAAAGGTTTCTTGGCTTCGTTGATGACTTGGGCAGCTTGCTCAATATATTCTTTCCGCACAATGGGAGCAGGTCTGTAACTACGTACATGGTCGCATTTCTTGTAGCCCTCATAGTCGAACAGCTGTATTTGGGCATTTTTAGTGATATCAATCAATACCGGACCGGGCCGTCCTGTCCGTGCGATATAGAATGCCTTAGCCAATACACTTGGGATTTCAGTGGCATCCGTCACTTGATAGTTCCACTTGGTGACGGGAGTCGTAATATTGATCACATCGGTCTCCTGAAAAGCATCGGTTCCCAATAGAGAAGCGAACACTTGACCAGTGACACAGACAATAGGGTTACTGTCGATCATGGCGTCAGCAAGACCCGTGACCAAATTAGTTGCTCCCGGCCCACTTGTGGCGAAAGCCACTCCCACACGACCGGAAGTACGTGCATAACCTTGCGCAGCATGTATGCCGCCCTGTTCATGACGGACGAGGATATGCTTTAATTGATCATTGTAATCATACAACGCATCATAGATAGGCATGATTGCCCCTCCCGGATACCCGAATATGGTATCTACTCCTTCTTGGATCAAAGCTTCCAGAACGGCAACAGAGCCACTTATCTGTGTTGTGGTCTTTGGTTCTAATGTTTGCTTTGTTTCCGTTTTTTCCAGTGTACTCATTTTTTTCGTATTGAGATATTAGTATTTTAGATAAAGGAGTAAGGAACAAGGATTAAGGAAGGTGTATTATAGTCTTTCTTTGTTCCTTGCTCTTTAATCTTTACTGTCATTAAAGGTCCGTCACGCAACCTTGCGATGCATCGGCAACTGTTTTCGCGTATTTGTATAAAACCCCCTTGCTCACTTTTAACGCAGGTTGTTGCCAATTGGCACGACGTTGTGCGATAACGTCATCGGACACTTTCAGATTCAATGTGTTGTTCACGGCATCAATTTCGATGATGTCATCATCTTCGACCAAGCCGATCAGACCACCTTCATAGGCTTCAGGCGTGATGTGGCCCACGACAAATCCGTGTGTTCCGCCCGAGAAGCGTCCGTCTGTAATCAATGCGACAGACTTTCCTAATCCTGCTCCGATGATCAAAGCAGTTGGTTTCAACATTTCAGGCATTCCCGGGGCTCCTTTAGGCCCCTCGTTTTTAATCACCACAACATCACCGGGTTTGATTCTGCCGGAAGATACGCCAGCTACTAGGTCATGCTCGCCATCGAACACACGTGCCGGCCCTACAAAGCGTTCACCCTCTTTTCCGGAAATTTTGGCTACAGAACCTTTCTCTGCCAAGTTTCCATATAAGATTTGCAGGTGTCCTGTCGCTTTTATCGGATTGCTGAGTGGTTGCACGATCGGTTGATTGTAGTCGATGACGGATTTAATGCCTTCGAGGTTCTCTGCTACTGTTTTTCCGGTAACGGTCAGACAATCGCCGTGCAATAACCCTTCATCGAGTAAATAACGCAACACAGCAGGTGTTCCTCCGTATTGGTGCAGATCCTGCATCAAGTATTTGCCAGAAGGCTTAAAGTCTGCCAATACTGGTGTTTGATCGGACATACGCTGGAAATCATCTTGTGTAATATCTACACCCACAGATTTACCGATAGCGATAAAGTGTAATACCGCATTGGTACTACCTCCCAATATAATGATGGTGCGTAGCGCATTTTCAAATGCTTTACGCGTCATGATGTCCGAAGGCTTGATATCTTTTTCCAACAGGATTTTGATGTATTTACCTGCTTCCAAGCACTCTGCTTTTTTCTCTTCTGAAACAGCAGGGTTGGAAGAGGAGTAAGGCAGACTCATGCCCAGGGCTTCAATGGCGGATGCCATTGTATTGGCGGTGTACATGCCACCACAGGCTCCCGCTCCGGGACAGGTGTGTTTGATAATGCCTTCGTAGTCTTCATCGGATAGGTTGCCACAGACACGTTGACCTAACGCCTCGAAAGCAGAGACAATGTTTAGTTCTTGTCCCTTATAGTGGCCGGGTGCAATCGTTCCCCCATAAACCATAATCGATGGACGATCTAAGCGAGCCATAGCCATGATGGAGCCTGGCATATTTTTGTCGCAACCGGGGATCGTAATCAGCCCGTCATAGTATTGTCCACCACATATCGTCTCAATACTGTCGGCAATCACATCGCGTGAAACGAGGGAATAGCGCATACCGTCTGTCCCATTGCTCATGCCGTCACTTACACCAATAGTGCCAAATGTAAGCCCTACTAATCCATTATCCCATACACCTCTTTTTACATCTCGTGCCAGATCGTTCAAGTGCATGTTACAGGTATTGCCATCGTATCCCATGCTGGCAATACCCACCTGTGCTTTGTTCATATCCTCATCGGTAAGCCCGATGCCGTATAACATGGCCTTTGCGGCAGGTTGTGTTTCGTCCTGCGTGAAAATACGACTGTATTTGTTTAATGCTTTTTCTGTGTCAGATGATGACTTCATAATTCTCTTCTTCTAATACTAATTTTTTATATTTCCGTTGAATGGAAGCCCCAATAGTATGCTCCCAATCCTCTTTATAACTGATATTATCCACCTCTTTGATGCCGATGATTTCTGCGGCCGTACCACATAAAAAGGCGCTATCAGCTTCGTGTACATCTCGAATGGTTAATCTTTTCTCGATCACATCAATTTGGAAGCTTTTGCAGATATCAATGACCGTTTGCCGGGTAATGCCTGGGAAAATATTGCCCAGTGGCGGTGTGTAGATTTTGAAATCTTTTTCTAAAAAGAGGTTCTCGCTGGATGCTTGTGCTACAAATCCGTCCTGATCCAATAACAAGGCTTCATCATATCCGTTTTTGATGGCATCTGTCGTGGCCAAAATGGAATTAATATATTGTCCGGATACTTTCGCTTCCACGTGGAAGGATTTTGGGTTCGGGCGTTCGATTTTGGACGTACATACCCGTAGCAGGTTATGGCCTAGATATGGTCCCCATTCCCAAGCCGCGATCATGATCTTAGCTTCTTTGGCCGATGTGAGGTGCATGTTGGAACCCGAAAAAACCAACGGACGGATATAGGCTGCCCGGAGATTGTTCACTTCCAACAATTCGTAAGATTTGTCAATCAAATGCTGATTGTCCCAATGATAGGGAAGATTGATGGCCTCGCATGATTTTTTGAGTCGACGAAAATGCTCTTCAGCTTTAAAGATGCGCGTGCCGTGGTGTGAACTATATGCTCTTAATCCCTCAAACGCACCGTATCCGTAATGGAGCGATTGGCCAAAAAGATCTGTTCCGGCATCTACGGCCTTCACAAACTCCCTGTCGAAATAAATGTACGTGTCTTGGTTATAGTATTGCATATGTTTTAATTGCTATTGCCTATTCCAAAATGTTCTTCTCCTCAAAAGGAATACAGGCTGACCAAATTTACTTTTGTTAAGTTACCGCTATTAAAAATTGTTTACAATAGCTAAACAAAGTATTTTAAAAAAGTTTTATATTTCGAATAATTATTTATATTAGAATATTATTTTGTTTTTGTTTATATAAATATATTTTAATTTTTATACATGAAGACTAAAATTAAAATTGGTATAAAAATATAAAATTGAAATTTTTGGACAAAGGGTTGAAATTCTTCCTAAAATTGGGTAATTCTTAAAAAAGTTGTGAAAAAGTAGCCTCGAAAAGAGCTCGTTTGATGGACAATAGATATGTCGTGCTGAAATCTCCGGATCTCGAAAAACGACCATAGCTGTCCATGAAAAAGCCCTTAAAACAAAAATGTTTTAAGGGCTTTTTCCAAAGGAGCTTTTTTTATTACCCTTCGACGATTCCTTCTGCAAGGACGGTAATATTATTGTCCTTTGCTTCTACGACTCCGCCTTTAATGGTCAAAACGGTTTCGCCTTTTGCGTCACGAATAATAACTTTTCCATCTTCTAAAGTAGATACGATGGCCGCGTGGTCTCTCAAGATTTGAAAAGAACCAGCACTACCGGGAACGGTCACGGCCGAAACGTCGCCTTCGTACGCTAATTTATCAGGAGTAATGATTGTTAATTTCATTTGTTTAGATTTTAGATGATAGACATTAGATTTTAGATTTATTATCTTTAATAGATATGAGATAATAGAAGAATCTATCGTCTCATATCTTATGTCTAATCTCTAATTAAACAGCTTCCGCCAATAATTTTTTACCTTTTTCAATAGCATCTTCGATGCTGCCGACCAAGTTGAAAGCAGCTTCTGGATATTCATCCACTTCGCCGTCGATAATCATGTTGAACCCTTTGATGGTATCTTTGATATCGACCAATACCCCTTTTAATCCTGTGAACTGCTCCGCTACGTGGAACGGTTGTGACAAGAAACGTTGTACACGGCGTGCGCGGTGGACAGTTAATTTATCTTCTTCAGACAGTTCATCCATACCTAAGATGGCAATAATATCTTGAAGCTCTTTATAGCGTTGCAAGATCTCTTTTACGCGTTGTGCAGTGTTGTAGTGCTCTTCGCCTAATACGGCTGGCGATAAGATGCGAGAAGTGGAATCCAACGGGTCAACCGCAGGGTAGATACCTAGCTCGGCGATTTTACGTGACAATACCGTAGTCGCATCCAAGTGGGCAAACGTTGTTGCCGGAGCAGGGTCTGTCAAGTCATCGGCAGGCACATATACTGCTTGTACAGAAGTAATAGATCCGTTCTTAGTCGACGTAATACGCTCTTGCATCAAACCCATCTCTGTTGCCAATGTCGGCTGATAACCTACGGCTGAAGGCATACGGCCTAGAAGGGCAGATACCTCAGAGCCCGCTTGTGTAAAACGGAAGATATTGTCGATGAAGAACAATACGTCACGTCCTTGGCCTTGGCCATCGCCGTCACGGAAGTACTCCGCTACGGTAAGACCGGATAAAGCTACACGTGCACGTGCTCCTGGAGGCTCGTTCATCTGACCAAAAACAAACGTACATTTAGATTCTTTCAACAATTCATTGTCTACTTGGTCTAAAGGCCATTCGCCTTTTTCCATGCCTTCCATGAAATGTTCGCCGTATTTGATAATGCCCGATTCCAACATCTCACGCAACAAGTCATTTCCTTCACGTGTACGCTCACCTACACCGGCAAATACAGATAGACCGCCGTGTCCCTTTGCTATATTGTTGATTAATTCCTGAATCAATACTGTTTTACCCACGCCGGCACCACCGAACAAACCGATTTTACCTCCTTTTGCGTAGGGCTCCAATAAGTCGATAACTTTGATACCGGTGAATAGAACTTCGGTTTCGGTAGAAAGCTCGTCAAATCTTGGCGGTACATTATGGATAGGGCGTCCGTTTGTTGTGTCCAATTCTTGAATACCATCAATGGCCCCACCAACTACGTTGAATACACGGCCTTTGATTTCCTCGCCAACAGGCATTTTGATTGGAGCTCCAGTGTCAACAACTTTCATTCCACGAACCAAACCTTCGGTTGCATCCATGGCGATGGTACGTACACGATCCTCACCTAAGTGTTGCTGAACTTCCAAAACGATACGCTGACCGTTGTCTTTTTCAATATACAAGGCATCGTAAATCTTAGGAAGATTGTCATTGTCGGCGAAGTTGACGTCAACTACTGGGCCGATAATCTGCGCTATTTTACCAATATTGGGCATATTATAGGGACTAAATAATTATTAATCAAATTAAAAACAGATGTATCAACATCCGGATTTTGGAAGGCAAAAATAAGGTATATCTCTTTAAAAGCAAAATGGTTATTGATAATAATTTTATTTTTTATTATGGTGCTTTTAAATCGGGGATATGGCTGTGATTTTTGGGATAGCATTTAAAAGAAAAAAGCGGGGTGCATACCCCGCTTTTTTCCTATCATTTTGAAAACCTGAAATTGGAAAAGTAATAAACCATTTCCGCAGGTGGAGAAAACGTCAACGATGGTTCGCCTCCGATATTCATTACAATGACACGCGTATGTCGTCCTGAAAGGGTGGCGAGTGGAACTGTAACATCATACCATTTTTGCAGTTCGGAATCAGGTACCTTAAAATCATTGGCGTTGGTATTCCAGAGTTCTTGTCCAAAGGTGCTTTCCGTCCCAAATGCCCACATATAGTTCATGAATCGTGGCCATAGCCGCTGATAGGGTTCATATGTGCCACTCAATTGAGATTTTGGTGGCATATATACTTTGAACTTCAGATACTTGTATTCATCAATGTTAAACCGGTACTGTGTTGGCAGAATAAACGCAAAGGAGCCATTTTTTGTTGCCAATGTTATTCTCATCGGGTTGACGATATCCGTTCCCGCAGGATAAGAAGTGGCTGGAATAACATAATCCAATCGCCAATTGTTGGCATCCTGAACACGTCCATCGACGAAGAACTTCATCGGAATAAGAACCTCGTTAGGCATCGTCACCCATTCGATTATGCCCTGACTATCGTAAGGTTGTAATAAATGATCAATTCCCAAAGAATTTGGAATGTATTTAATTTTTTTGATAATACCTAACTCTAATAGGTCGATCATTGTCTGTGCATTTGCGCTGGATATGGCAGACACGTGTTTAACAAAGAGCGGGAAATTCCCTCCTCCGACAGTGGAAACCACACCGTTTCTATTGTACGTGTGGGTTTTCATCTCAAAAATATCCCCCCCAGTCAAGTCCAGCTCTTCTACGCTAGGGAAATAAAATAGATCTTGTAGTGTGTTGGCATGCAAGGGATATGTCAGCTTCTTAAAAGAGGCAACACCATCTGCGGTGAAAGTTGTTACTCCATTAGCGATAAGGATATCTCGTTCTGCCGGATTGAAAGGTGTAGATCCGGTTGGCATGTTAATGGTCAACGGTTGCACCAACTCCACAGAGTCCAATATAGGCTGATTGTTTATCTTCGGCGTAACATGGTATGTTAACTTGATTTCAACAGGTTGTCCGGCGCTGAGGTTGGCGGCGAAGATACGTGGGTTTGCCCCTCGTGTGCCGGTAAACTTAGTGCCGTTTTGATCAGTATACTCAAATTCAAGGCTTTGATAGTTCAAAAGAATGGATGACAGCGAAGTCGTCCAGTCTAAAACAGCCGCATTAGGGGAGGTCAGTATCCGGGGAGAGGCTACGACCAAATTTTGCACGTCGCTGTTTGTGTAAGGAATAACTGCTATCTCCTGTGGCACAGACTTGTTGTTATATTCATCAATGGTGTATACCTTAATGCGATAGAGCTTCGGTTGGGTCAATTCCTTGACATTGACCCAAGAAACCAACGAATCAATGACGATTTGCTTGTCATCATATTCCACGATGGTTTTGGACGATTTACCCATATTGATTTGCTTCGACGGAATGCGTCCGGCTTTCATCAGGTCCAGTTCCACCCGTTCATAACCGATCTTGGCCGTAATAGTATCGTATTTGGCAGGATACACCACTTCATTGGCGTACGGCTCGATATTGTCATACATGCCTTTACATGCATGTATTAAAGCAAATACGCCCAGCAAGAACAGTAATTTACTTATGTTGATCATATACGTTTTCATAATCGAGAGTTAATTGCTTTTTCTACCATAAAGTGTTATTTCGGACAGACAGTTAGCGTCTTCCAGCGTGTAGTTACCGTTGAAACTTTTGATCGCCTCGTATCGGAACCAACGGGTTCGCTTGGTGTATTTCGGGTCGTCGGGATACATATAAGCCATGTCTCCAGCCTCTCCCACACGGACAAACTCCAGTTCGCTCAGCCCCAATGGTACGATGATTTTGTGCTGTGAAACAAATTCCCAGGAATTGGTGGCGTCATCCCAGATGTACATGTTGTACATGCCGACATTTTCATTTCGGTAATATTGCCCTCTGGAAATATTAGCCAATCCGCCAGAATGTCTTTGTACCGTGACGATTCGGCTCAGTTCATAGTATGCGCCCAAGTCGATAATGAAGTTCCAAGGCATGTTACCATCGGCAATGCGTCCAGTGCGTCCCCTGCTGTTGGTGTGCATGAAATTCAAGTTGTCACCTCTGTCTATTTCATCATCTATGACATATCTGTTGCGACCTTCCAAGCCATTGCCAAATACCATGGGCACGCCACCAATGGTGTCGTTGGGATTGGGAAGAACCCACGTATCTTTGGCGATCTTGATGTCTTCATATAGCGATAACTGTCCTTTGGCTATGGGCTCGGTCGTGTTACCATAAATGTCTTCCACGCGTACTTTAACATCTACTTTTTCCTGGGGAGATAAAAACAGATCATTTATGAATCTTCTGTCTTCGGCGAGGTTAGAAGAGAAAACAGTAGTAAATTCCCTGGTTTGACCGTTCTGCGTGAAACTGAAATCCACATAGACGTTTATATTCTGTTCTAATTCGTTTGTCCAATCCAAGAAGAAGGAACTAAAACCGGGTTTTACCTCGATGGATTGGGCTACGCGTGTAAACGCAGGCTCTAAGGGCTGTACTTTGACTGCCAATGGTTCGGAGCGATTGCCTGCTCTATCCACGGCGAACAATTCTACGGTATACTCGTTGGTGCTGGGAAAGCCATATACATCCAATGAATCGACGAAATAGGATGCCGAAAAGGTGAATGGTTTACCATTTGTACTGGTGTACACTGCCTCAATACTCATGAGATCCTCATCATCAGGGAGGTTGTAAAAGAACCTTGCACCGCCGTATAAGGCTTTGTATTCTCGTAGCTCAACCTTTCCGGGTGGAGTACTGTCATCGCTGTTGGGTTTAAACCTATCCGTTTCCTTACATGAAAACACAGACATCAGGCCTAAACTGAAGCATATATAATTTAAAATGTTTCTTTTCATCTTTCTGTAATTTTTAAATATTACTTAACCATTCCATATTTTACCAGCCGGGATTTTGAATAAGCTGCCCGTTTGTATTCATCTCGTTTAAGTCAATAGGCCATAAGCAATCTGTAATGGTAAACCTGCGCTCCTGCTTTACCTCCAATATAAAGAATGTAGATCCTGTCGTGCCGGTATGGGTCCATCCCCACACTGGAGTAGAAAAGGACGATGTTGCTTTTTTGTGTCGCCACATATCCCAGAAGTGAATGCCTTCAAAAGCGAATTCGATACTCCTTTCCTGCAAGATGATATCACGTAATCCTTCCTTTGTACGGTGCTTGTTGACGGTTCTTGCCAAGACGGGGTCTGACCATACCGTTTCAATATCGGGAACGCCTGCACGTTCCCGTACCTTGTTGATCAGATCATACACCTCCTGAGATGGTCCTGAATATTCGTTGAGTGCTTCGGCTTTCATCAAATACAGGTCAGCCATGCGAACGATGGGATAAGGGAACTTAATTGTCCTTTGCCATGCATTGGACTGGGATTCGGGATGTACAAACTTTTGCACGCCTATACCAGTCGTCAAGAAGTCGGTCGTATGTTGTGAAGAGTTGTATCCGCCATGCGAGTTGCCGTACATCATGGTATTGATGCGCACCGTATGTGCTCGCCAATAGCCGGCTGTTATTCCTAAATTGGCATAAAAGCGTGGCTCTCGATTCATATAGAGCTTAATTGTCTCAGCTCCCGGTTGCATGTATCCATTCCAGTGCGTATAGGCATTGTCAAGCTGTCCGGGAGTTGTGATGATCTCGTGCCTATTGTTGTAATCATAGGTGAGATCCTCCTCGATAGGTAAACCATTTTCAGTATAATATCTTTCTGCCATTTGATAGGTAGCGGCCATCCACTGCCAAGAATAGGCGGCGGTGTTGGTCACCCCATCACCATATCCTTCCGGAAGACGGATGTTGGAAGAGTGGGCCAGCTCTCCTTGGTTATAATAATCTAGGTTGGAATTACCCCAAACCAGCTCTCTGTTCCATGGGTCGACGATCAACATTCTTAAATCATAGAGTGTCTTCATCCGGTCTTGGTTAGCCGTGAACGCGGACCGATCGTAAAGGAATGGTTCTTTGTCGAATTTATATAGACCTAGACCATGTTGTTCACACAATGCAATGGCTTCATTGAGCGCATCGATGGCCTGTTTCCATTTTTCGTTGTCATAAGTCATCGGGAAAAAAGGTTGCCCATCCTTATCGTAGAAATCGCCGAAATATTCCTGATTGCCGTTAAAGAATGGACTGGCTCTAAAGAAGAGTACCCTGGCGATGATGGCTTTAGCAACGAGCTGATCTACTTGTCCTAAATTGGTAGTGATGGCTTTTTCTGCCAAATCGGGCACGGCCTCGTTCATCAGGTTGAGGATATAGGAGAAACAATCTTCCACCTTTGAACGGGGTATGAAAAGGTCTTCTTTAGTCGATTCAGGTGTAGCCATTTTAGTGGGGAGCACAATCGGACCATATCGTTGCACCAATAAAAAGGCAAAATACCCTTTTAAAAACTTAACCTGTGCTTTCCAGTCTGCTTTTTCTTGGTCTGACATATCTCTAACCTTATCGATATTGGCCAGGAATACATCCGCTTGACGAATACCTTCATACATCGGCCGTGCGCCTTGTGTGCCTGACCAAAGACCAAGTTGAGGCGAGGATTGTGATTGCAACCCGCGCATGATTCGAATGGCCCTCAGGTTTCCCTCTACGGTGTTCAGGTCCAAACGACCAATCCATTCGTCGCCCAATGTCCATGTTGTGACATGGGTACGTTCGTCTTGCGGTAGATAACTGTATACTTTTGCCAATGCATTATAGGCATCTTCTTTCAGCTCGAATATGTTTTCCAAGGTTAAGGTGTTGTCCGGTACGACATCAAGGTACTTGGAACAAGAACCCAAGGAAAGCAATGTCGCCATAAATATATATTGTATAATTTTCATGTCTTTTGGTTCTTATTTTTAAAACATTAATTGAATTCCCACGTTAAATCTGCGATTTGGTGGATAGCCCAAGCCGTTACGACCTACTTCGGGATCCCACATTTTAAACGGACTCAACACAAATAGATTTTCCGTATTGATGTAAATCCGGCTACCGGGATTAATACCATACGATTTGAGTGTTTTAGGGCTGTATCCAAGTTCTAATTTTTTAAGACGCATGAAGGAACCGTCGCGTAGCCACCAAGATGATTGGCGTGTATTGTTGTTGACAGGTTCGGTAGACAATCTCGGCCAAAAGGCATGTACATTTGGATTTGTTTCGCTCCAATAATCATCCGCGATGATCGAGAGAGCATTCCGTCTGTTGGCAAAAGGTGCTATACCATAAGCACCGGTATTGATGTTGGATTCGTCTGTTGCATTGATGAAGAAAGATACATTTTTATTGCCTTGGAAGAAAAAAGAAAAGTCGAAACTTTTATAGCCTGCAGACATTCCGAAACCGTATTGGATTTCCGGAACGGTAGGATAGCCCATCGCAATTCGATCATTATCGTTAATGATACCGTCTCCATTGATATCCTTGTATTTGATATCACCAGCCATATATTCACCGAAATCCTGTTTTGGTGAGTTTGCAATTTCATGCTCATCCACAAAAAGTCTCTCTGCTAACAATCCCCATTGTTGGTTGAGGTTGTGGCCACGTCTTTTCAAGTACTGATCCGGATAGTCTCTTTCATCCAGTTCAACCAGTTTGTTGACCGCATAGGTGAAGTTGGCAAAACCTTGTAGCCAGAATTCATTTCCGAAAAATTTGTCATAGTTCAACGAACCTTCAAATCCTTGTGAGGTCACCTTTCCCACATTTCCGCTGACGCTGGCTTCCAAGCCGGCAGACGAAGGGAAGTTTTGGCGCACCATGTATATTCGGCTACGGATATCCCGGAAATAATCGCCTTGGAACTTGAGGGATTCGTTCATAAAATTGATTTCTACCCCGGCATTCCATTTTTCGGATTGTTCCCAAGTGATATCTGGGTTAGCATATCGGCTCACGGAATAACCGCTAAAGGAATTCATGAAGTCTGATCCCCAACGGTAGGTGCCGCCGCCCATAGTGATATCAGATAGGTAGAAGAAACGTCCAGATCTTCCAGCAATGGCATCATTACCGACAAGTCCCCAAGTACCCCGAAGCTTAAAGGTGCTAATAGCCGATTTCAGCGGTTCCCAGAATTTTTCGTTCGAGATCATCCAGCCGCCACCCACAGAAGGGAAAAATCCATATCGTTTGTCACCTGTAAATTTTTCGGAACCGTTGAATCCATATGAAAGCTCAATGAAGTACCGGGTATCATAATCGTAGGTCAACCTTCCGGAGTTACCCATATTTCTTTCGGGCAATGTCTCATAGATATTGCCACTATTGCCGGATGTCAAGAGCTTTTCTTCCATCATCCCTACTGTCATGGCGCCCAGGTTGTGGTTGCCAAAGCTCCGGTTCCAGTTCAATCTGGCCTCAAAATAATAGTGTGCATCGGCATCACGTCCAGGTAGCACGTCACCTAAATAGGAACGTCCTGTAGTAGGATTGAGTGAATATAGCTCGTATTCACCGGTGATTTGGTTGTAGGACTTAAGATCATAATAGAATGGATCGAAACTCCTTCTGCTGGAATATTTGCTCCAAGTGTTTACTGAGGCCCTACCTTGAAACTTCAAGCCTTGTGTCAGGAAGTCCAAATCTTGCATAAGCGTTGCTTGGGCGACGATTGTGCTTTCGTTTCGGTCTTCGTATCCACGTACCATTTCCGCGTAGGGATTGGATTTTAGAGCACCGCCGGCAAAGGTATTGCCGAAGAGCGTATGATTGGTAAACTCGTTGGCCGCATCGGGTAAAAATACCGCAGGGAAGTCAACAGGATTGCTGTTCATCGCCATCCGGAAAATATTGCTTGCCGATTGGAATGGACCTGTATAGCGTTCAAATCGACCTTGTATCCGTGTGTCTAACGTTGTCGTCTTCGTCAATTTAAAGATGACGTTGGACCGAATAAAGAAACGGCGAATATCAATATTGTTGTTGAAATTGTTTCGGTTGTCCACTTTCAGTAACCCGGTTTCTTTATCAAAGCCTCCCGCTACATAATAGGTTGCGACCTGGCCACCACCGGATATATTGAGATTGGCTTTGGTATTCACCGTATGATTGTTGAATAGGGTGCCGTACCAATCCACATTGGGATAAATCATAGGATCTACCCCAGCTTGTGTAGACTGTATCTTTTGTTCTTCATAATATGGGCCCAATACTGGATCACGGGATATGCGTGCTTGATTATATAAACGCATGTATTGTACACCGTCGATCATTTCTATCATTCGGGTTGGTGTTGCTACGTTGACATCTACGCGTGCATTCAAAGTTGCTGGCCCTTCTCTGCCCGCCTTTGTGGTGATCATCACGATACCATTGGCACCACGTGCTCCATAGAGTACAGTAGCAGTAGCATCCTTTAGAATAGAGAAACTCTCGATGTCATCCGGTTGCATTCTGGCCAAGTGGTCGGTAGTGGATTCAAACCCGTCAATGAGAATCAAAGGCGATGTTTGGTATCCAAAGGTAGTAACCCCTCGGATGAAGAATTGCGCATTGTCCGCACCGGGTTCTCCCGAGGTTTGATAGGAGATGACGCCCGGAATACGCCCGGCAAAGGCGCTTGTCAAATTAGATGCAGACACACGTAGGTCGGCTGCTTTGACAGTCGTAATTGCACCCACGACACTGGATTTTTTCTGTGTACCGAAAGCTACAACAGTTACTTCTTCGATACTGCTGTCGTCGGTATACATCAGGATTTCCAAGATGTTGCGCTGATCGACTGCTTGGTTTACGATTTGCTTGCCCACAGCGGTAAACGTTAGGCTATCGCCCACGTTGGCGCTGACGACAAATTCCCCGTTCGCATTGGTCTGTGTCACAGGTACTCTGTTCTTTAGCACACTCACCCCTTCGATAGCCGCACCATTAGAAGCGTCTTTAACGACGCCCGTTATTTGCTTCTGCGAGAAGGCGAAAAAGGGAATGCTAAGAAAAAGCAGCAACATCAGAAACTTTTCTTTAGGTTTTTCCATAAAGCATGAAGTTTAGTTGGTTTAATACTAAGTTTATAGTTTATTATAGTTTATTCTTGATCGTTGTAGCTGTAGTAAACTCTTTATATAGGAATCACTACAGATCAAACTTAACTCTTTTTAACATAAAAAAATGTTTAAATCGTCTCAATAAATTGTCAAATCGTCTCATTTGTCAATTTTTTTTAATCGTTCGTCACCAGAAAACTACCGTTTATAATACAATTACGAGAAGACAAAGAATAAAAAGTTTTCATGTTTTACATGCGATTTATTAACAGTATAGGTTATGCATCTATCTTAAGCCAAAGATCTACATGCTATCTTTAATTTGTTAATATCTTGTGTAAATAATTTGTTAATTTATAATTAAATAGAAAATTACGGCTAGCAAATTAGTTGTTTAATGTCGCTAATTCCCTTTTCCATGTGAAGGAAGTAAATACGATTGCCAATAAGCAGGCGACTAAAATGACGATGAAACCACCGTCCCAATCGAAATGATCGACAATGTAACCCATAGCAATATTGGCGAATAATGCGCCACCCATGTAACCAAATAGTCCTGTCAGGCCGGCGGCTGTTCCAGCAGCTTTCTTGGGCGCAAGGTCTAAAGCCTGTACACCGATCAACATGACAGGTCCGTAAATCAGAAATCCGATAGCCATCAGTGCAATGTTGTCCACCATAATGTTGCCAGCTGGATTTTTCCAATAAATGGCCACAGCTATGGCTACGAATACCATATAGATAATGGTGGCTGGAGCCCTTCGGCCATTGAATACCTTATCGCTGATCCACCCGCATAACAGGGTGCCGGGTATGCCGGCATACTCGTATGCAAAGTAAGCCCAGCCCGATTCTTTTACAGAAAAACCTTTTGCTTCTTCAAGATAGGTCGGTGCCCAGTCCAAGATACCATATCGGACAAAATAGACAAAAGCATTGGCAATGGCGATGTACCAGAGCATTTTATTGTTCAGCACATAGTCCAAAAAAATCCGTTTGGCACTGAGTTCTACTTCCTGCTTTTCTGAATAGTCTTTCGGATAATCGTTCTTGTATTTTTCGATAGGGGGTAATCCGCAGGATTGGGGAGTGTCTCGAATGAGCAAATAGGCTAAAAATGCGACCAATAGCGCTACCAGTCCCGGAAAATAAAACTTGCTTTCCCAATCACCAAAAATCGCAACACCCAAAATAGCCAAAGGCCCAATCAAACCGCCTCCGACATTATGTGCCACATTCCAAATGGACATTTTGGTGCCACGTTCGCGGATGGAGAACCAATGGACAATCACTCGACCGCATGCCGGCCAGCCCATTCCTTGAAACCACCCATTAATAAATAACAGGGCAAACATTACCACAATGGAAGATGTCATCCATGAAATGGTCCCCATGGCTATCATCGTCAGAGCCGAAAGCACTAAACCTATGGTCAAAAAATTACGGGCATTGCTTCTGTCTGATACATTTCCCATTAGAAATTTGCTGAGACCATACGCGATGGAAACACCTGATATGGCCCAGCCCAAATCGGCTTTGGAATAACCTTGTTCGATGAGATCAGGCATGGCGAGAGAGAAGTTTTTCCGTACTAAATAATAGCCAGCATAGCCGATGAACACCCCTAGAAATACCTGCCAACGTAATTTTTTGTAGGTAGCATCTGTCCTTTCCAAAGGCAATAGATCTTTGTGGGGAGCGGGTTTGAGAATATTTTTTAACATTTGTAAAATAGTATTTAAAACTGGTCTGTCAACATCTTTTCCATATTGCTTGGTATAACATTTGTCGTTATCAATGTCTGTTTTAAAAGGGAAATACCACGGTTGTATTTAAGCTGATTTATCGATGGGTTGATTATTTCAGATTCAAGGTTTCTTCGTATTGATGGCCAAATCGATCATGGACAACGATCCTGATCGATTTGGCTTCAGATTGCGCATAGAAGAGATGATTGGTACGTTTAGGCTCTACCCATCCTCTGCGGTCAGCCGGAAGTTTCTCGCCTTTGTACATGGAGACAGCTCGTTCGTCAAATCCTTTTATTTGTTCCAAATCGCCCATGAAAGTGCCATCGGCATACCAAGTTACTTTCCATTGTGGATCGTAGTTCCACACGTTGACTGTGATGCGGTTTATACCATGGTTTAATTTTTGTATAGCCGTATGGAATTGATAGTCAAATGGCTGTCCGATGGGTTTATAAAACCAGGAAATTGTTGTGTCTTTAACTTCAAACACGCCATATCCACGTGGCGTGCCGTCAGCACATATGGAACCGGTCCACCATGCACCACATAATGTAGCCACAGTATGTTCATAAATGTTGTTCATGACGTGGTTGAAATTGGTGTGGGTATGACCGGAAAGGATGTGCACTTGCTCGTATGTTGTCAATAATGCATAGAGATCTTCTTTATTTTTTACAGAAGTATGCACGGGTATGTGTAGACTGATGACAATCAGATGGTTTTTGGGCACATGGCTTAAATCCTTTTTCAACCAGGCTAGTTGTTCAATACTGATGTGTCCATCATATTCCTTGATCGTTTTGTAACGGATGTCGTCTAGTACCACATAATGTACCTTTCCTCTGTTGAACGAGTAGTAGGTGGGGCCAAATTGTTTTTTGAACAGACGGGCATTGTCGCTTTCTGTATCTGTCGCTTCCTGTTTGTCGTGATTGCCAATAACTTGAAAAAATGGAATACCTATCTTTGCTATCCCATCTTTGTAAGCGGCCCACATTTTAGGAGTATCCCAAATGGAATCACCCAACGAACATCCGTGAAACCTGTTTTTGTCAGTAGAAGCAAGAAATGCTTGAATGTCGGGTATAGACTCGATGTAGAACTGTCGAATATCTTCCGCTTCCCGGATTTGCGGATCACCCAAGGCAAGAAAACTGTGGTTTATGTCATCATAAGGTGTTTTTTCCAATTCAAAAGAATAATCTCCCTGAACTGTTGATATATAGAAAGTCGCAAAACCAGCTACACTTTTTATTTGATAGCCTGCAGGAGTGGATAGAAAGACATGTTGTGCTTGTGCATTTGCCGGCAAGTGATAGCGACCCTTTTTGTCGGTTAATACCACTTCGTAGCCGTTGGAAATAACGGCATTGGCTATACCTTTTCCACGATGTTTAACGGTACCGGTAATAGGTTTTCCTTGGTCTTTCGCTAAAATGTTCGCAAAGGCCTTTCCTGATAGGTAAAGTCCGCCGACGAGTAGTCCTGATGATTTTAAAAAACTTCTTCTGTCCATGAAATGTTAATGTATAGAAGAATGGAGAACTTTGGATTTGATTGTTTCCGTTGTTTTTGCTAAAAGATGCCGACAAAAAGATTTTCTACCATTCATGCTTTTCGTTTTGAGGTTGGTTGTCCTAATTTTTCAAGAAGGATAAATAAGTAAATAATATATAGCTCATGCAATATTAAGTATAAAACCAATTATTTCAAAACAAAACGAAAATAAAAAAAATAAAAACCGAAAACAAACGAAATAACCCAATGGCTAAAGAGCCTTCAAAACGAAACTCGTCATTCTGATAGAAGTGAAGAATTTCCTTATAGGGGAGGTTGTCAAAAAGAGATATTTATTCATTATTTTTGTATGCTTTTTTAAGGCATTCATGGTTGCTTCGCAATTTGGCTAAGCCTGTACTGAAACAATCGAAGTATGCAACATGGTGACTTTTAGACGGCTTCAAGAAAAAAGGCTGCCCGTATCTGGACAGCCTTTCGAATTATGCGCTTTTTAACTACCACTCTATCGACTGATCTTCGTCAGGGATTTGGGTATTTAATTTGCGTTCTAGAATTAATGATCCCGAAACCTTATACCGAATGGCTACGTTAGGTACCATGGTGTAATCTGTAAATTCGTAATCAATGTTATTAAGCGTAATATAACGGTGTAATAGATAAGGCCGAACAGCGTCCATCTGCTCGTTGACCGTATAGCTGGCATCTTTATTCAACTTAAAATTAAGATTTGGATTGTCGGCAGCGAAAGTAACCCCTCCTGTTTCGTTAAAGGAAGCATAGATTTTGTAATTCTGTCGATCTTGGCGATCCTCGTCGATATTTCCGGCATAGAAGAAAATGGTGTTTTCATCTACAACATAGCTCCGGATCTCATCTTTCACAACCGCTGCCTCACCTTCATATCCTTCCATCACGACCTTGAGGGCGGTACCGCTGTAGGTGCCGGAATAATCGTTAAAAGGATTGACGCGTAAAAGAGCCTTGCGGTAATGCTTCCGAGGATGTGCCTTGTAACCATAAGAGGGATCCTCGAGAATGGTTAAGGGAAGCACCCATTTATCGACCATGTCGATATCTTTAAATGTAAACTCGATGGGTAATAGCCCTATATCTTCTCCTGCCTTGATATTCATAGTGGAAGGAATCGCAAAGTATTGATTATCCAGTTGCTTGTAGTAGTAGTCTTCCCGATTTTGAAAGCGCTCAAAATTCAGTACACCTAGTGTGTCAGGGTCTACTCCCACATGTACAGTGATGTTTTTATCGTTTGTCTTTGATCCACTGACGATCAAAGGCTGTTGGAAGATAGCCTTTTCACTACCTCTATAACGTACATAGATATTGGACACCCCTTCGTTTCCTAAAGGCGCCTTAAATGAAATGTAGTTTTCAAATTGTTCGTCTTTCCATTCGTCGTTGCACGCGCTGAAGACGACAAGCAACGAAAGGAAGAAAAGCTGTATATATGACTTTTTCATGTGATGCATATTTATTAATCGTTATAAGTCCACCCGGGGTTCTGTGTCAGACGTTTGTTTCGTTTCAGCTCGGTATGGCTAATAGGCCAGAACCACATTTTATCCGCAAAGGTGGTTTTCAGCGCCCATACAGCCACTGGCTGATGGAAAAGATCTCTCTCGTTTTCGTTCATCAGCACATTGCATCCATAAATAGGTAAGGCTTCTTCTACCGGTGCATCCATCCAACGGCGCAGATCGTAATAGCGCTTTCCTTCGCCTGCAAGTTCGATAAAACGTTCTCGTTTTAGCGCTTTCCGTAGCTCATCTTTGTTACTATACACAGACGTAGGGTAATCAGGCACACCGCCACGAATGCGGACAGGGTGGATGCCTCTTTGCATTTGGCTGATATCCCGGCTGATGACATAGTTGTCACCTCGCCAAGAAGGAATAGTGTAGGAACCATCCAATTCGTTTAAAGCTTCTGCATATAGCAACAAGATATCGGCATAACGAATAGCGGGTTCGGCCTTGGGAACGATCCTGGACATACTGCCTCCTTCGTAGGTGTCGCTCTCGTGCACAAATTTCTTAACACCGAAACCAGTACGCAACCAATAGGCGTTGGATGAGTTGAATCCGTTACCCCTGTTATCATTACGATAATAGAATACTTGTTGGTTGCGGTTTCGCTCCTGTGTTTCATTGAGCAAAGTCCAGAAACTGCCGTTGTAGGCTACTGTGGCATAGAAACGAGGTTCGCGGTTGGCGTATTGCAACGAAACGCCTGGTCGAAGGGGTTTGTATTTGCCTTCATCATAGTCTTCCTGACTAACATAGCCACTTACTCGGTTCGAACCATCGCCACGGCCGATCTCCTTGTCTTTGCCTGGTACGTTTGTTCCGTCGTTCATGTAATAAGCATCGACCAGCTTTTGCGTCAGACCGTGGGTGTTCCATCCGGTGGCTGAACGCGGTAATTGGTGAGCCACCATGGCGTCAATACCTTCTCCCATCTGGTTGTTGCCTCTGGTAAAGATCAACTCCGGGTTTCCCGAGGGCTGTAGCGTTCCGTCAAAAACTTTCGCGTATGATTTTGCGGGATCGATATCCGCCCAACCCATGGGCCAGCTTTTGTCTGAAAAATTAGCATTATATGGCGGAACGATGGTCGCGTCATTGCCTGTTTCCTGTAGTGGTGCGGTGTAAAGTTGATACACACCAAGCTCGATGACGTCACGGGCAGCTGCGGCGGCTAACGCCCATTTTTCTTCTTTGTAATCAGGAGAAAGCAGGCGTTTTCCTTGGTCATCGGTCAGTTGGGTTGCAAAAGCTGCGTTGTTTCCATTGGCCAAGGGACTTGCGGCAAAGGTCAATACGATGGCCCGGGTGGCCAATGCGGCGCCACAAGTCGGACGAGCGGTACCGTCCTGTCCACGCTTCATGCCGATAGCTTCCATCTCTTTTGCCGCTTGCAACATCTCATCGGCAATAAAAGTCGCACATTCTTCGTAGGTGCTACGTGGAATGGCCAATTCGTCATAGCTTTTGGTGTAATCCAACCCCTCATCGGGCAATAGTGGAACAGGACCATATTTGCGCAATAATAACCAATAGAGGTAGGCCCTGCCAAAGCGGGCTTGCCCGCGGTAGTCTTCTATTTCCCTTGCTGACATCTCGGTGTTCATATGAATGTTGTGGATGAAAGTCGAAGCATTGCGGATACCCCTATAACATTGACCCCATGTCCCCTGTTTATCGCCTTCGTTATAAAGCCCCATCTTGAACATGTTGTAGGATAGTTCGTTTTTGGACGGATCATAGTCCTTATCGCGGTCGCCGTAATACATGTCATCGGCAAAGCTATGTGGCGTATGGCCTTTGCTGGCTACGTCGGCATTCTGTCCTTTCAGTTCCTCAAAGATGTGGGCCAACCATTCCTCGGAATAAACCTTGCTTTGAAAGGTTTTCTCCAAGGTGAGCCGATCCTTGAAATACTGATCGGATCGCAGGTAGTCCTTTGTACAGGACGAAATGATACCTGTCATCAGTGCAAGCAATAGCACAATATATATCTTCTTTTGCATTTCTTTTACGTTTATAGGTTAACATTGATACCAAATGTGAAAGATTTGGCCGGCGGATAATCTTCCCCGCGTGGCGTGGCCAGTTCCGGATCCCATAGCTTGAATTTGGACCAGGTCATCAGATTGGTGCCCACGAAGAAGAGACGGACATTATCAGTCTTGATCCAATTGGATAAATGCTTAGGCAGATTGTAGCCGACCTCTGCGGTCTTCAGTCGAAGGTATTGTCCGTTACGCAGCCAGAAAGTGGATTCCCGATAGTTGTTCGCATTGCCACCAAAGCTTAGGCGCGGATAAGAAGCATTTGGATCTTCGGTTGACGGGTCGCCTGAGATATCGGCTGAAATCCAGCGATTATCGCCCATAATCCCTTTCATTACCTGTCCCCATTCGCCTTCGCTAAACGCATAGACGGTTTTCCCGTAGGTAAAGAAGGTGGATTTGCCGGCACCTTGGAAGTGTACATTAAAATCCAACCCTTTCCAATGCGCGGATGCACCCAAGCCATAGATCAGGTTTGGCCTTCTAGTCGCGCCAATGGCTACCCGGTCACCGTCGTTGACCACGCCGTCCCCGTTGACATCCTTATATTTAATGTCGCCTGGTTGGTAGACTCCAAATTGTTGTTGTGGACTGTTGCGGATGTCATCATAGTCTTTGAATAGGCCTAATGCAACCAATCCCTTAGCTTGATCTACACGGTAGTTCCTGTCGTTCTGATAAACATAGACATTGTTTTGCTCGTCTTTCTCCATAATGTGGTTCTTACTGTAGGTGATGTTGCTTCGGGCCGTCAAGTTGACTTCACCAAGTTTCTGTTTATATTCGAAACGTCCGTCAAAACCGCGAGATTTAACCGCGCCTACGTTGGCTCGTGGTGTACTTTCCAGACCGACGATGCCCGGCAGAAACTCTCGACGCATATAGATGCCGGTACGTTCCTCATCGAAGAAATCAAGGTTGGCAATGACTTTGTCGTGGAAAAGTGCCAAGTCAAAACCCAGATTTTTCTTCGTGGCCATTTCCCAGGTTACATAGGGCGAAGCTACTTGAGTAAACCGCATGCCGTTATAGGATCTGTTAAAACCATAATCAGCCCATTGATAGGCCGAACCGCCTGTTCCACCGATGGTATATAAGTAAGGGAAGCGTTCTCCGCCCATCAATTGATCGTTTCCAACCCTTCCCCAAGAGTAACGGATCTTGAACATATTCATCCAATCTATGCTTTCCTTGATAAAGGGTTCTTCCGATACGTTCCAAGCACCTGATATCGCCGGGAAAAAGCCATACTGTTGTCCGGGGGCAAAGTTTTCGGAACCGTTGTAACCGAAGTTAAAGTTTACAAAATAGCGGGCTTTCCAATGATAAGCCACCCGTCCCGCCAAGGCCTGGTTGCGTCGTGCTATGCCGTTTTTGATGTCGTCTCCAAGATTAACGGTCCGAATAAGGGCGTCGCGGGTGAACCTGGCCGTGGCTCCAATGTTATGGCCATTACCGATCTCCCGGTTATAATTAAGCATTAGGTCATAGAATTCCCGCCGTTGACCGCTGGCATCGCTGAACTGAAAAAGCTCCCTCGGATCGGAAATGTGTGTAAATATCAGATCTCCTTCTGGTGTGCGGGCACGTTCGGCACGCCATTGCTCTGGCCACTTGCGACGATAAATGTTGTTGTCGTTGTTAATGTCAAAACCAACGATTCCTCGTAAGCGTAGCCCCTTAGTAAGAAAATCGAAATTCTGTTCGATTTCGACATTGGTCTGTACATTGTTGGACCAATTCTCGTTAAAACCGGTTTGGGTGGCCACTACCCAAGGGTTTGTTTGATTGCCTTCACCGATCGCCGGCACATAGCCGTTAGAATACATAATTGGGGTACGGATGGGTGAATAGCCAAAAAGCACTCCCCAAAAATCGTTATCGCCCAATCCGGGGCTATTGCGCTTGCTCAGCGAGCCTGCAACGCCCACTTTCATCAAGGTCGATTTGGTCACATTGATATCCGCATTCATGCGGTAGTTCCAACGCTTAAAATTGGCATTGGTATTATAATCTTTCCGCAAGGTTTCATCGGTTTTGTACATACCGCCTTCATCAATATAGGCCGCCGAAACATAATAACGTGTGGTAGATCCGCCTCCTTGCAAATTCAGGTTGGCTCGGTAGGTCATAGCGCCGTCTTTCAGTAATATGTCCTGCCAATTGACATTGGGATACAGGTCGGGATCTAAACCCAAACGCAGTATCTCCAGTTCTTCTTCTTGATAAACAGGTTCGAAGTTGCGGGTGATGCGCGACTCATTGAGTAGGCGCGCATAGGTAGCACCATTCTCAAACTCCGGTGTAAACGTCCGGGTATTGTAGGTGTTCTCATCCTTGATACTGATGTTAATCTTTCCTTCTTTACCTCGCTTGGTGGTGATCAGGACGACTCCGTTAGCACCTCTTGAGCCATAGATAGCGGTCTCGGATGCATCTTTCAGTACGTTAAACGTCTCAATATCTTCAATATTGATATCGTTGATATCTCGTTCAATATTGTCTACCAGCACCAAAGCAGCTGATCCGCCACCGAAGGTGGAGATACCTCGGATCCAGAACTCAGAGATGTTTTTGCCCGGTTGACCCGATTGCATCATGGCCATGACACCGGCCACATTTCCCGCCAAGGCATTTGTGATGCTTGAGGTGGGATTTGATTTAAACAGGTCAGGGTTAGCAGTAGAGACAGCTCCGGTAGCAGTTAACCGTGTTTGTGTACCGGTTCCCGTAACAATGATTTCATCTAGTACACTCGTCTCCGCTTCTTGCAGAGTGACATTAATGAGCAAGTTATCTTTGACCAGTATTTCCTGTGTTTTGAAGCCGAGAGACGAGAAAACAAGTGTTTTGTATCGATCGACATTAATTTTATAATATCCTTTGTTGTCGGTAACGGTACCCCGGCCGGGAGCATCTTTGACGAATACACTCACGCCAATTTGAGGTACTTTATTCGCGTCGACCACGACGCCTGTCACTTCCACGACTTCCTGTGCCAACGCACAAAAAGCAACGCCAAGAAGTAACATACATGTTATTAAAAATCTATTCATAATATATTCAATAATTGATCTTTAGTTATCTTCTTCTATGTCTTCAAGAGCAATTTTACGGAAACGGCGATTGGCCTGGTCTCCGATGTAAAATGCCTTTTCTTCTTCATTGTAGGCAATTCCGGAAGGCCGGTCGAATCGAGCCTCTTCGCGTAGGTCTCCATCCACATAGCCCCATGGATTGGCGTTGAGGCTGGAACTGCCCCTACCAGCAAAGGTGGTCACAGCGCCTTCAGGGGTCAGTGTGCGGATGGCATGGTTCATCTGATCCGTAAAATAGAAATCGTATTCATCCGGTTTTCCGGCCTCTATGTATGCAGGATTCTTTACAAATACGCCTTGATAGGGATTTCGAAGGCGGACAGAAGAACCCACACCGTCTTCGTAGCCGTCGCCTCTGAGTTGTCCACAGACCAAGTAGGGCTGATTAAACCGCTTTTTCTCCCAGTTATAATCCACGCGAAGGATATAATGCCGGTTAATAACCACGACATAGGCATAGTTGCCGGTTGGATGAATAAAAATCTTGTATTCCCATTCCGGGTCATGTACAAAAAACAGGGTTTCATAATCCTTTACCCCAAGGCCTTCGGTGAAATATTTGTTGAGGTCAAAGCGGAAAAACTGTCCTTTTTCATAGCTATTGAAATACATTTCGCCGTTGACGGGGTGTACCGATGCACCATTGCACTGCCTATAGGTCGTGAGGATTTCCCGATCCTGCCAACCTCTGTCGCGTGAAAGCCGGTAGGTAGCACGGTCGTTTTCGCCACCCCGGTCTTCGGCAATGATCATATATTGACCGTCTATTGTAAAGTCGACGCTACGGGGACGATCAAAGTCTGAGCGTTTCTTCGTGATAGTGCTATCTTCAAAATTGATCAGATAAAGTCCATTATTAAAATCGAAGGTTACCCACAAGTGCTTGGGATTGAGCGGATCAAATTTCATAAAGGAAGGTTCCCAGAACCCGCTGGCCATTTTGGTTTCGTCGGGATCTTTGAACTTTCCGTCTTTCCAAGGCTCGTCGCCTCGAGCATTTCTGTACCCAGCGAGGGTAGATACTACCATTTTGCGCTCATATTGGAATACTTCTGTCGCTCTACCGATCACCGGGGATTCACGGCTGTCTCCAATACGGACTTCTATTTCCCCTGTAAAGGCTTGTTTCGGCACCAGGCAATAGAGTGATTCGCCCTCTACATTGATCACGACGGCTTCCTTTCCGCCAATGAATACTTTCACTTTCTCAACGTCATTCCCGAAATTGCTACCGTAAATGACCAAGCGTTGGCCCATACCACCCGATTTCGGAAGGAAATCGGATACCACGACGGGTTTGGAAGGATCGAACGGCTGTGCCTCAATAGCGGTCGGGGTATCCTCTTTGCAACCCCATAATCCAAAGCCGATCGCCATCAGGGTGATAATGGTACTCCGCAACCTGCGAAAGAAGCCATTACTTCTGTTTGAAACTTGTTTAGATGTCATATAATTTATTATTTTGGTTATAATGTATTTCCCTCTATTCTGTTCGTTAGTTTTTAACTTATTATGACCTAAAGACTACATAACGAGAATACATGAAGAATCCAGTTCCAGTCTTTGGCTTCAAAGCGGAATATTAAGCTAAAACGAATTAGCTTTTTGTTTCAAAAAATCTGGTTACAGGTTGTAAAAAAGTTTTATCGGTCTTTTTTTATTGTGTTTTTCATTAAAATAATGACTATGTTGTACTAAGTTTATATTTTGATTTTCCTAATGGTAATAATAATATTACATCAGGCATGTTACTAGGAATCAAATGTAGGGCTTCTTAACAAGATGTTATATTGAAATTGTATCAATAAGTTGCTAAATTGTCTCAAAATACGTGCTCATTCGGAAGGAAACGATGGATGCCACTAGTTAAAGTTGTTTTTTCATCTAGCAGTCGGATATTGCGTTGCCATCAAATTAAACACTTTTATGGAAGATTTTTCTAACTGAAACATCTCAATACACAGCACAATACTTTTTGTCTTCCTCCCGACTATAGAGATACCTAAAAAATACACAGGTTTAAAAATCTTTTGCTGGTCTGCCGGCCAGTCAGGCGTTCAGCTCTTGTTCTGATTTATCATATTGGCGTTAAGTGTTTTTGTCATCCTGAAAGCCTCCCGAAAGCCTTTGTATTGACGTCAAGTTAACAAACAATGTCGTCATTGCGAGAGCCTGCTCCGACTTGTTGGAGAGGTACAACGAAGCAATCTTTGAACTATATAGGTTTAGATCCTGTTTAAAAATGGAAGTAAAATCTTGCATGTCGTGAAGACACGAAATAAGGCGATGAAAGGGCTCGCTCGTCCCGGTTGGTGTCTCCACGGATCGAAATAGTTTGGTTGGGTCGTGAAACCCCGAAGCAAGATGATTTAAGAATTTCTTTTCATCTGCTCGTCCAGCAGTTGTCGTTTGAGTTGCTGTTCTTTTTCCATGGATTTTTTGCGTAAAACTTGTAGTTCTTCCTGCAGTTCTTCTGCTGTCTTCTTATGTTCTACGGTGTCTACTTTTGCTTTTCTAAAGGAAGCAAAGGAAGCGAGGAAAGCAATTGCCAATATAACAATGATGCTCCAGACCAATGAGTGGTAAGAACCTTTGGAAAAATCGATACCCAAGAAGGAAATACTGTCTGTTTTCTGTTTTTCGGCTTGTAGTTGCGTATCCAAGCTGGAAACCGAGTCTTGTAGGGACTTTACGGTGCCGGCTGAGGATGACGATCGCTGTTTCAAACTGGCAATCTCCTTTTGGTAATGTGAAATAGAATCCAGTACGTTTTTGCGCACAATTTCCAAGTTGGCCTTGCGTATTATTTTAAAATCGACGTCCTGTGAGCGTGACAGGTTGCTCAAATTTGTAAATTGCTCCTGTAATGTTCCTTGTTGGATAGCATAAGGTAACATGGGTTTGTTTTGTCCAATTACCAAAAAGCAAGAGAGTGTAAGCGCGAATATGAAATAATGTTTTAGCATAAAGTGATGTAACGAGTTAAAGTTCAATATATGACTCCAAAACGCAATAATCGTAAAATTATCACAGATAACTGATTAAAGTTGATAAATTAATAAGGGATTTGCAAAAAAAATATGAATATATTCGTAAATGCCATGACAGCACATAACAGTTTTACTTGTTATTAGTTCTATCTTAGAGCATTATTAATGAAATATCTATGGATGCATAGCAGGCTAACCGAATGGAAAAATGCTGTCTATGGATGTTTATAGAGCCTTTAATGGTTCAATGATGTTGCATTGTGAATCTATCTTAGTTATACAATATATGAATGCATTAGCAGGAGTTATTTTTCACTTCATTGGAGGTTTTGCATCCGGAAGTTTTTATGTGCCTTATAAAAAGGTTAAGGGCTGGTCGTGGGAAGCCATGTGGATTTTAGGAGGTCTTTTTTCGTGGATTATTGTGCCCCCCATTGCAGCATGGATTACTATCCCCAATTTCGTGGAAATCATTCAGGGAGCTGGGGCGTCTACGATAGGCTATACCTTTTTATTTGGCTTGCTGTGGGGCATTGGAGGATTGACGTATGGATTGGGCGTGCGCTATCTTGGTGTCTCCTTAGGCAGTAGTGTCATCTTGGGACTGAGTATGGTATTTGGCTCGCTGATGCCGGCTATTTATTATTTCTTCAACAAAGCATCGGGCAAGCATGGGATTGATTATTTCTTCACGACAAATGCCGGCATCTGTGTGATGGTAGGGTTATTGGTGTGTGTATTGGGAATATATCTTTGTGGCCGTGCAGGCATGTTGAAGGAGAAGAGTCTAACTTCCTTGTCAGCGGAGGCAAAGGTTGATTATAATTTCGGATTGGGCATTGTGGTCGCCATTGTTTCTGGTGTATTAAGCGCGTGTTTCAATTATGGTATTGAAGCTGGAAAGCCAATGGCAGATGTGGCCAATACGCTTTGGAAAGGAGCGAATCCAAATAATGGCGAGTTTCTCTACCAAAATAATGTTACCTACGTCGTTATCCTGTGGGGAGGCTTTACCACCAATGTCGTATGGTGCCTTTACTTGTTGGCAAAGAACAAAACTTTTTCCGATTATGGAAAAGCATCGGCTCCGCTGGGTAAGAATGTTTTGCTGTGTGCATTGGGGGGAACGACGTGGTATCTCCAATTCTTTTTCTACGGTATGGGCGAAAGCCGACTTGGAAACGGTGCCAGCTCTTGGATTCTGCACATGGCCTTTATCATCTTGATCGCGAACTCTTGGGGAGTCATCCTCAAGGAATGGAAAGGTGTGAACAGATCGACGTATGGTACGGTCATTGCAGGTATTATCACCATCATACTGTCTATTTGTATTGTTGGCTTTGCCAGAACATTGGAGTAGGATGAGGGATGACAAATTGGGAATGACGAATTAAAAAATGATGTCTGTCTACTGAACATTGACAACTAAACACTGACAACTATAAAAAATGAAAGTGAAAACATATAAACATGTAAATTACCTTTGGGACGAACAGCAGGCGAAATCGCTTGAAGGCGATGAAGTTGCTTTATTGCTGTATCGTTCTAACTTACTGGGATCTGACCTACGCATCACAAACTATGGGGGAGGCAACACATCCTGCAAGTTGGTAGATAAAGACCCATTGACAGGCGAAGAAGTAGAGGTGATGTGGATCAAGGGGTCTGGGGGGGATATCGGTACGTTAAAAAAATCAGGATTGGCGGCTTTGTATGTAGAACGCTTGCGCAATCTGGAAAAAGTATATAGAGGTATAGCCTATGAAGATGAAATGGTGGAGTTGTTCAACCATTGCATCTTTGACTTAAAATCCAAGACCCCTTCTATTGATACGCCATTGCATGGATTTCTACCTTTTAAACACATAGATCACCTGCACCCTGATGCCGCCATTGCCATTGCCGCGGCGAAAGATGGAAAGCGGATTACACAAGAATTGTTCCATGGGACGATCGGTTGGGTAGATTGGCAAAAACCGGGATTCGATCTAGGCTTACAACTACAGGCTTGCCTAGAAGAGAATCCAGGTATACGAGGCATTATGTTGGGATCACACGGCTTATTTACTTGGGGAGACACGGCCTATGAAAGCTATGTGAACTCTTTGGACGTTATCGAAACCTGTGCCGAATATTTAAGCGAAAACTATGGAAAAACGCGTCCTGTTTTCGGTGGCCAAAAAGTGGTGAGCCTTTCAGACGAAGAGCGTAAAGCCCAAGCGGTGAAGTTGGCGCCTGTTTTAAGAGGCTTCTGTTCCAGCGAACGCCATATGATCGGTCATTTTACCGATGACGAAAAAGTATTGGAATATATCAATTCTCATGATTTGGAGCGCTTGGCTCCATTGGGAACGAGTTGTCCGGACCACTTTCTCCGTACAAAGATCCAACCGTTGATCCTGAATTTGGACAAATCGGCTGATCTATCCAATGTGGAATCTGTGAAAGCACAATTAGCACCTTTATTTGAGGAATACAGGGCTATGTACACCGCCTATTACGAGTCCTGTAAGCACCCGAATAGCCCGGCTATACGCGATCAAAATCCGGTGATCATTCTGTATCCGGGCGTGGGCATGTTTGCTTTTGCAAAGGATAAGCAGACGGCACGTGTGGCCGCGGAGTTTTACATCAATGCCATTAACGTGATGAAAGGTTCAGAAGCGGTTAGCGAATACACCTCGTTACCGCGCCAAGAAGCTTTTAATATTGAATATTGGTTATTGGAAGAGGCAAAATTACAACGCATGCCAAAGCCTAAGGCGTTGTCGGGCAAAATAGCCTTAGTGACAGGCAGTGCAGGCGGTATTGGCAAAGCCATTGCGAAAAAATTTGCGGAAGAGGGTGCTGTGGTGTTGCTCAATGACTTGAATGCTGAACGGTTGGAAAATGCCCAAAAGGAGTTTGTTGGTCTGTTCGGTAAGGATGCCGTGGCATCGGCTGTTTTGGATGTGACCAGGAGCGAACAGATCGAAGGAGCACTGGAAAAAGCTATTCTGGCTTTTGGTGGTGTGGATATTGTCGTCAACAATGCCGGATTGTCTATTTCCAAAACCATTGAGGACCACACCCAAAAAGATTGGGATGTGTTATATGATGTGCTGGTGAAAGGCCAATTTCTGGTTACACAAGCATCCGTCAAAGTATTAAAAGCACAAGCGATAGGTGGCGACATTGTCAATATTGTGAGTAAGAATGCATTGGTAAGCGGTCCAAACAACGCGGGATACGGCAGTGCTAAGGCCGCACAGCTCCATCTCAGTCGGTTGAACGCCGCAGAATTGGGAGGCACCAAAATCCGTGTCAATGTTGTCAATCCCGATGCGGTAATTTCAGAGAGCAATATCTGGTCAAATGGCTGGGCAGAAGGACGGGCAAAAGCTTATGGTGTCACGGTGGAAGAGCTTCCGGCGTATTATGCGAAGCGGACACTGCTCAACGAAGTGATCCTGCCAGATGATATTGCCAATGCTTGCTTTGCATTTGTGGGAGGCAATCTCAGCAAATCGACCGGTAATGTCCTCAATGTGGATGGAGGTGTTGCCATGGCGTTTGTGAGGTAATCCCCCTAAGGGAAATGCTATACTACTCCCCTCCTTTGGAGAGGGCGGACGTTTTATTTTTTAACCGAGCTTTAGCGAGCTCATCGAAGATAATTTGAAAAAATGAGATTAGACCAACAACACATAGAACAACACAACCAACGTTTGGTAGAAAAACACCAACGTGCATTTGCACATGTTTCGGAAGAAAGGACGCAGGTAGAAGACATTATCGGTAAGTTGCAACGTTTCCAAATTGCCATTCCGAGTTGGGCCTTGGGTACAGGCGGGACGAGGTTTGGCCGCTTTTCAGGGAAAGGCGAACCGGGAACATTGGAGCAGAAAATTGAGGATGTCGGTTTGTTGCATGCGTTGAATCGCTCAAGTGGCGCTATTTCCCTGCATATTCCATGGGATATTCCCCAAGATGTGGCAAATATCAAACAGTTGGCGGCATCTTATGGTTTGGCTTTTGATGCGGTCAATTCCAATACGTTCCAAGACCAACGCGGACAGGCGCATAGCTATAAATTTGGTTCATTGCACCACGTCGATCCGAACGTACGCCAGCAAGCTATAGATCACAACATTGACGTTATTCGCCACGGTATCGCTCTAGGATCAAAGGCGTTAACCGTTTGGTTGGCGGATGGTTCTTCTTTTCCCGGTCAATTGAACTTTCGGGAGGCCTTCCAAAATACATTGGCAAGTTTGAAAGAGATTTATAAGCACCTGCCCGAAGACTGGAAGATGTTTATTGAATATAAGGCTTTTGAACCCTATTTTTATTCCACTACTATTGGCGATTGGGGACAATCTTTGTTGTTGGCGAATAAGTTGGGAGACAAAGCTTACACCTTGGTTGATTTGGGACATCACTTGCCCAATGCCAATATCGAGCAAATTGTCTCCTTACTTTTGATGGAAGGCAAATTGGGTGGTTTCCATTTCAATGATAGTAAATATGCCGATGATGATCTAACGGCAGGGAGCATTAAACCGTATCAATTGTTTTTGATTTTCAACGAACTGGTAGACGGAATGGATGCACGCGGTATAAACCATGCAACCGGGTTGGGTTGGATGATTGATGCTTCCCACAACCTTAAGGATCCACTGGTGGATTTATTGCAGTCGGTGGAAGCTATCAAGATTGCGTATGCACAGGCTTTATTGGTCGATCGAAAAGCGCTTAAACAGGCACAACAGGAAAATGACGTAGCTCGTGCGCAGGAAATTCTTCAAGACGCCTTTCGGACAGATGTACGCCCGATTGTGGCGGAGGCACGACTGCGAAGCGGTGCGGCATTGCATCCGGTTGGGTTGTTCCACGAATTAGACATTCGCGAGAAGCTGATCGAAGAAAGAGGTGCGGACACTGTAGCGACGGGGTTGTAGGGATTTGGAAATGTGGAAATTTGAAAATTTTGAAATTAACTTCGTTGGAACCCTGCGGGGTTTGAATTGATTTGTTTAATGTTTAAGGTTCAAAGTTTAAAGTGACTGATAACTGACCACCGTTCACTGATTTTTTTAAATACATAATTCTCAATGACTCCAGTTGTTGCCGTTTTTGATGTAGGGAAGACCAACAAAAAACTTTTTTTGTTTGACGAACACTATCAGATTGTTTTCGAGCGATCCGCACGTTTTTTGGAAACGGCCGACGAAGACGGTGATTCCTGCGAAAACCTGGAGAGCCTGCGTCTTTCGGTGTTCGACTCGTTGCACGAGGTGTTTCGTCGGGATGAGTTTGATATTAAGGCCATCAATTTCACCGCCTATGGTGCGAGCTTTGTGTACCTGAATGAAAACGGACGACCCTTGACGCCTTTGTACAATTATTTAAAGGCGTATCCAAAACCCCTTGAAGAGGCATTGCATGCGCAATATGGTGGGGTAGAGCAGTTTTCGCTCGATACGGCTTCTCCTGCATTAGGAAGCCTGAATTCAGGACTACAGCTGTATCGGTTGCAACAAGAGAAGCCGGAGATTTTTGAACAGGTGAAATATGCGGTGCATCTACCGCAGTATCTGAGCTTTTTGGTGTCGGGCCAACTGTATTCGGATATGACGAGCATAGGATGCCATACCGCATTGTGGGATTTTGGAAAAAAAGATTACCATCAATGGGTAAAAGACACCGGGATTGCCAAAAAATTGCCACCAATTGTGCATGGTGATGAAGTCTTTTCGGCGGCCTTTCCGGGAAGCACCTATAAAGTTGGTGTGGGGCTGCACGACAGCTCTTCAGCGCTAATACCCTATCTGCTCAATTTCCATGAGCCTTTTATATTGATTTCGACAGGCACTTGGTGTATTTCCCTCAATCCGTTTAACGATGAAGGATTGACAAAAGAACAACTGGAAAAAGACTGTCTGTTTTATTTGACGTATGCCGGTACACCGGTAAAAGCTTCCCGTTTGTTTGCAGGATACGAACATGAAGCGCAAAACAAACGTATAGCCTCGCATTTTCATGTGACCACGGCTCGGTTCAAAAATCTGGAAATAGATTGGCAATTGGTCGATAAACTTACTACAGGAAAGACGATACCGACTTCCTTGGCCGCTTTCTCCGAAGTGGATCTAAACGATTTTGCAGATTATGTAGAAGCTTACCATGCGCTCATGATTTATTTGACGACGGCACAGATAGCGGCCACCCGATTGATTTTTTCGGTAAAAACCGTCAAACGTATTTTTGTGGATGGCGGTTTCAGCAAAAACAATATTTTTATGAACCTGTTGGCCAAAGCCTTTGGTGACATCGAGATATATGCCGCCTCCATGGCGCAGGCCACTGCCATCGGTGCGGCGTTGGTCATTCACGAGCACTGGAATACCTTGCCCATTCCAAGCAATATCATTGAATTACGTTATTATCGGGGTTAAATTTTGGATTCTTCCACCAGAGCTACGGCCTTGCTTCGTGAAGACACGAACCGGGGCGAGTGCGTCTATCCCTTCTCTCCATCTATACCGTTAGCTACCGTGTAAGATGTTACGGATTTGTTTCCGTGTTTTAAACAAAATTTAATATACTTGCAGTGTCATCCAATTGATTAACATCATGTCCGGCAAGGTAGAACATAATGAACAGGAGTTGCTGCTACGATTGCGGAATGGGGAAACCTCGGCATTTGAGGAACTGTACAACCAATATAAAATCAAACTAACGGTCAATCTGTTGCGCGTGTTGAAATCGACCGAGCTAGTAGAGGATGTATTACAGGATGTTTTTCTGGGAATTTGGGAAAATCGACAGCATATCGATCCTGAACGATCCATTAAGCCTTATCTTTTTCAAAGCGTCGCTAATAAAGCCAAAAACATCTTTCGGAAGGCCGCCAGCGAACAGAAATTCAGAGACTACCTATTATCCCATTGGAAGGAAGATTACAGCCCTGTCGAACAGTTGTTGGCATGGCAGGATAATAAACAATCGCTTGATGCCTTGTTGAATAAATTGTCTCCCCAACAGCGCAAGGTCTATACCTTGTGCAAATTGGATGGTAGGAGCTATAAAGAAATTGCCAAACTGTTAAGCATTAGTGAAACGACTGTTAACACCCATATTCGGAATGTCAATCAAATACTCAGGGAATTGGTTCGGAAAGATTCAAAATTTCTTTGGCTTACTTTTGGAATTTTTGTGTTGTTTGGGATGCAGTAAATAACAAATCTTCAGAAAATTAAAAAAATATCTAACTGTAAATCAATTTTTTATAAAATTACTGTAAAATACTATACTTACTTTTTCCAAGTGGGGTGTACTACATTATAAATACCCTTATGGACCATCAGGCGAACATACTGACCCTTTTTCAAAAATACCTTGCGGGACAATATACCGAAGAGGAATTGGAGACCCTATTGGTCTATTTCCAATTGCCGAATGAATCGGAACTATTGACCGATCTTATTCTACAGGAGTTGGATCGAGATACAGATATCGCGCAACAAAATGCGGTTCAGGGCTTGGCCGATACCATAGGAACACGTTTGCTTCAAAAGATTGAGCGACCTGCGCCCATACGCCCATTGTGGCTATTTCTTCGGATTGCAGTAGCTGTGCTGTTAATGGCGTCGGCTGGAGGAATGTTCTATTATTATGTTGTTAGACAAGAAACGACCGAATCGTTAAGGATGAGCAAATATGGCGACGACGCCCTGCCGGGAGGCAATCGTGCGACGATTACCTTGGATGACGGAACGCGTATTGCACTCAGTGAAGACAAAGAAGGCATCGTGGTGTCTGATGGCTTGGCCTACGATGATGGAACATCCATAGAATCGAAACCGACATCTTATGCAACGCTAAGCACACCCAATGGTGGGCAATATCGCTTAACCCTGCCCGATGGTACAGAAGTATGGCTGAATGCGGCATCATCCCTTCGCTATCCTACCGTATTCCAAGGCGATACACGTGAAGTGGAGCTAACGGGAGAAGCATATTTTGAAGTAAAGCAACAGACCGATAAACCTTTTGTTGTTTCGTCGGTCGGGCAAAAAGTCAAGGTATTGGGAACAGGCTTCAATATCAACACCTATGCCGGACAAGCGACAGGTATCACGACCTTAATCCACGGCAGGGTCGAAGTGGAAAGCACCCATACCCGTCAAATCCATCGTTTGGATCCCGGGCAACAATCCATCGTGTCTGCTCAAGAAATGGCTGTTCGCACCGTGAACGATGCAACCGATTATGTAGCTTGGAAAAATGGGTATATTATCATGACAGCCGCCACCTTGCAGGACGTTGTGCCACAATTAGAGCGCTGGTACGATGTCGACTTTGAGATCAAGGGGAAACCGTTGACCAAGGCATACGTAGCGTTAAATAGAGAAGCCAAATTATCGGAAGTATTGGATGCACTGGCCTTAAATTATCAGGTCAATTTTAAAATAGTGGGAAGGAGGGTTCTTGTTTTAGAGTAGGATGTTTTACGCCTGTTTTTGGCCACATAAAAATATCGAAGAGATAATGGTATCCGAGAAATCTCAAATTGTCATTTGGTTTTACATCATCACATTTTTTAACCTAACAATAAAAACCCGGGCAAAATAGCCTAAATATAAAAATAGCGCTTTCATAAGGCTATATAAAAATGAGTTAATATTACACAACATATGATCTTAATTATGCGTACAGATAACGACGCCTACGCGAGGAAACGAATACAGCATCCTCTTGGCAATGTAGGCGGGGTTTCACTAAAAACAATCTTCCTGATGAAGTTAATTTTATTTTTGACCGTTGTTTTCAGCTTTAGTGCCTTTGCAGATGTGTCGGCCCAAAAGGTAAACCTTCGCGTGCAGCACACATCCTTCAAGTCGGTTGTGCAACAGGTGCAACGACAGACAGGCTATTCTTTTATCATCAAAGATCAGCTATTTAAGCAAGCCAAGCCAGTCACTTTGGATATTCAAAACCGTGATGTGCTGGATGTGTTGCCCTTGCTGTTTGAAGGACAGCCCTTTGGGTATACCGTCAACGGAAAAATCGTGTCTGCTACTGCATTGATGGGAAAAACCTCGTCCGTAACGGATACTCGTCCTACAGCTGTTCTCGTTGACCAACAATCCATTCAGGGCCGGGTGGTCAATGAGCATGGAGAACCTTTGATAGGGGCAACCATCACTGTCCTTGACGGCAATGGAAAATCTTCTGGAATCATCGCGACTACTGCAAACGACGGTACTTTTACGATTAATGCAAATTCGGGTGATAAATTGATGGTGTCTTATATAGCCTATTTTACCCAAACGGTTAGCGTAGGACAGGAACGGCCATTAACCATTGTGTTGAAGGAAGACGATAACCTTATCGAACAGGTCGTTGTCACCGGTTATACCGATTATTTAAGGGGGAAGAGTGCGAGTGCGGCATCACAGGTCAATGCAAAAGATATTAACGGCGTGCCAATGAGCTCCCTCGATCAGATATTGCAGGGGAAAGTACCGGGTATGAGTGTGGTTTCTAGTTCGGGCCAGCCGGGACAAAGTGCATCCGTGGTGATCCGTGGTATAGGTTCTGTCAACGGTACCACGACACCGCTGTACGTGATGGACGGTATTCCGATCGAAGGGGGGTACTTTCAAACGATCAACCAAGAGGACATAGAAACCGTCAATGTGTTGAAAGATGCGTCGGCTAAAGCGCTTTACGGATCGCGGGGATCAAATGGCGTCATTGTGATCACCACCAAGAAGGGTAAAAAAGGTAGATTAAGTGTCAACTATAGCTCGCAGTATGGTTTTTCAACATTGACACAACCCACTTTTGAAATGATGGATGCACGCGAGCGCTTGCGCTTCGAAGAGGAAGTCGGATTGGAAACCGGACGCGATATTGGTCCGGGTTGGCGACTTTCGCCCAAGAATCCCGACTATGCTACCCAATCGACGGCATGGCAACAAAATGCTGGTCATGTGTTGGATAGCTTGAGAAATGTAAACACCGATTGGCGTGACCTTTTCTTCCAAAACGGACGTTTTATGGAACAACAGCTCAGCTTAAGTGGTGGTAACGATAACGTTCAGACCTATAATGCGCTGAGCTTGTGGAATGAAGACGGTATCGTGAAAGAGACCGGATTAAACCGGTATTCGCTGCGCAGCAATACCAATATAAACTATGGGAAATTCACGGCAGGCATTAATCTGAATTTAGGTTATTCCGATTCGAAATTTACCTATAACGAAGGGGGCACAGGCGTAGGGTCGCCGATGGCATCGGTGTATTATGCTTTGCCGTACGAGTATCCCTATACTGCCGATGGCGCTTTTCATGCAACAGATGAGGATATGCCGTTCTATGATACCCGAGAAGGTAGCCGGGGTATTGATGTCTTGTATGGTACATCTGATAAAACCGAGCAGTTCAAAACCATATTGGGATTGAATATGGCCTATGAGATCATGGATGGACTGAAGGTGACGACCCGTGCAGGCATAGACTTTAGAAATTCTTCTGATCAGGTGTTTATCAATCCACTTTCCTATATCGGGCAAAACCAGTCAGGCAAGAAGGGATCTTTTGGAGAAGGGTATAGGAGAAATTTTAACTTAGTTTCCACTTCTGGTATCACATACAATAAAACAATAGAAAAACACGAATTTGAAGTGTCTGGGTTTTTCGAGTACCTGCAGAACAATTATAGAGCCTTTAGTTACAGAGGATATGGTTTAGATGATCGGCTTCCCGAAAACCCAAATGCCATTACGGTGAGCGGCGATTTCCTTCCCAGCTTAAGCGGTAGCCGTTCTTCGAGTGCCTTGATGTCCTACATGGGCATCGGTCGGTATACGTACAACAATAAATATACGGCTACGGCAAGTTACAGATACGACGGAGCATCCTTGTCTTCTGTACCGACTAAAAACCGTTGGCATGGATTTTATTCATTTGGTGCAGCGTGGGATGCGAAACAGGAAGATTTCTTGAAAGAGAATGATTTTATACCCGTGTTGCGATTACGGGCCAGTTACGGACAAACCGCGAGCCCGATTGGTAGCGCTTTTGTCCATCTTCCATTGTTTACTGTCGGTACCACTTATGGAGGCCAACAAGCGATAAGGCCCAGCAATCTGGTTAACCCTGACTATGACTGGGAATACGTGAACGAATTTAACGTCGGATTTGATCTGTCGCTTTTTAACACCCAACGGATAAAACTTGTTGCGGATTGGTACAATAAGGAAACCATCAATATGTTTTTGGATCAAACACCTTCTGCAACAGCGGGAGGAGGTTCTGGTGGGACCATTCCTTTAAGTACCGGAAAGATGGGCAACAAGGGTATCGAATTTAGTCTGAGTGGCGATATCATTCAGAACGAAGATTTTAACTGGAATATCGGTATCAACGGAGCATACAATCAAAATAAAATTCTACGGGTGAGCGATGTCACCGACGAGCTACCAGATGGTGACACCCGAATTATCAAAGTAGGCCTTCCTTACGGAACATACTACGGACCGCAATGGGCCGGCGTGGATCCGGAAAACGGAGATGCACTCTATTACAACCGTGACGGTTCCATCACGAATGTGTATAATTCTGAGGAACAATCTGTGCCCCTGTCGTCCAATATGTATCCAAAGTTTACAGGTGGTATTAGCACGTCGGCGCGTTGGAAAGACCTCACTTTAAGTGCGCTATTCTCCTTTGTATCAGATGTGCAACGTTGGAACAACATCGATTTTTATATCGAGACAGAACGGTATATGACGAGCAATCAGAGCAAAAGAATGCTGTACGACCGTTGGAAAAAACCGGGTGATGAGGCGATCTTGCAACGTATAGATATTCCGAGAAACTATACCTCCAAGGATATTCAGGATGCTTCTTTTATGCGTCTGCGAAATTTGCAACTCAACTATAGCATCCCCACAGCATGGTTTGGGTTTGGAAAAAGTTTTTTCAAAACAGCCAATATCTATGTGCAGGGACAAAATTTGCTGACGTGGACGACTTGGAGAGGTCTTGACCCGGAAAACAATCGTCAGTACGGCAGATTTGAGTATCCGAATGCACGGAAGTACACGGCGGGCATTAATGTTAATTTTTAACTGATCATCTGATAATTTTGAACGTTATGAACATAAAGAAAATATGGGTTTTATGCTCCTTTGCCGGATTGGTGTTGCAGTCCTGTGACCAGTTGGACCTGTCACCTACGGATTCCATCGACGCAACCAAAGCATTCCGTAATTTGGAAGATGTAAACATGGGCGTGTTGGGAGCTTATGCACCAATGGCCTCTACCCTGATAGAGGTATCTGCGATTGTTTCGGACGAAACCATGCTTCCCACGGAGAATACAGTTTCCAATACGGCGGCACACAGATGGATATACGATTCATCTGCGGGCTCGGTAACATCGGCTTTTTACGAATACTATGTGACCATCGACCGTGCAAATCTCGTGTTGGAAGCGATTCCTAATATTCCGACCAATGCAAGTACCCAAAATCTAATGGACCAATATAAAGGTGAGCTGTTAGCGTTGCGGGCGTACTGCCATTTTGAGTTGTTACGGGCGTATGCTTCTTCCTACGAGCCTGATGGAATGGGTGTGCCGTATATGAAAAAACACGAGGCAATTTATCCGGCAAGACCGACGGTACAATCGAATTTTGATGATATCAATGCCGATTTGAAAGCGGCTAAAGAGCTGATCCCTGACGGGTTCAGTGACAATATCCGTATTACCAAAACAGCCGTAGCCGCTATTCAGGCAAGGGTGGCGCTATATGAGAAAAAATGGGATGATGCCATTACATGCGCATCGGAGGTGATCGATGAGGAACCCTTGGCACCCAAAAATGATTTTGGCAAAATCTGGACAGATGAAAGCGAATCTGAAGTGGTTTGGAAATTAGCACGAGTAGCCGGTGATTCCCGCATTGGAGCTGCTTTTTTCCGTGAAACAGGTGGGATTGTGCTGTATGCACCGGCGTTTAAACTTATAGACGCGTATGGTTCAACAACACAGCGTACGGATGATGTCCGTTTCAGTAGCTACATCAAACATGATCCGGCACGTGGTGCAGGAGGCACTAAATCGGCCTATCTTGTTAATAAATATGCAACGGGTATTGTGCCAAATGCACCTGGACTGACATCCGTGAAGCTGTTCCGTACAGGCGAAATGTATCTGATTCGGGCAGAAGCCACATTGGAGAAGGATAACGGTACCGCAGGAATCACTGCGGCAAATAAAGATTTGAGTGATTTGCGGATGGCGCGGCTATATAATTACGTACACGTACCCGTTTCGGATAAGCAAAGTCTCTTAAATGCTATTTATAATGAGCGGTTTAAAGAACTCGCTTTTGAAGGACATCGTTTCTTTGACCTCAAACGTAGGAACCTCCCGGTAGAACGAAGAGCAGAGGATGCGATCAATACATCGGGAGCGTTGAAATTGGAATCGACCGCTGCTCAATATTGTTTCCCGATTCCTGCAGCAGAAATGAAAGTGAATAAAAATATGGACCAAAATCCGCATTACGGAGATCAGTAAAAAGGGCTGTTTTTATGAAGAAATTTTGTTTGATATTGCTCATGATCGTCTTACTTGCTTCTTGTGGTAAGAACGAGGCACCTAACCCATTTGACCCGAGTGCACCTAAGCCAACCGGTCCGGCGACTCGATCGGCTTCCATAGGGATTGTTGGCAACCCTGAGGATGTGCAAACCACTGCTAAAAGCGGATTGGTTATCATGGGCGGTGGAGCCGACGTAGATGAGGCATTTCGATGGATGATCGCGCGCAGCGGTGGGGGTGATGTTGTCATTATCCGGACGACAGGTACGGATGCATATAATCGGTACGTGAACGGATTGGGCGCTGTTAATTCTGTGGAAACCTTGAAAATAGATTCTCGCAAATTAGCGGACGATGACGGTGTAGCAACGATCATCCGCAATGCGGAGATGCTGTTCATTGCCGGAGGTGACCAAGCCGATTATGTCAATTATTGGAAAGGCACGAAAGTGATGACCGCAATTAACTATTTGTTGACAGAGAAGAAAGTACCTGTGGGCGGCACAAGCGCCGGAGCAGCCATCTTAGGCAACTATTATTTCAGTGCGGAAAGAGGTGGCGTAGATTCTCCCGAAGCGCTTGCCAATCCATATACACAAAGAGTGGTCATTGGCCGGGACGATTTCCTAAAAGCACCTTTTCTTCAAAACGTGATTACGGATCAACATTTTTCCCAACGAGATCGTCAAGGTCGTGCAACAGTTTTTCTGGGCCGAATCATGAAAGATGGAAATAAAGCACCTTATGGCATAGCCGTGGACGAAAGGACTGCGGTATGCATAGATGAAAAAGGCATGGCAGAAGTTATTGGCGCAAACAAAGCTTTTTTCTTAAAAACAGATGTCGCTAAAAAACCGGAAACATTTGAAGCGAATAAAGCGGTGACCTGGAATCATGATGGTAAAGCGATACAGGTATCGGCTATAGCAGGCGTAAATAACAATAAGTTTAACATGAACACTTTTGAGCCCGAAAATACAGCAGGATTGGAAACATTCTGGTGGTCTGTTATTTCGGGAAATTGGAATCAAGGTGTTCGTTAATTGTAGGATAGAGAATGAAAAATATATTTAAAACCTTAATGCTCACGTTTAGCTGTGGTATCCTGTTGTCCTGCAACGGTCAGCCTGCTGATGGCCAGGCGACCAAATATGTCATGGTTATCCATGGTGGTGCGGGTACTATCGAAAAGCGGTTTATGACACTTGAAAAAGAACAAGCCTATATGCAAGCCTTGACCGAAGCCCTTCAAAAGGGATATGATCTGCTTCAAGCAGGTAAATCTTCTTTGGATGCCGTGCAGGCAGCTGTCAATGTCATGGAGGACTCGCCATTATTCAATGCTGGAAAGGGAGCTGTATTTACCAATGACGGCAAGAACGAGCTGGATGCTTCCATCATGGACGGACAAACGCTGAAGGCAGGTGCCGTGGCAGGTGTTCGCAATATCAAAAATCCAATCGACGCAGCAAGAGCGGTGATGGAAAAATCCGAACACGTGATGATGGTGGGCAGGGGCGCATCGCAATTTGCCGCGGCCAACGGATGTGACACTGTCCCTGAATCGTATTTCTTTACGCAGGAGCGTTGGGATCAGTTGCAAAGAACTATACAGAAAGAAGAAGCTGGCAGAGCAGCATTTCATGATGTGGATATTCGCAAAAGTCCCATTTCCGGTATTTCCGAAGCAGACAAGAAATTTGGAACGGTGGGTGCTGTAGCGTTGGATAAAAATGGAAACCTGGCGGCAGGAACGTCTACCGGTGGCATGACCAACAAAAGATACGGAAGAGTAGGTGATTCACCCATCATCGGTGCCGGTACGTACTGCAATAATGCGACAGCAGGTATCTCCTGTACGGGCTGGGGCGAATATTACATACGTGAAGTGGCGGCAAACCGTGTATCAGCACTTATCGAACTGAAGGGCTTGTCAGTCGTAGATGCGGCAAAGCAGGTCATTGACGAAATCGGCAAGATGGGTGGTGATGGTGGTATCATCAGCTTGGATAAATCCGGAAAAGTAGCCATGGAGTTTAATACTTCAGGTATGTACCGCGGTACGGTTGATGAAAACGGTAAAATAGAAGTTTATATATACAAATAGGAGTAAGGAACAAAAAGCAAGGAACAAAGATAGAACCCGCTGGGGGGGTGTCTAAAAAGGTTCACAAGTTGTCATGTTGAGCGGAGTCGAAACAGACAACTTGATGATAATACTGTCCATTCTTCGACTACGCTCAGAATGACAGTAAAAATGATCTCTTTGGACACCTTCTTGGGGAGAGGAAAAAACAATGAATAAGAACTTTAAGAAATATATACTAACATTGGTGACGGTTTTCACCATATCCCTTACTTATGGGCAGTCCAAGGGCAATCTCTTTATTATTGGAGGTGGTGACCGTTCTGTTGAATTGATGGAGGAACTGGTTCAAACCGCCAATCTCCGACCAACGGATTATATTGTTGTGCTGCCTATGGCAACAAGCATTCCGGAGGAGTCGATTGCCTATATCAGTGGACAGCTGGCGGAACATTGTAAGAATCCCATTGCGAGCTTTAACTTCACCAAGGCACAGGCAAACGACAACCAAGCATGGATCGACTCGGTAAAAAACGCTCGACTGATCTATATCACCGGTGGCGACCAAAATAAATTCATGGAGGTGGTCAGGGGAAGCAAGTTATACGAAGCAATGCATGTGGCTCACCGTAATGGAGCGACCATTTCCGGCACGAGTGCGGGTGCTGCGGTTATGTCGCAGGTCATGATCACCGGGGCGCAAAGAGGCAAAAGCGAGACGGACAGTTTCAAGGAAGTAAAGAAAAGCAGTGTTGTCACTTCCGATGGAATGGGATTTTTAACCAACGCGATTATTGACCAACATTTTATTATCCGTAGCCGATACAACAGACTTTTAAGTGTTTTGTCCGATCATCCGGACAAAACAGTGATTGGCATAGATGAAGGAACAGCTATTGTCGTTACGGGTAAAAAGGTAAGCGTAGTAGGTGATAGTCAAGTGGTAGTAATAGCCGGTCCCAAGAACCTAAATATCATCGATAACGATAAAGTGACGTTCAAAAAGGCCAAACTTTCACTGTATACACATGGACAGCACTTTAAATTGAAATAAATTTTATAACGAGAAATAAAACCATAAACGTAAAAACAATGAATATGTTAAAACGTGCATTACCCACATTTTTGATGACGCTGATCGTCATGGTGGGCTGTAAAAAAGAGAAATATGACTTTGATGCGTTACCAGATACGGTAAAGAGCTTCTTCACCATCAGTGCTACCGAATTGCATATAGATGAAGCTATCCAATTCCAAAACGAATCGGAAAATGCCGAAACGTATTCCTGGGATTTTGGCGATGGTACGCAATCTACGGAGAAGAATCCTACGAAGACATATACGAGCCCTGGTGTCTATTCGGTTAAGTTGAAAGTAGTAGGCCCTGGTGGTACGGGTAATTATTCGACGGATTTGGTCATTATCGATCCCAATGCCGTTATAGACACGGATAAAGAGCTTTATTTTATAGAGTATGGCAATAAGCTTGTTCGCAAAATTTCGCTTGTACCAGGTTCCGCGGCGGAGACAATAGTGAACATGACTGGTAAAGAAGGGCATGGTATGGCCTATGATGCCGTGAATGAGAAGATCTATTATTGTGATTTTCAAAGCTCCAATGCAGGAAAGATCTGGCGTATGAATACGGATGGTAGTGATATGGAGGAACTTCTTTCGGGATTGGGTTCGCCGTATGGCATTGCCATAAACCTTGCTGAGGGCAAAATGTATATTGCAGATGGCGCAAATGTATCAAGAGCTAATTTAGATGGAAGCGGTTATGAAAAGTCGTTTATAAATGTGGCCGGTGGTGCAATGCGGGCCATAGGCTTCAATAGCAAAACGAACCTTATCTACTTCTATGAGGTCAACGACGAAAATCTGTATGTCGCTAAGAGCGACGGTACGAGTGTTGCTGCTATTGTCGAGAGTGCTTATGGTTACGGTATCTATATTGATGAAGAAAATGAAAAGATTTATTACGATGACAGAAATGAAGGCGGTCTGATGCAAGCTGATCTAAATGGTTCCGGCAAAGTGAAGATTGCTTCTTTTTCAGGTAATAGAGGCGGTTCCGGTATAGCCGTTGACCATAGTGCCAACAAGGTATACTGGGCCGAAACGAACAATGGAAATGTGAAACGCGCTAATTTTGACGGCACCGAGATGGAGACAGTGATGTCCGGCGTAAGCAACCCACGAGGAATGTTTATTAAGTAGAGCAGTATCCATAACACAGAAAAGGCCGTCAAATTTTTTTGATGGCCTTCTCTGTTTTTATAGAACCATGATATCGTGCACTTTCAGCACGAAAAATATTGGAAAACGTGTGGTCATTTAACCCGTTATAGCGACATTCATTCCTACAAGACAGTGCAGGATAGTACTTTAAAAGCAAATCTATAGTATTGTGATATAAGAAATTGCACATATTTTCTATGTATTAGGTAAATCGTTTTATCAAACGTTCTTAAACAGAACTGGTTGAATTTTCGGTTTACGGAAGTAAAGGGATAGATAATAAGAGCCTGTTTAAAAATGGAAGTAATACGTTGCGTGCCTATACTTTCCCGAGAATCGGGACTCAGGATGACACTTCCGTTTTTTGTCACGCTGAGCGGAGTCGAAGCGCGATAAAAAAACATAAAATTTAAACAGGTTGTAATAGAACACTGTGGTTTTCTACTTTTTAATCTTTACGATTTTAAATGGAAAACCATTATGCCTTCTCACTATAAATTTTAAATTTGTGTTTACGCTATAAACTTAACAATTAAAACTATTTTTTACGATACTACTTTTTCTTAGGATGCTAAACATGGGATATATATTAAAGACACTTACATTGACGTTATGCTTGTTCAGTTTTTGCCGTACAATGGGTGAAATCCCAATGAAGCAAAAGGATTCTCCACGCATTATCAATATCATTAACTTTATCCGACAAACGGACTACCGGTTGCAAAATGCAGACAGCTTATTGTTTGATGCCACTGAAAAGCAGGTGGCGCTATTGAAAGCCTATCGTTTTCCCGGTACCTTTCTGTTGCAATACGACGCCTTGATCAATCCGAAATACCAAAATTTATTGAAAAAAGAACTCGGTCCAGATTCCGAGATCGGTGCATGGTGGGAAATTACGCAACCACATGTCGAAGCGGCGGGGATAGCATGGAGAGGGAAACACCGTTGGGTATCGACGGCAAATATTGCGTTTACGACAGGTTATACCCAAGCCGAAAGAGAAAAATTGGTTGATGTGTATATGGCCAAGTTTAAGGAGATATTTGGGAAATATCCAAAATCCGTAGGGTCTTGGTATATTGATTCCTATACCTTGGCTTATATGTATGAAAAATACCATATTGTGGCTTCAAGCAATTGTAAAGATCAAGTCGGTACGGATGGTTATACCCTTTGGGGCGGCTATTGGAACCAAGCCTATTACCCGAGTAAAAAGAATGCGTATATGCCGGCACAAACCAAAGAAGAACAGATTCCCGTGCCTATTTTCCGCATGTTGGGCAGTGATCCGATTTACCAATATGATACAGGTATAGGTACAGGTGGTCAAGGTGTTATCTCTTTGGAGCCGGTTTACAAAGAATCAGGCATGAATAAAGAATGGGTTGAATATTTCTTGAAATCCATTGTGGAGCAACCAGCCTTAGCCTTCAACTATGCACAAGCGGGGCAGGAAAATTCTTTTACATGGGCAGGCATGAAAAATGGCTTGGAAATGCAATTCCCCCTGTTTGATGCCTTGAGAAAGGCGGGGAAAATCAGAATCGAAACCTTGCAAACTTCCGGGGAATGGTTCAGGAAGGAATTTTCGCAAACTCCTGCGACAGCCGTGACGGCACTGACCGATCATCGTAACGAAGGAAACAAGACCGTATGGTACAACAGCCGCTATTACAGGGCAAATCTGTATTGGGAGAAAAATGCTTTTCGGTTCAGGGATATCCACCTATTTGATGAGCATTTTGAATCGCCCTATTTCAAAACCCCCGGCACGGGAGGTCAATTTTTATATTTCACTTTGCCGGTGGTAGATGGTTACTTCTGGAGCACCAAGACGGAGCGGGGCGGACTTCGGGTGATGAAAATAAGAAGTGATGGCCGAAGTGAGGAACTGATATTGAGCAATCCAACGGTGGTAGAGGGAACTACAGGTGTGCTCAAAGTCACGAGTCCTGATCAATATGGAAATATTTTTATCCTGACTTTTGAAGAAGGACAGATCCATGTAGATTGTCAAGCAAAAGAAAAAGGTCTTCTTTGGTGCCTGGAGCTGCAAATTCCGGGTGAACGGTTAAGCGAATTACCGTTCCGTTCTTATCAGGAGAAAGAAATTCAGGCACAGTTTAACAATTATGCTTATAAAATCACCTGCAAAAAGGGCCATGTCACCAAAGGAAATGGAAATGACTTTGTGTTTCGCTTGAATCCTACAAAGCATACATTGATTCTGAACATGAAATCAACATAAAAGAGGGGCCTTTTACGATAATATTCAGGCGTTTTTAAAGAGAGATATTACTTATTTTGGATATGATAAAAAAAATAGCAATAGCCACGTTTACCGTTTTCAGTTTTAGCATAGGTATACCTGTCCTGGCGAAGAACGGTGATCCCATACAGTTGAAATGCGAACATTTAATAGATCCAATGGGCATCGATACGCCGAACCCGCGCCTCGCTTGGCAACTTGAAGACGATAGGCAAGGTGCTCTTCAAACGGCGTATCAAATCATTGTGGATACTGATTCGATAGCCGTAGTCGGCAATCGGGGCGATGTATGGGATACGGGAAAACAGGAGAAATCGGATATTTTGGTTTCTTATTCGGGCAAAAAACTAAATCCGCTTACCCGCTATTTTTGGAAGGTAATTGCATGGGATAAAGATGGAAAGCCCAATGCATCGAAGGTTGCTGTTTTTGAAACCGGTATGATGGGCATTAGCAATTGGAAAGGTGCTTGGATCAGTGATCACCATGATATCGACTACAAGGAAGCTCCTTATTTTAGAAAAGAATTTCAGGTGACAAAGCCTGTTAAATATGCGCGGGCCTATATTGCGACGGCAGGTTTATCCGAAGTCTCTATCAATGGTGAGCGATTAGGTGACCATCGCTTGGATCCTATGTACACCCGTTTTGACAAGCGCACGCTGTATGTTGTCTATGATGCAACCGCACAGTTGCAACGTGGCGCAAATGCTATTGGCGTAGTATTGGGTAACGGGTGGTACAACCACCAATCGTTGGCGGTCTGGGATTTTCATAATGCACCGTGGAGAGCCCGCCCGGCATTTTGTTTAGATCTTCGTATTGTATATACCGATGGCACAGAAGAAACCATTATGTCCGAGCGTGACTGGAAAACATCTTCCGGGCCAATTGTATCGAATAGTATTTATACAGGAGAGCACTATGACGCTCGTCTCGAACAGGAGGGTTGGGATAAACCCAATTTCGACGCCTCCAAATGGCATGGCATCCGCTATCGAAGCGCACCCTCCCATCAAATCGTTTCGCAACAAGTCGTACCGATTCGTTTGGTTAAATCCTATACCCCAAAATCTGTCAAGAAATTTAATGATAGTACTTATGTTTTTGACATGGGACAGAATATGGCCGGTGTTACCCGTATCAAGATAAAGGGAAAAGAAGGTACCGTCCTAAAGATAAAGCATGGTGAGCGTCTACATGAAAATGGTCGTATCGATATGTCAAACATCGATGTGTATTTTCGTGGAGACAAGGAAACCGATCCCTTCCAGACGGATATTTTGATCCTGAGTGGCAAGAAAGAAGACGAATTTATGCCCAAATTCAATTACAAGGGCTTCCGTTATGTGGAAATCACGAGCAGTGAACCGATTGACCTTGCAGAAAAGAACATCACGGCATATTTCATGCATAGTGACGTAGCGCCGGTAGGTGAAGTGAAAGCTTCTTCTAACATCATCAACGATCTTTGGAAGGCGACCAATAATGCCTATTTGTCTAATTTGATGGGGTATCCGACAGACTGTCCGCAACGGGAAAAAAATGGTTGGACTGGAGATGGACATTTGGCTATCGAAACCGCCTTTTATAATTTTGATGGAATAACGGTCTACGAGAAGTGGTTAGCTGACCATCGTGATGAGCAACAGCCAAATGGCGTGCTGCCGGATATTATTCCAACAGGTGGATGGGGATATGGCACAGCGAACGGCTTGGACTGGACAAGTACCATTGCAATTATTCCTTGGCAGGTGTATATGTTCTATGGTGACAGCAGGCCGTTGGAAGATTGCTACGAAAACATAAAAAGATATGTCGATTATGTCGACCGCATCAGCCCTAATGGATTGACCTCTTTTGGAAGGGGCGATTGGGTTCCGGTAAAAACCACTTCCAATTTAGAACTAACATCTTCCATCTATTTTTATGTAGATGCAGATATCTTGGCCTCTGCGGCCAAACTGTTCGGGAAAACCGAAGATTATGAAAAATATCATGCGCTGCGCAACAAGATCAAGAATGCTATCAACGATAAATTCTTGAACCGGGAAACGGGCATTTACGCCGGTGGCTCGCAAACGGAATTGAGCATGGCGCTGCACTGGAATGTTGCGCCCGAAGATATGAAGGCCAAAGTGGCAGCCAATCTCAACAAGAAAGTAGAAGAGACCGATTTCCACCTCGATGTGGGTGTGTTGGGTGCGAAGGCACTGTTGAATGCCTTAAACAATAATGGCTATAGGGAGAGCGCTTACAAAGTGGCGGTACAAAACACGTACCCTTCATGGGGATGGTGGGTTGTCAACGGTGCAACGACATTGTTGGAAAACTGGGATTTGGAGGCGAAAAGAGATATTTCGGATAATCATATGATGTTTGGCGAGATCGGGGGATGGTTTTTTAAGGGATTAGGAGGTATCAAACCGGATGAAAACCATCCCGGGTTCAAGCATATACGTCTTGAGCCGTATTTCCCAGAAGGATTGGATGCATTTGAATCGAAGCATAGCAGCCCTTATGGGGAAATAAAAAGTGCATGGAAAAAACAAGGCAAAACAGTGGTTATGGATATTATTATTCCTGCAAATAGTACCGCTACATTGAAGTGGCCTGATGGTAAAAGCCAAAACCTTTCTGCAGGAAAGCATCAGCTAAAATGGAAAGAGTGACGCATGTACCAAGCAAATAAGATATGAAAAAAAGCACGTTCATCTTTTCTCTCCTCATCCTGCAATTATGTATGGTGGGTATAGCACTGGCACAATCAAACCTCACGCCTGTCAACCTACAAGTGGAGTATCGTGTCGAGCCGAAAGGTTTAGACATCAAAGAACCACGGTTCAGTTGGGTATTGAAAGCGAAGGATGCGTCTGTTTTTGCCCAAAAGCAGACCGCATACCGTGTTTTGGTGGCCAGCAATTCCAAAAATATGCGCAACGGAACAGGGGATATGTGGGATTCGGGTTGGGTAAGCAGTGCCGATATGGGGCAGATCATCTATGCAGGAACACCGTTGCTTTCAGACCGTACGTATTATTGGAAGGTAGCCATTAAAGACCAAGATCAGAAGGAATCGAAATGGAGCGCAACAGCTAAATGGAGCACAGGTGTGCTTGATGGGCAATGGAATGGGCAATGGATTGGTGGAAGCGAAGTTTTTAATTCCGGTTTGGGCGACAATAATATTTGGGATCCTTGGTTGCGGAAGGACTTTGAATTAAAATCGGTGCCGAAAAAAGCAACCCTATTTGTAGCCTCTATCGGCTATCACGAATTGTATATTAACGGCGAACGTGTCGGCGATGAGGTGTTGGCTCCCGTAGCGACCGATCACACCAAAAGAGCAAGATATGTAACCTATGACATCGAGAAATTTTTGAAAAAAGGACACAATGTGATCGGTATATGGCTTGGAACATCCTGGTCCATTTTTTCTGCTTATGATGTGGATGGTTCACGCCCACTGACACCTATGGTAACGGCACAGGTGGATATGTATCGCGAAGAATATCCTGCCCAGGACGCTTCTCCTATGCTGTCTTTGGTATCGGATGGTTCATGGAAATACCATGCCAGTCCAAACAAATTGACGGGCACATGGGACTTTAGGAATATGGGCGGAGAGCAGTGGGATGACAATAAAGCGGTAGACAACTGGGCAAGCCCATCATTGGATGATAGCCATTGGCAACAAGCCACTGTTTATCCTTTGGAATTACGCATGTCCGCACAAAATGCCCACGGTAATAAGCTCGCGAAAGAGATTCGTCCGATAGGAATTGAAGAACGGCCAGATGGATCGTTCAGGGTGGATATGGGCGTAAATTTTGCCGGTTGGACACAGGTGAAACTAAAGGGCAATCCGGGTGATACCATTCGATTCTATTATTCCGAAAGGGAGCAAGATGAAATGACATTTAACCTTCGTAGTGCCTTTATCATCGGCAAGAGTGGCCAAGGAACATTCAAAAATAGGTTTAATTATAGTTCTGGCCGATGGATCACAATTAAAGGGCTGCAAGAGAAACCCTCACTTGACGACGTGAGGGGTTGGATGGTGCGTACAGATTTTGAGAATGCCAGCCATTTCGAGTGTTCCGACTCCCTGCAGAACTGGATATACGACAAGGTAAAATGGACCTTTGAAAACCTTTCTATCGGGGGGATGATTGTCGACTGTCCGCAACGGGAGCGTATGGGATACGGTGGCGATGCGCATGCAACGACGGAGACGGGCCTGCTCAACTATCACATGGGTGCTTTCTATACAAAATGGATGCAGGACTGGCGGGATGTGCAAGGTACTGAACCCATGGTGGGAAATATGCGAGATAAAAACTATGCTCGAAAAGAGATGACCAGTGGCCGGATATTCAATAACGGAATTTTACCGCATACTGCCCCGACCTATTGGGGAGGAGGAGGGCCTTCATGGGGTGGCATCGTGATCACATTACCTTGGTTTATGTACCAGCAATACGGCGACAAACGCGTGTTGGAGGAAAACTACCAAATGATGAAAGATTGGCTGGCCTTTTTGGATTCACATGTGGAAAATGATTTGATGAAGCGGTTTGGTGGCACATGGGATTTCTTAGGCGATTGGCTATGGCCCAATGCTACCGCCGAAGGCATGAATAACGATAAACCGGAAACCTTGTGCTTCAACAATTCTTACCGTGTTTTTAACCTGAGGACAGCCGCCAAAATAGCAGAAATTTTAGGAGACACCGATCAGGCAAATCGATGGAAAGACCAAGCCGACCGTTCCAGTGAAGCGATTAATAGGGCTTTTTACCATCAGGAGAACGCCGTATATGTGGATGGATCCATGGCAAACTTAGCCACCGCTTTGTTGGCCGATGTCGTGCCAGCATCTGAAAAAGAGAGGGTAATGAAAAGTTTGGAAACAGAGATTTTGGTCAACAGAAAAGGACATATCCATGCCGGCATAACCGGAGGGGCCTTGTTGTTTCGATGGTTGCGGGAGCAGGGCAGACATGATCTGCTGTACAGCATGACATCCCAAACCACTTACCCAAGTTGGGGATTGATGAAGGAAAACGGTGCCACCACGTTATGGGAGATGTGGGAAAAAGACCTGCCGGGGCATTCCTTATTGCACAGCTCCTTTCTGTATCCCGGCGCTTGGTATATGGATGGATTAGCCGGAATTAAACCGTTCACGGCTGGATATAAGCAATTTACCATAGAACCCCCACTTCGAGGTGATACAGATATAACTTGGGTAAATGCCTCGTTTGATTCACCTGTTGGAGAGATTAAAAGTAGTTGGAAAAGAGAGGACGGAAAACTCAGGCTAACTGTTGAGGTTCCACCAAATAGCAGTTGCTTTCTAAAATTAGATAAGGAAGATGCTGCTATCGTGAAAGAACGTACCGGAATAATAAAGCGGATAGGCAGGGATAGAAAGAAAATAACCTATGAACTTCAATCAGGAAAATATAGCTTTTGAAATGAGTATAAAATCCAGAACGGTTGCGGAAAGATTATATAAGAAGATCGGCGTCATTGTTTTTTTGTGCAGTTTTTTTACCTGTAGTCTCTATGCCCAGACCGATATAAACGTCGTGGATTTAAGGTGTGAGAATTTAAGAAATCCGTTGGCGATCGATAATACCAGCCCGCATTTTAGTTGGAAGATCGAAAGCAAAGAAGCCTTTCAACAGGAAGCTTACGAAATACAGATCGCGTCTGACAGCATAGGCCTGCATGAGGGACGTGTCGATGTTTGGAAATCTGGACGGATGCCTGACAGCAGGTCCGTAATGGTTTCCTATGGCAACATGCCACTTTTATCCAGACATCAATATTATTGGAGAGTTCGTGTGTGGGACAGGGAAGATCGTGTTTCAAATTGGTCACCTATTCACCGATTTGGCATTGGCGTACTGGAAGGAGCACCGCTGAAGGGCGAATATATTGGACTTGCTATCGGTAAGGATGATGTCCGTGCACCTTTATTGAGAAAAACATTCCACGTACAGCAATTATCGACAACCCTTTTGCATGTGAGTTCCTTAGGTTATCATGAAGTCTACCTGAATGGCGTAAAGATAGGAAAAGATGTGTTGGCACCTGCTGTCTCCCAGTTGAACAAAAGAGTATGGGTAAATACCTATGATGTGACAGCATATTTGAAATCAGGCAAGAATGAGCTTGTGCTATGGCTGGGTCAAGGCTGGTATAAACCGACTACTTTCGGAACCGATTATGACGGTCCGTTAGTCAAGGCAGAGCTCGGAACTATCCGAAGCAATCAATGGAATACGATTGCCGTTACCGATGAGACTTGGTCCGGAAGAGGATCGGGTTATAGGGACACAGGCACTTGGCGGGCGTTGCAGTTTGGCGGAGAACGGATAGACGCCCGCTTAAATCCGGTCGACTTATCCGATAAAACCCTCAACGACTTGGACTGGCACCCGGTTGTTGTCAAACGAATACCTGCTTTGAAAGAAACCCCCCAGATGTGCGAACCTAATCGGGTTCAGGAAGTGCTGCAAGCTAAATCCATTCGGCAAATAGATGCGGATTCTTGGTTAGTGGATTTTGGTAAAGTCATTACGGGCTGGTTTTCATGGAATAGCAACCGGCTTCCTGCAGGGCATGAGGTGACCGTCCATTATACCGATGATATTGGATTTGATCCTAACTTCACGGAACAAGGAGAAAAAGACATCTATATTGCTTCGGGAAAAACACATGATTTTTTCTGCAATAAGTTTAATCATCACGCCTTCCGGTATGTGAAAATCTCGAATGTACCGGTTGCACCAACAGCGGATCAAGTAAAGGCATACCTTGTTCGTGGTGATTATCAGCAAGCGGCCTCATTTGTGTGTTCGGATCCGGAAATGAATGCAATTCACGACATGGTGCAATACACGATGCAATGCCTCACGTTTAGCGGTTACATGGTCGATTGTCCTCACCTGGAACGGGCAGGATATGGAGGCGACGGAAATTCTTCCACAAATGCCTTGCAGCTGATGTATGATGTATCTCCCACATTCTTAACTTGGCTACAGTCTTGGGAAGACAGCATGCGCGAGGGAGGGAGCTTGCCACATGTCGCGCCCAATCCCGGAGCGGGTGGTGGTGGACCCTATTGGTGCGGTTTTCTGGTGATGGCACCGTGGAGAACCTACGTACATTATGGAGACCCACGGCTGATAAACCGCCATTACGAGGCCATGAAACAATGGTTAGGCTATGTTGATCAATACACTGTAGACGGACTACTCAAAAGATGGCCCGATTTGCCGTATAGGGATTGGTATTTGGGAGATTGGTTGGCACCTATGGGAGTAGATGCTGGCAGTCAAGCTTCCGTAGATTTGGTAAACAACTGTTTTATCAGCCAATGTTTAAGTGTGTTGCAAAAAATTGCGATCACCTTAGGAGAGGAGGAAGATGCACGACAGTATGAAAAGAGAAAGAATGCCTTGAACCGTTTGATCCATCATACATTCTACGATGAAAAGAACGAAATATATGCGACAGGCTCACAATTGGACATGTGCTATCCTATGCTGGTCGGTGTGGTGCCAGATTCCTTGTATACAAGCGTCCGGGAAAAAATGATAAAACGGACAGCTGAAGTTTATAATAGTCACATCGCGGTCGGATTGGTCGGTGTTCCGATTCTTACGCAGTGGGCGGTGCACAATAAGGCGTCTGAGTTTATGTATGGCCTGTTGAAGCAACCCGATTATCCGGGATATCTGCATATGATAAACAACAATGCCACGACGACATGGGAATCCTGGAATGGAGATCGAAGTCGGGTGCATAATTGTTATAATGGTGTCGGAAGCTGGTTTTACGAATCCGTAGGCGGACTTATTTATGATGAAAGCAAACCGGGCTATCAGCATGTATATATAGACCCACAGCCACCCAAGGGCATTGACTGGGCAAAGGTGTCTAAGGAAACACCGTATGGAAAGATGGCGATTTCATGGGAGCGGAAAAACAATGCGTTTGTTGCTGAAATCACGTTACCTCCGGGTGTAGAAGCTACCTATGTCTTATCTGAAGATAGAAAGGAGTTTCGGGTGGATAATCAGAAAGGTGAGGCAGGAGCCAAGCAGGTAAAACTGACTTCTGGGCATCATAAATTGGAAATATTGGATTGACGCTTAGGTATATATTTTAGATAAATGACAACTATGATAAGAAGAAAAGGTCTGCTTTTGTTGCTGTTCGTTGCCATTCTGTGCAACATCAGCTACGGCCAAAGAGGACATAAATCAACTATTGCATCGGTCAAAGGTGCTTTCCAAAATATACCGGATAGTGTTCAATTGGCCGTTTATTGGTATTGGGTATCAGACCATATCTCTAAGGAAGGTGTGATCAAGGATTTGGAAGCCATGAAATCTGCCGGAATCAACAGGGCATTTATCGGGACGAACATCGTGAACGATGGCACTCCTTTTGGCGCGCACAAGATCTTTTCGGAAGCGTGGTGGGATATACTGCATACGGCATTGAAGAAAGCCACCGAGCTGCATATTGAAATAGGTATATTCAATAGTCCCGGCTGGAGCCAGTCTGGTGGCCCTTGGAACAAACCCGAACAGAGCATGCGCTATATCGCGGCAGTAGACACAGTGGTGGAAGGTCCGTATCACTTTCGTAAGGCCCTTCCTTCTCTGGGGAAAGATGCACAGGACGTGAAGGTATTGGCCTATCCGCTGTCTTCTTATGAAACCAAGAAATGGACGGTCGAAGCCCAAAAAGACAAGGGATACACGTTAGATATGCCGGTAGAGGTCAACGATCCGATGCGTAGTCTTACCATTCAAACAAGAGACAGAATCCGCACAACGGGAAAGCTCTACTATAAAAAGGGTAATGATTGGACACTACTAAAGGAAATACCGGTAGACCGGGGCAACACGAATCTAAATGTTGGTTTTCAGCCCTTTGCACCTGTCGTCATCGCATTGCCTGAAGTGAAGACTACCGCGTTTCGACTGACATTTGATCAGCTTAGCACCCCTTTGGACATCGAGTTGACCACCGAGCCTTTGGTAGAGCGTTTTCCCGAGAAAACACTTGCAAAAATGTTTCCAAGCCCTTTGCCCTATTGGCATGTCTATATGTGGGACAAGCAACCGGAATCGGCTACAGATAAAGTAATTTCCCCAACCGATATCCAAGATATATCTACGCATTTTAACCAACAGCTACTTGATTGGAACGTTCCACAGGGAAAGTGGAAAATCGTTAGGTTGGCCATGAAGCCTACGGGCGTGACCAATTCGCCTGCTTCGCCCGAAGGGACCGGGCTGGAAGTCGATAAAATGAGCAAGAAGCATGTCGCGCATCATTTTGATGCCTTTCTGGGTGAGATACTGCGAAGAATCCCCGAGGAAGATCGACGCTCTTTCAAGGTAATTGTGCAGGATAGCTATGAAACGGGAGGGCAGAACTGGACAGACGATATGGAAGAGCGGTTCAAACAGGTCTATGGATATGATCCGGTGCCGTATCTTCCAGTCTTACAAGGTACCACCGTTGGGAGCAGGGACATGTCGGATCGTTTTCTATGGGATTTACGCCGTTTAATTGCAGATCGCGTGGCTTACGATTATGTGGGTGGCTTGCGTGATATCGGCCATCAGCACGGTCTTACCACTTGGCTTGAAAATTATGGACATTGGGGCTTTCCGGGCGAATTTCTGCAATATGGCGGACAATCGGATGAGATTGGAGGGGAGTTTTGGAGCGAAGGGGAATTGGGAGACATCGAAAACCGGGCCGCATCCTCCAGTGCGCATATCTATGGGAAGCCCAAAGTGTGGGCGGAATCATTTACCGCGGCAGGCAAGACGTTTGCCCGTACGCCCTATATGATGAAACAGCGAGGAGACCGATTCTTTACAGAGGGTATAAATGCTTCTTTGCTTCATTTATACATCCATCAACCCTATGATGATCGCTGGCCCGGCATGAATGCATGGTTTGGTAATGAGTTTAACCGAAAGAATACTTGGTTTGCGCAGATGGATGTTTTTGCGGATTATCTCAAGCGTTGTAATCTTCTGTTGCAACAAGGTCAATATATAGCGGATGTGGCCTATTTTATCGGAGAAGATGCGCCAAAGATGACGGGCATAACCGATCCTGCCCTGCCTAAAGGATATTCATTTGATTATATCAATGGGGAAGTATTGTTAAATCAGGCTTCTGTTAAAGAGGGCAAGTTGCACTTAAAAAGCGGGATGGAATATCGGGTGTTGGTATTGCCCAAACAGGATAATATGAGGCCGGATCTTTTGAAAAAAATTGCATCTATGGTCAAAGAAGGATTGGTGATTGTCGGGCCTGCACCCAAGCGTTCCCCCAGCCTTGTTAACTATCCGCAGGCAGATATCGAAGTAGCATCGCTATCTGATGAACTCTGGAAAGATGTGGCTTCCTCTACGTATAAGAAAAAGGATAAGGGGTATGTATTTGGAGAGGGCATGAAGTTAGAAGATGTGTTTGCAACGTTGAATGTCCTACCGGATTTTAGTGTCGATCATGCTGTCGATGTTCGGTTCATTCATCGGAAATTGCAAGATGGGGATATCTACTTTATTTCCAATCAGGAAGAAAAGCAGGTTGCTTTTCAGGCCACTTTCCGAACCGCGGAGGGAATACCCTATTTATGGGATCCTTTAACAAGTGAAGTTCGGTCATTACCTGTTTTTTCGCGACATGCTGGCACAACTTCTTTGGATATGGAGCTTCCACCTTTTGGAAGTGCCTTTGTGGTGTTTGACAAGCGTAAAACACAGCAGTTCACCGGGACAAATTTTCCGGAAGGAGAAATGATGCAAACCTTCGAAAAGCCCTGGAAAGTTACATTCAAAAGCATGAATAGTAAACCTATACAAACAGTTCAGTTTGACAGCTTATACGATTGGTCTACTGCAACGCACGAGGCGATTCGTTTCTTCTCCGGTACAGCAACATACAGCAATACATTTAAACTTTCTACTGTACCCGACAAGCCTGTGTATATTGATTTAGGAAAGGTGATGGCTATAGGGAAGGTGTATGTAAACGGTCGGTACGTAGGAGGTGTATGGGCTCCTCCTTATCGACTGAATATAACAGACTATATTAAGAAGGGAAACAATGTTTTGGAGGTACAGGTGGCAAACAATTGGATAAATGCATTAATCGGCGACGCACGATTGCCAAAGGAGAATAGAAAAGCTTGGGCTATCGTAAATCCGTATAAAGCAGAAGATACACTGCAGGAATCCGGTTTGCTCGGACCTGTTACTTTACAGCTATTTGACCACAAAATTGAAGAATAAAAAGTCCAAATCATGACATGTAAAACCGTTAAATATTTTTGGGGTGTCGTATTTTTTATGTTGACGGCGATGGCGGTGCAAGGCCAAGCACCTCACGATGTACGTAAGAATGACGTTAGCCCACTTGTCCGTGAATATGTTTACCCAACACGGGTTGTTTGGTCAACCGGTCAGGTAAGCAATGTAGATCATTTGTTGGAAAGAGGCAACGGGCAGGCAACGTTGCATAACAGATCCATCACAACCATCAAAAATGAAGGAGAAGTCAAAGGATCTGTCCTGTTGGACTTTGGAAAAGAGCTGCACGGCGCTGTAGAAATCGTGACCGGAATGTGGGGTGGTGGCAACAAACCCCGAAATATCCGGATACGCTTCGGCGAATCGGTTAGTGAAGCCATGTCAAACATTGACGAAAAGGGCGCAACAAATGACCATGCCATGCGTGATTTTACCCTGCAATTGCCATGGTTAGGGAAGAACCAAACAGGTGAATCGGGTTTTCGGTTTGTAAGAATTGATTTTTTGGATGCGAATGCAGACTTACAATTGCGGGAGGTGAGGGCAATTTCGACATACCGAGATATTCCGTATATCGGCTCCTTTCGTAGCAGCGATGAACGGCTGAACAAAATTTGGGAGGTTGGGGCATACACTGTACACGTCAATATGCAAGATTACCTTTGGGATGGCATCAAAAGAGATCGTTTGGTTTGGGTCGGAGATCTGCATCCAGAAGTATCTACCGTAAATGCGGTTTTTGGCTACAATGAGGTCGTGCCAAAAAGCTTGGATTTGGCGCGAGACGATACGCCATTGCCGGGTTGGATGTGCGGTATCAGTACCTACTCGATGTGGTGGATCGTCCTGCAACACGATTGGTACATGCACCATGGCGACTTAGCCTACCTCGAGGCGCAGCAAACCTACTTACAGGGATTGGTGCGGCAAATCGTGTCTAAAGTAAAAGACGGTAAAGAGGAAATGGACGGAAACCGTTTTCTGGACTGGCCATCAAGCGAAGATGATGCAGCTGTGCATGCAGGTTTACAGGCAATGACCATTTTGGCATTGGAAAAAGCAGCATTGATCAGCGATATATTGAACGATAAGGAGACGAAGAACCTGTGCGTTTCAACCGTCCGCCAAATGCGCCAATACGTGCCACCGCTTCACCATTCAAAACAAGCTGCGGCATTGATGGCTTTGACGGATCTTGTACCTGCGGATAAAGCCTATGAGGATGTGTTGCAAGTTGGCGGAGCAAAGAACTTTTCTACGTTTTATGGCTATTATATGCTCGAAGCTATGGCCAAAGCCGGTAAATATCAAGAAGCCATGGATATTATTTCCGAATACTGGGGCGCAATGCTCGATTTGGGAGCAACCACTTTTTGGGAAGATTTTAACATAGAATGGATACCCAATGCCTCTCGGATTGACGAGTTGGTGCCGGCAGGAAAAGTCGATATACACGGTGATTTTGGAGCATATTGTTATGTGGGTCATCGCCACAGCCTCTGCCATGGATGGGCTTCAGGACCGACAGCTTGGCTCTCCGAACATGTGTTGGGAATCAAGCCTGTAAAAGCCGGTGGAAAAGTATACCAAGTCAAGCCAAATTTGGGGAATCTGACGTATGTTGAAGGAACGTATCCTACGCCATATGGAGAAATTTGGGTCAAGCATACCAAAACTGTCGACGGTCAGGTTAAGTCAGAAATAAAAACGCCAAAAGGCGTGAAAATTTTTAAGAACTAATGGGTGCACAACGAAAAATCCCTTTATCAAAAAAAGGCGTCAAGGGTAGGATTGCTTCGCTCGCGAAAATAGTTTGGCCAGGTTGTGTTTCCTCACAAACTTGGGGACTACTGGCGAGTGATGAAAGACCGCCGGAAGAAAATCTGTGTGCCTGAATTCGTTTAATTGAGCCTATTACGTGTCATGCTGAAACTTAGAGCCTATTTAAATTTTATGTTTATGTTTTTTTCTCGCGCTTCAACTCCATGCAGCATGACAAAAAACGGAAGTGTCACCCTGAGTTCCGATTCTCGGGAAAGGATAGGCATGGAAGGTTTTACCTTCCTTTTTAAACAGACTCTTAGATTGTTCTTGATTGTAGGGATAGGGCTTTTTTGTGGTCATGTGCAGGCTTTTGAATGGAAAGGAAGTTGGATAGGACTGGAACGAAAAGACACGGTAACAACCAATATATGGGCCGGTTTTCGGAAGGATTTCTTGGTAGAGAAATTGCCTAAGCAAGCACTGGCCAAGATTGCGGTGGACAGTAAGTATTGGCTATATGTCAACGATGAACTTGTTGTCTTTGAGGGAGGACTAAAACGAGGCCCTAATCCCAACGACACCTATTATGACGAAGTGGACCTTGCGCCATATCTGAAAAAAGGAAAGAACACCATAGGCATCAAGGTTTGGTTCTTTGGTAAGCATGGATTTTCCCACAACAATAGTGGTCAATTAGGGTTGTTGTTTGATCTGCAGACCGACCATCTTGTGCTGGTTAGCGATAATACTTGGCTTGCCAAGCGATTAACGGAATATCAGACTGCTCCGGGGGCCGGACCTAACTTCAGATTACCCGAATCCAACATCCTGTACGATGCGCGTATTGAGGATAAATCGTGGTATACCCGCAAAGCTAAATTGGTAGGGTTTGAACAGGCCGTCAACCAGGGCGCCTATGGCTCCCTGCCATGGAATAAGTTAATCAAGCGGCCTATTCCCCTATGGAAAGATTTTGGATTAAAGGAGTTTGAGCCCAGTGCTATAGTCCGTTATGGCGATACGGTGATGTGTAAGTTGCCCTATAATATGCAGTTTACGCCTTATTTTGATATCGATGCCCAAGAAGGTATCAAGGTTCAGATGCTGACCGATAATTATCTGTTTTATAATGGTTCGGCCGAAAATATCAGAGCAGCATACGTGACAAAGAAAGGACGGCAACAATACGAGAGTTTGGGTTGGATAAATGGACATGTGCTTTATTTCATCCTTCCGGAAAACGTGAAGATCCATAGCCTGAAGTATAGGGAGACAGGGTATAATACAGTGTTTGCCGGGACATTTGAATCTTCTGATCCTTTTTTTAATAAACTTTGGGAAAAGGCTGCCCGCACACTTTACATTACCATGCGCGATACTTATATGGATTGTCCGGATCGCGAACGGGCACAATGGACGGGTGATGCGGTGCTTGAAGCGGAGGAAGCCTTCTATGCATTGAGTCCTTCCTCTCATGCGCTTGCCCGAAAGTGGCTGTATGAACTTGTTCACTGGCAGAAGCCGGATGGGGTTTTGTTTTCGCCCGTTCCTGCCGGTAACTGGGACAAAGAACTCCCCGATCAGGTACTGGCCAGTATTGGTTATTATGGTATTTGGACATATTACATGCATACCGGAGACAAGCAGATTATAGCCGACCTCTACCCGGCGATCCAAAAATACCTGTCGCTTTGGGAAAAGGATCAGGATGGTTTGGTCTTGTTGCGCGCCGGAGGCTGGCAATGGGGAGACTGGGGAAAAAACAAGGATATGTTGCTCCTTTATAATCTATGGTACTATCTGGCATTGAAAGGAAGTTATCTGATGGCCAATGAAAACGGAAATACAGTGGATGCAGAACGAATCAGCAAAGAAATGAGCGATTTCAAGCGGGTTTTTAACCAACGTTTCTGGAAAGGCAAGGAATACAGGGATCCTTTATACACCGGAAAGACAGATGAGAGGGTACATGCATTAGCGGTTCTTGCGGATATTGCCGATGCCGATAAGTATGACCAGATTATGGAGGTTTTTGCAACGCAGGAACATGCGAGTCCCTATATGGAGAAATATGTGTTTGAGGCTATGTACAAAATGAAGAAACCGGTCTTGGCCAATGCCCGTCATAAGAAGCGCTTTAGCGAGATGGTCAATAACGCATATTTCACTACGCTGTTCGAGGGTTGGGGTATCGGAAAGGACGGCTATGGTGGAGGTACCGTAAATCATGCTTGGAGTGGGGGAGGACTGACTATCATGTCGAGCGAAGCGTGTGGTATTAAGCCTTTAGAACCGGGGTATACCCGTTTTTCCGTAGCACCCCAATTAGGAAATTTGGCTTTTGCAAAAACAAGGGTTCCATCGATAAAAGGCAACATTGACATGGAATTGATGCAAACGGAAGAACAGTTTACCATGTACTTGCTTGTTCCCGATAAAACAAAGGCTGTTTTCCAAATTCCCAACAAGCCGCATAGGTCCATTACGATAAATGGACTGCCCTTAGCGGCATATAAAAGTAAGGAAACGGTAATCCTTCAAGATTCAAGCATCGTATTTTCTGCAGGCAAGTGGGATGTCACTCTCCTGTTGGGGAAAGCTCTAAAAGAGTGAAAACAATATCTGGTTTAGGAAAGGTTCTTTCAGAAAAAAACCAATCAGATCGGATATGTGGCCAAGAATATTCTAACGTGAGTTCGGGATAAAAACTCATGTCACCGCTACGCGGCTTTTTTAACAAAAGCACGAATTTTTCTATCATCATTTCAGTCCTACGGACTTAGAAATAACCACGTAGTGATATGATGATTATGGTTTAAGTGGACAATTATACCATGAGTCCCCATCGGGGTGACATATCTCGTCAAACGAATGCTTATCTCCAATTCACGTTATTCTACATTAAGCGGTTTTTATTTTTTCATAAATGCCGCTTTTAGAACAGGAGGATACCTTAAGAGCCCATAATGCACAACGAGTATTGTTTATTTAATTTAATTTTATTCTTTTTCCTTGTTTCGTTTGTTCCCTTACTATCTCTACTGAGGCAAGTCTTCTTGGTGATAGGATATCCAAGAGGAGACGGATGTCCACCTAAGCAAACTCCAGCTATATGTAATCCCTTACGGGCAAATGATCTTCTCCAAAAGACCGACTCACAGCACGAGTGAGGTAACGTCGTTACCTACAGCTATAACAGCAATTTATTCATATATCTCCGGGATATCTATCAGTGTTTGCAAAAACATGAGCCGAGATCCCTTGACATTTGGATGATGGAAGATATGCCCCCAGTTATTAATCGCTGTGTAATCCTCGTGCCACATGGTTGATTTGTCGACCTCCTTCGCTTCCCTATTCATGGATGTAGCGATATCAAAGCGGCAACCATTGATGCTATATTTTTTCCTGATCTTTTCGATAAGGGGATTGTGTTGCAGGTGGCCTCCTCGTTCGTTAGCCGGTATATTATTCAAAATAGGTATAGCACCTTGTGCGATAATGTACTCCACCAGCTCACTCAGATTTTCTTCAGTATTTCCTCCATTTGTACCAATGGTGACCATTACATATTTTGGCTTCAAATAGGGCAACTCATTTTTTATACGTTCCAATACTTCCTGAATGGTACATCCACCTCTTCCACTGGAAATGGCATTGCCCTTTACTCGTTGCATAATCAGTTGTGTCCATGCCAAATGAAAATCTTTGGCAGGGAAATATCCTTCGGGTTGGGTCTGAGAGTCACCATAGATCAATAATTTTAAATCAGTTTCCAGAGCTTGTACAATAACTTGCTTGATTGTCACCGAAGAACCCTCCAACAGACCCAAACAATAATAATCCCAATGGTGGAGCATATATTTCTCCTCGCTCACGGCACCTACACCTACGCCACCACTACCATCACTATTAACTTCAATATCATGCTGCTCCCCGGTAAGCAGATTGATGAGAGAAATGATGGTCCGTTGGTAATTCCGTTGTATCTCCACGAGATAATCGTTATCTGGATTAATGACCATGCGACGCCATATAGCTGGATTGGAGGCGATATGTACAGTTTGTTTCGGAACATCCACAACGAATTTCAAATCACCGGCGCTGCTCTGAAAAACCGCTTTGGCATCAGGGGAAAACTTGACCTGATAGCGTACTAAACGTTCACCGAGGGAATAGTACTTGTTTAGTTGGATAACGTTGTTTTTGCCGGATATCACCAAGCCTTCTTTTGTAGACATGCAGTCGACACCGTTCAGGCTCCATTCCGGATAAACCGATTTGTCATCAAGAATTTTCTTATATAAAACAGTGGTGCTGTGCTGATCTCTGGTGGTTTGCGTTTCTACTTGGATGGTCTTTTGCTGCGCGACTGCAGGCCATGCCACAAGCACAATCCATATTACAATCCCAATGACACTTAGCTTTCTTATCATAAAAACCTAAATTAAATAATATTATCGTTCAAATCATCGTATTATAGCTGTTTTTTTACGTGAATAGTCATGTTTAGCCTGCCGCCGGGCGCCGCATCTCCGTTGAGATACCAGTCCAACGGATCAGCTTCTTGCATATTGTCAGACCATTTAAATTCAACAACAGTATTTTTGGAAGGAAGCTTTAGCTTGGTATAGGGAATACGGATCACCATCTCATTCCCTTGAACTTGATAGTTAACAGTACCCGTAGTATACCATTTTCCATGCTGATATTGTTGCAGCGTATTGCCTTGGATGATACGAAAATCATAGCCATACCATCCTGTATCATAAGACTGGTCCGTGTTTAGCCACAAGGTCATCCAATTATCTCCCAGTTGGGGACCGATATTATTCACGGTTTGCACATAAAACATCAGATCCTTAGACGAAGAGGCTATTTTTAGGATATGAAGATCGTTTCGGCCAGTTTCATTTTTATAGATTATCGTAGGGTCTGCAACTGCAGCAGGATGGTTTCGATGTAAAATGTCGCCTATATAGTCGGTATAAATAGGGGTAATATTGTTCCAATCTGCTATTTTCTTAGGAAGTTTTCCGCTATTGATGTAAATAGGCGAATCCACGCCTTTGTACTTCCGGATATAGGAGATCAATTGCATATAATATGTGTCCTTGAGTCCCGCGGTCCGTGAGGGCTCAATATCCCGACTGAATTCGGGGCTAGCTTGATCCACAAAGAGGGCTCTAGTTCCGTCCTTATGTTTTTGAAGCCACTTTCCTGCAATCCATTCGTTCCACCCTGTCACGAAAATAAACGGCACATCCTGCTCCAGTGCAAAATCCCATTGCTCCTGAGCATTATAACCATATAAAAGATCTTTTGAAGGATCCCCAACCGTATCATGGCGAAAACTTCTGCCCCAGTTACCCAATTCTCCGTAGAATGCAGATCCACCCATAGATGCTTGCAGATTAGGATGCTGCGCTATGGAAACATTGATCACTTCTTTCTCTCCTTTGTGGTTTTTGAAAACACGTTGTGGGCGTTGGAACTCTATCCATGGCCAACCGTTGACCTTTTGTGGCTCATTGGGCCATTGGGACTCTCTGATGGTAAAGAAATGTTTATAATCTCGACCTTTGGCCTGTTCTGAAAGTCCAATGATAAGGGGCTTACCCTCCAAGAAAAACCAATTGTCGGGATGGCGATAGGGCGCCTTATCGGCATAAAAATTATCATAAATCTCCTGCATGGCATCTCCCGATGCCGTATTGGTATAGAAAACTATCTTCGGAGATTTTTTGCCCTGCTTCCTGACAAAAGCCAAAGCTTTCATCAAAATTTCACTTTGTCGGGTATATGTCAATCGGTTCGTGGCGTCGATGATCAAAAAGTCAACTCCAGCATCTGTAAGCAACTGTACATTCTTCAGGTGAACCCAATAGTCGTCTCCACGATAATAGCCATATATGGACTCTCCCCAAAAATAATATTTCCCAACTCCTGACGAACCACTTCCCCATCCTTGATGGTGGAAATCCTGAAATACCTCAGGCGTAGACTGATAAATCTTCGTGAGGTCCCAATACCGATCTGAGGTGGGTGAGCTGTCATCACCTTGCCATAGGAAATAGAACATGCCGACATGTTTTCCCGCTTTGATATCCCCAACTTCCTTTTGCTGTGGCAGTACTCTTCCCAGATCATCTGCGGCAGAAAATGGTTGCGCGGAAATTTGGGTGGTTATGAATACAATTATTAGAGAATATAAAACCTTCATTCTTTCATTTTAGACAACTTTGTCTGTCATAGATTTTATTTATTCATCTGAGTTAGGGCTACGTCAAATTTGTATTTGCCAGATCCAACTTCGACCACTACGTAAGCATCCTCTATGCCTCTTACATGTATATCTTTGACAGAAGATAGTGCGTTCATGGATTCTGTAATAGCTGCTGCCTGTTGTGCCGGAATATAGATAGTTGCAACGGTATTGACAGGTATTTCCACATCCATCGTCAGCTTGTTATCGGCTATTTTCCAAGCATTGCTGACGGTACCATAATACGTTTTAAACGATGCAGATGCTTGAGTAAAGCCACCGCCGATATATGGTTTGATCTGGATTCGTTTATAGCCTGTAGCTGATTCATCAGTATCTATACCGACCATTTTTCTGTACATCCAATCCCCTATAGCTCCATAAGCGTAATGGTTAAAGGAATTCATTTCCCAGTTCTGAAAACTACCATCAGACCTTACTCCGTCCCATCTTTCCCAGATAGTGGTAGCACCTTTTTTTACAGGGTAAAGCCAAGAGGGATAGGTGTCTTGTAGCAATAGCTTGTAGGCTACATCCGTATAGCCATATCGGGTCAGTACATGACATAAGTAGGGGGTACCCAGAAATCCGGTCGTAAGGTGGTTGCCATACCTTTCGATATTGGCTACCAATCTTTTTGCCGCCTGCGGTCTTTCCGATTCAGGCAACATATCAAACTGCAAGGCGAGTGTATATGCCGTTTGCGTATCAGAGACCAGACGGCCACTTCCGGTCACGTACTCTTTATTGAAAGCTTCTTTTATGCCTTCTAATAGTGTGTTGTATTCCTTTACATCCGCTGTTTTACCCAATATTTCCGCCGTGCGAATCAATATTTGGGTGGAATGTGCGTAGAAACACTGTGCAATAAGATGCTTGTCTGTGATGGCCGTAATCCCATCTTTGTCGTCAAGAGGCCTATAGAAAAGCCAATCTCCAAAATGCCAAGTTGTATTCCAAAGATTATCTTTGGTCGTGCGGCGCACACTTTCCACAAAAGATTTCATGCTATGGTATTGTCTCTCTAACACGCGTCTGTCTCCATAGACTTGATACATTCCCCAGGGGATGATGGTGGCGGCATCCGCCCAGCCGGCACTATTGCCATCGTGCCCCCAGATATTGGGGATAACGTGTGGCACGTGTCCGTCGATCTGTTCTATTTCCAGATCATTCATCCATTTGGTGAAAAAATTATGGACATTCATGTTAAAGGTGGCGGTCCTAAAAAAGACTTGAGCATCACCCGTCCAACCTAATCTTTCGTCACGTTGAGGACAATCCGTAGGCACATCCAGAAAATTTCCTTTTTGCCCCCATACAATATTGCTTTGCAATTGATTGATGAGTTCGTTGGATGTCGCGAAAGTTCCGGCTGGCGCCATTGACGAGTAAAGCACGACGGCTTCAAAATTTTCCGGTCGGATCTCTCCCGGATAACCTTCGACCATAACATAACGGAATCCCTGCCACGTAAAATGCGGATGAAAGGTTTCGGTACCGCCACCCTTTAGGATATATTTATTTTGGGCTTTGGCGCTGCGTAGGTTTTCCGTATAAAAATTTCCGTGCTGATCCAATACTTCAGCGTGCGAGAGGACGACAGTATCACCGGGTCGTCCTTTTACGTTCATCTTGACCCATCCCGCGAGATTTTGTCCAAAGTCGATGACCTGTTCTCCTGCAGGGGTGGTGAATATTTTCACAGGCTTGATGACCTCCTGTTTTTTAATGGGTTCATTGACGGTAGCGACCAGACGATCCTTAGCAGCATTTAGGATATTGACCGAATACCATTTGCTATCGTCATATCCATTTTCTAACCAGCCTTCTTTTTGCTTGCGGGCATCGATGGTTTCACCATGATACAGCTCTGTGTAGACGATTTCCCCCGATTCGGACTTCCAGCTTTCGTCGGAGCAGATAATGGCCTCCGTGCCGTCAGTGTACGTGATGTTTATCTGTAAGAGCAGGGCGAGCTTATCACCATAATTATTGCTTTTGCCCCCCAGCAACTGGCTACGATACCAGCCATTACCAAGCACAGCCCCGACGGTATTCTGTTGGTTTTGCAACATAGCCGTCACGTCATAAGCCTGATATTGCAGTTTTTTGTTATAGGAAGTCCAGCCCGGAGTGTAATGGGCATCACCAATTCGCTGACCATTGAGGTAGGCTTCGTACATGCCCTGTGCAGTGATATAGGCGGTTGCATGCTTTACTTTTTTTGACAATACGAATGACTTGCGCAACAATGGGGCGGGTCTATGCGCCGCATCTTCTTCAAAGCCCGCTTGTATCCATTGAGACTTCCATTCCGATGGGTCTAACAGACCAATATGAAAAGTAGCCATGTCGCTCCACTTGGAAACATTTCCATGATTGTCCCAGACCCGCACTTGCCACTGGTAGTGGGTGTCGGATCGTAAGGGGTTGCCCTTGTAGACGACATGTACAGAAGAATCGGACGAGACCTTCCCTGAGTGCCACACGGTTTTCTTTTTTTGGTCACTTACCTTTATTTCATAGGCGGTTTGCTGCGTGTTTCTGGTAGGATTGTGGATTTGCCAACTAAAACGAGGGTGTACTTCCCCTATTCCCATAGGATTATTCAGGCCCTCGGTCAGCAGATGATCTATCGACAACTGCGCATAAGATAGGAAAGAATAGGTACAAAGAGTTAGTAAAAGAATAAGGTGTCTCATATTTAGAAAATCTTTTGTTGTGTTGTCGTTCTTTTCATATTACCTGTAAAAAACAGGCGTATAATGGCTTATAATCCAATTGCTATATCAAAAGTCATTATTTTAAAGGTATCTACTATCCTGTGCTTACCTGTTGTTATTTCGAGCATAAAGAGGTGTCTTTAGAAACATGAATCATATTACTGGAATGTTATGATATTAGATGATGAATCACAAGCGGAAAGAAGGAGCTATCCTATATGGATAGCTCCTTCTTTCATATCGTGTCTGCTAACACCATTAAATTACCGCACTAAGGTTCCCCAGAAGCTTATTTCAGCAAGTAAAGCACGTGCAGGCCGGGAAGGATTGAAGTGCTCAATGCTTCTGAACCGGATGTACCTTACCGTGGCATCCGGAT
>JBEBRE010000004.1:0-66916 GCA_040394995.1 Sphingobacterium wenxiniae
GGTTTCCAGCCTGCAGAAAGATCTGGAATACCGTGAAAGCCAACGAGAGGCCTTAGAGGTTCGTATGGAGAAAAATGCCCTTGAGTTTGAACAGGTCAAGGTAGACATGAAAGATGCCACACAATATGTAGACCATAATGATGAAGGCCTCTTGGCCATGTATGCGCAGAAAGAAGCCTTGGAAAAGGGTTTGCAAGAGTTGGAAGAAGATTTTTATGCTTCCCGCAAGACCATCAACGATCTGGAAGAAGAAATCACCCAATTGCGTCGACACAAGGATCAGAACGATTTCCTGCTTTCTGAACTAAAAGATAAGAAAACAGCCTTGCAAATCGATCTGAACGCCCTGAAAGAGCGATTGTCGGTCGAATTTAACATTGACATAAACGAGCTTTTACAAGGCGATATGCCGGAGATCAGCACATCACAAGCAACATTGGCCGATACCTGCGAAAAACTCAAAAAACAATTGGAAGCCTATGGTTCGATCAATCCTATGGCCAAAGAAGCTTATGACGAAATGAACGAACGCCATACCTTTATCTCCAAAGAAAAATCAGATTTATTAGAAGCCAAGGCTTCGTTGATGACGACCATCAACGAAATCGACCAAACAGCTAAGGACAAATTCATGTACGCTTTCAATACGGTCCGAGAAAACTTTGTCAATGTATTCCGTTCCCTCTTTAACCAAGAAGATTCCTGCGACATGGTACTCACTGATCCGGCAAATCCATTGGAATCGGACATCGATATCATTGCCCGTCCAAAGGGAAAACGGCCATTATCCATCAATCAACTTTCCGGAGGTGAAAAGACCTTGACAGCAACAGCATTATTATTTTCGTTGTATCTGCTCAAGCCTGCGCCGTTCTGTATCTTCGACGAAGTGGACGCGCCTTTGGACGACACCAACATTGATAAATTCAATAACATCATCCGCGATTTCTCCAAAAATTCACAGTTCATTATCGTATCACACAATAAACGCACCATTGCCAGTACAGATATCATCTACGGCGTGACGATGGTCGAACAAGGAGTGTCGCGCGTGGTGCCAGTAGATTTGAGGGATGTGGCGTAAAAAATTATTTGAAATCAATCTAAATAGCTATCTTTGTATCCGAAATGGAATGGATAGCAAACGATCTGGATACCAATACAAAAAACAACCCTTTTTTGGATGAAATCCGAAAAGGGTTTCAATGCCATACAGATTTGGATTGCTGTATTTTTAAAAAATGTTGCAAAAAGTACAAGCAAGGAAAGCGTTGCAAAAAATGTCCTAAGCGCTAACGGTACCCTTAAATTGTCCATTCCGCTACCCCGGTTCACCTCTTCACAAAACAGAATGCTTTACTGATCCATGAGAACCACGAACAAGGTATCAAAAAACACTAAGCATTGGCGTTTCCTCACTCTTCCACATAATTTAAGTCCTTATTAAAGCTTTCTTTGAGTCGTGTCAATGCAAAAATGGCAATCAATGACAGTAACACCGTTACGATCATGGCCGCGTGTATGATGCCAAATTTGGTGACAAGGAAACCATAAAGCATCGTAGAAGGAATTAAAGCTCCTCTGACGAAATTGGGAGCTGTTGTAGCAACAGTTGCCCTTAAGTTAGTTCCGAACTGTTCTGCTGCAATGGTTACAAAAGTAGCCCAGTACCCCACTCCCAGCCCCATCAGAAAAGCCAGCAGCATAAATCGGCTTTCGGAAATACCCGTGCTGGACAGATAGCCTATCGAAAAGAGCAAAATCATCACTTGGCAAATAAACACTACTTTTTTTCTCGATTTCAACCATTGAGCCAATATTCCAGCCATAAAATCGCCCAAGGAAATACCCAAATAGGTAAACATTACACCCTTCCCTGCACTTAAAGGTGTTGTGGCCTGCAATGCTTTACCGATTTCCGGAGCCTGTGTTACCAAGACCCCCACAACAAACCAAATAGGCAGACCGATGCACAGGCAATAGACATACCGCAAGAATCGTTCTTTGCTATTGAACAACATCCTCAGGTTGCCTTTTGCAACTTGTTTTGCCTGCTGTTGCTGAAACAAACCTGATTCAAAAGTACCTATGCGCAACAATAGCAATAACAGCCCCATTCCTCCTCCGACGAAATAAGCTGTGCGCCAATCAAACCATTCCGAAATATAATAGGCCAATATAGCTCCTAAAACACCTACTCCGGCAACAATCATCGTGCCATACCCCCGTTTTTCTTTATGCATCGTTTCGCTCACCAAGGTGATGCCTGCTCCCAGCTCTCCTGCCAAACCAATTCCGGCCACAAAGCGTATGAGCCCGTACGTCGTCACATCCTGTACAAATCCATTGTAGATGTTTGCCAACGAATACAGCAATATAGAACCAAACAGCACTTTCAGACGTCCGAATTTATCGGCAATGACACCCCACAGCACGCCGCCCAGCAACAGGCCGGCCATCTGCATGTTCAGCACAAACTCGCCTTTTGTGCGCATCTGCTCTTCGGGGATGCCGATATCCTGAAAAGATGCCACGCGCACAATGGAAAAGATAATCAAGTCGTAAATGTCGACGAAATAGCCCAATGAAGCTACAAGTACCAATATCCAGGCACGTTTAGATTGATGGTTGTGATCCATAGTATATAATTGACGTGCCAATTTACAATCTTTTCATTTTATTACACGAATAAAACAATATGATTTCTGCAAAACCTCAAGTATAGTTGTATTTTTGTGTCATGAGATTATCTCCACAAACATTGAAATGGGTTTTGAGGTTCTATCCTCCCTTCTTTTTTCAACGTATATGGGTAAAGAAAATCCATGCCGACTTTAAGCAGATCGACATCAGGATCCCTAAGAGTTGGCTCAACACGAACAGCAATAAAAGCATTTTCGGAGGGACGATGTTTACTGCCGTAGACCCTATCCATACCCTACTGTTAGGACAGATATTCTATCGCAGGGGCGTAACAAAAATGGTCACTTGGTTAAAAACAGCTAAAATAGATTATATCAAACCCGCTAGAAAAAACCTGCAATTTTCTATAAAAATTACGGATGAACAAATAAGCTATGCTTTAGAACAAGTGAAACAACACGGCAAGGTGGTCCAGACGTTCGATATCGAGATTTTTGACAAAGATGGGCTATGTTGCGCCCGTTCGCAAAATGAAATCTATATCCGGGATTTGACTTTCAATTTCAATAATATACAAGCAGAACAGTATCACATCATAAAATCCAAAGCATGAAGAACTTCTTATTATTTGCAGGTGTCAGCATCAGCACAATGGTGGCCTGCCAAAACAACACAGATCCAAACAATGATCCTGTGGCGCTCTCGAAAAAAGCTATTGAAGTCCATGATCTCATTATGCCCCAAATCTCGGTTTTTAACAAGCAAAGCCTTGTGATTGACTCGGTATTAGCCAACCTAACTGCTATAAAATCTGCTCAGGCAGATTTAGACACGACAAGTACCCGTCAGGAACTTACGACTCTAAAAGCTGACTTGGAAAGCGCTACAGACAAAATGATGCTGTGGATGCGGGAATATACACCCGACAGTATAAGTGTAGATTATCAAAAAGCAGAAATACAACGCATTGATGATCTGAGATCGGAATTTGAAAAAGTCACCACTGAAGCAAATAAACGATTAGCTCCTTTCCAACGATAAATATGAACAGGAAAACAACGATACCATCTCTTCTGGCATTAGCTTATCTCTGCTTATTGGTGGCTTGCTCTCCTTCCGAAAAAGGAAAAAAACTTCCCTATATCGGCAACCATGCCACGGCTGAAAAAACGGTGGACGGCAAAACAGTCGTGGATACGATTTATCACCAAATTCCCGATTTTAGCTTTTTAAACCAAGACAGCACGATCATCACCAACAGCGCCTTCAACAACAAAGTATACGTGGCCAATTTCTTTTTTACACATTGCCCAAGTATTTGTCCAACGATGCAACGCAATCTTTTAAAGGTATACGAAAAATACAAAGGAGACCAACACGTGGCCTTTCTGTCGCATAGTATAGACTTTAAATATGACTCGCCGAGTGTATTGAAATCCTATGCCGAAAAGTTAGGCGTGACAAACGACCAATGGCAGTTTGTTACCGGGAGTAAAAAGGATATTTATAGCATTTCTGAACAATACCTGGTCTTTACAAAAGAGGATGATGCGGCACCCGGAGGATATGACCATCAAAGCTATCTCGTATTGGTAGATAAGGATCGACATATCCGTGGCGCTTATGATGGAACGAGTGATGAACAAGTGGCACAGCTTTTTACAGATTTAGCTATTCTTTTGCAAGAAAAATAATGTCGTTTCAGTTGCCATGAACCGTATATACGTCTTGATGAGCATCAGTCTATTGGTAAGCCTGCTGTTGTTGGTTTTCTCTTGTCAGTCCAAGATCAGCATTGAAACAGCACAATATGCCGTCAACGGACAAAGGCTCTACGTCACACATTGCCAAAACTGCCATGGTGCCAAAGGAGAAGGATTGGGAAAGCTCTATCCGCCTCTTACCGATTCTTTGTACCTTAACAAACACCGCGATCAATTAGCCTGTATTGTCAAAAAAGGGATTTCAGGTCCGATTGAGATTGCCGGCGAAACCTATGATGGGCAAATGCCGGGCATTCCCGAACTGACTGACATAGATATTGCCTATATTCTGACCTACATCACGACAACCTTTGGCAATAGCAACTGCACCTACACACAAGAGGAAGTTAAAAACAGTTTGAAAAAATGTTTTTAAACAAAAAAAGGTTTCCAAACGGGGAGAATGGAAACCTTCAACTAACCAATTATAAACCTAAATTATGATAGCACAAAGGTAAAACCTTTTAGCCAACTATCCAAATAAAAAAAGACCCTTATGTAAAAGTTAACACAAATTTTACACAAGCCCCTCTTTAATTTATCGATATGCCGATTAAGCCTATCTATTTTTCAGCTATTCAAATGTGATTTCTCCGAAGTATTCCGGCAGATGAAAATTTGGCGCTGGGTGGTCTATCCTATTCCATGATAGAAAATGGGGAGTCGGCAATCCATCACCACATTTATAAAAATTAGCGAAAGCTTTCATACCGGACAACGAAGCAGGTTGCTGTGTTCCAAAAACTTGTGTAGGAATGGCCAAAATAATATTCCATGTTTTCTTCCCGTTAATATTGACCACCGAAGTTACTGTGCACACTTTCTCAATATCTGCTGCAGAAAGTCTGTTTCTTGTATTTTTATCTGATGTGCCATATCCGATTAAACCTGTACCCAATACGTTGAATTCTAAGTTATAGTAAGTTTTCCGTCCGTCAAACGAGATAAAAAACTCCACGCAACTGTCTTCCCAAACAGATTCATTAGGCCTGATATACGCGGCCTTTACAAAGTCTTCTTCTACGTGATAGTGCAGAAAAATCGTATGGTTTTGATGGGCTATCTGAAAGCTAACCGAAGGCTTATAGGGATATGTATCCGCCCAATTCACATGGGAAATAGCATGCCAATCCAACCTCTCCATTTGTTTTTGAACAGCATAATAATTAAAATCAGCTGTTTCAATTTCAATTTGGGGAACGTTTAAATGGCTCATGATAGCAGTTTTAGATATTTACACTTTGTTGCAAAATATTGGCCAACTCTTCTTCGTGTTGCTCCAATTCTTTTACTAATTTAAGTTGTGCTTTGGTTCTCACCAAATTGTGTTCGGGATAATACGTTTTATAATAGGTATCTCCGTCCAAATAGTCTGTCAAGAACCGTACGGCTTGCATGTAGGGCAATAAAAATACCCCATAGAGCAAAGATTCTACTTCGGCTTCTGTTAAAAACTCCTTTGCTTCGCTCATATACCCTTTTGCATAGGCTTTGAAAAGCGATATGTTCAACACAATTTTTGACGTATCAGCTTCGTCTTCTGCCGCCGAATTGATGATTGTCCGGATAGCATCGCCAAAATCATAAGCCACATATCCAGGCATCACGGTATCTAAATCGATCACACACTGCACATTGTCGTCTTGATCCAGCAAAACATTGTTAAATTTAGTATCGTTATGGGTAATGCGCAATGGTAACTCCCCTCTTGAACCCATATTTAAAACCATGCGCATCTTATCTTTCCGTTCAAAAATATAATCTAAAATATGCTGCACTTCCTTAACTCGACCCACTGTGTCATTCCCAATGGCCTTTTTAAGGTTATTGATTCGAAAATCAATATTATGGAAATTAGGTAGTATCTCCACCAACTTATTCGCATCCAAGTCAGATAACTGCTTTTGAAATTCGCCAAAAGCCTGTCCGCCGGAATAAGCTTGGGCCGGTGTCCTGACAATGTCGTAACTCTTGGTTCCTTGAATAAGGATGAACATACGCCAATAGTTGCCTTCCTCATCCCTATGGTACAATTGTCCATCTTTGGTGGGTATAAGCGTTAACGTAGCTTTTTCAACGCGCTCTTCTCCTAAATAAGCCAGTTTGGATTTCAGATGATCCAAGACAATTTTCGTGTTCCGCATAAGCCCGTCCACATTCGCAAAAATGTGGTGGTTAATGCGTTGCAATAAATAGCTTTTCTTATCTGGATGATCTGTTTTTACACTAAAGGTATCATTTATATGGCCCGAGCCAAATCGCTCGATATGTTGGATGTTCCCTTTTATTTCAAAATGATTAGCAGGTTGCAATGCCGTGTTACTTTTATAATCAATCATCAAATATTTTCACATTTTGACATGTCTCATGTCTATTTCAATGCAATATCCATAAATAATATGGAAAACGAAAACTGTAAATAAACTCAAACGATTGCACGATTTTCAATGTAGATATGTAAAACCAGCAACTTCTAAAATAAAGCAGGTTGCCTAGCCCTATTTGCATAATGGTGAAGCAAAAACACAGGTATTTGTATTATACATCAAAAAGAATTTGTATTTTAGGAACATAAAATCTAAGGCATGCTCACGGAGATATTTATTATTCTTGCATTGATCATTTTAAATGGTATTCTTTCCGCTTCCGAAATCTCCATCGTATCCAGTCGAAAAGCAAGGCTTCAAGCTGCGGCGGAAAAGAATAACATTGCCGCGAAAACGGCACTAAAACTTAAAGATAACCCAAACCAATTTCTTTCCACCGTACAAATCGGCATCACGTTAATTGGTATCCTGACCGGTTTTTTCAGCGGTGGCACCATTTCCATCTTTTTAGCTGAGATACTGAAGAATATGCCTTTTATAGCACCCTATAGCCAACAGATTTCTATTATTTTAGTGGTGCTTCTCATTACTTATCTTTCTCTGGTCATCGGAGAGCTGGTACCCAAGCGAATAGGAATGGCGATTCCTGAAAAATACGCGATGCTGATTGCGCCATTCATGCAGCTATTAAGTAAAATCGTGAAGCCGTTTGTTTGGTTATTGAGTGTCTCTACGGAGGCCATCGTGCGGTTATTGAACATTAAAGTATCCAAAAACACGGTCACCGAAGAGGAAATTAAAGCATTGGTGGACGAGGGGGTAGACAGTGGTGTAATTGACCATTTTGAACATGATTTCGTGGATCGTTTACTGGTTTTAGGGGACAAACGAGCCATCAACTTAATGGTTCACCGTTCAGAGATAGACTGTCTGGATCTCCAAAATACGTTTGAGGAGAACAAGATGATTTTATTGGAATCTGAACATACAGAATTCCCAGTGGTGGACGGCAGTTTTGACCAGGTGAAAGGCGTTATCCATGTAAAATCCTTTTTGAAAAAATTTATGGACAATAAGCCGATTCATTTGGAGGAATTGATCCAGCCTATCCCCTTTGTCAATGAGCACAGCTACGCATACAATATTCTAGAATTATTCAAGCATGCCAAGGCACAATTGGCCGTGGTCATTGACGAATATGGTATACCACAGGGCATTGTATCTTCGAAAGATATCGTCAGGACATTGTTCGGAAACGGAGAATTAGATACAGAGGGCGAGGAGTCTCAAATTCGTAAAAGGGAAGATGGTACTTTTACCGTAGACGGCATCATGCAGCTTACCGATTTTATGGAGCATTTTCATATTTACCTTTCCGAAGAAGAAGAGGAAGAAATAGGCCATATCACGACGCTGGGTGGATTGATATTCTTAATGCTTGACCATGTTCCTGCAGAAGGAGAATCCATTTATTTCAAAAATTACAAACTCGAAGTCATCGATATGGATGGACACCGCATTGACAAGGTACTCATCACGAGAATGGATACGCAGCAAGACGCTGTATCTGAAAACGAGGATTAGTCTAATAAGGAATCGCCAGCCGTTCAAGCGCTTCCACATTCCCCTTAAACATATTCAAATCTACCGGACCTTTAATTCCGCGGACAAAACCTCTCTCGGAAAACTGCCAAAAATCCCAATGCTTTTTAGGTTTCTCAACCCAAAAATTGTAATTAGCGATCCACAGGACATATTCTGAGAATTCCTTTTCAAGAAAATCTGTAAAATAGCTGTCGCCTGAATATATTATGGGAGCTATTCCATAATGTCTTTCCACCTCGACCAGCCATCTTTTTAACCCGATTTTCAAGGAGTCCATGGGTTGCTTTCTCGGTCGTTCCTCAATATCCAATACGGGAGGCAAGTCTCCTGGTTTCAATTTCACCGTGCGGATAAAATTACGGGCCTGCTTGATCGAATTCTCGTTTGGACGGAAATAGTGGTAAGCTCCACGAAGCTTTGCGCGGCTTTCTGCTGCTTTCCAATTTTCTGAAAATCGCTTGTCAGTTGCCTGCTCTCCCATAGTTGCCCGGATAAAAACAAAATCCAACGGAAATCTGTCATGAATCGTGTTCATCTCTATCCAGTTTACCCGACCTTGATATTGGGAGATGTCAATGCCATATACATAATCATCATGCTTCTCCATCAAGGCGATATTCCTCTGTTCATGTTCGTTCGCTGAATGGTTTTCATTTACATCTTTACGGTGAAGCCAATTCTTCAACGTAAAAGAAAGGTCTGTTTTATAATAGATAATAGCTAAACACGCCAGCAAAGCCAATGGAACAGCCACACTCCAAATCAAATACTTCCTACGGTCTGCATCATTGACCTTTGCACTCCTGTTGACAGGTTTCCTATATTTTGCCATATCGCGGTGAAAATACTGGATTTATTTAGGATTGGCAACTGCAAAAATACGATTGTGGACAATCAGGAAAGCATATCTTTTAGACCGATAACTCTAATCCCCTCAGCACGATTTAGAGAGCCTTTGATCATTTCGCTTGCCAGTTTTGAGGTGCTGATGGCACGATATTTTTTCAAAAGTCCCAAGCGGTTCAGAAAAACAATAAGATTACCTGCAAATTTCTCCATAGGTCTATCGGTGCCGGGGCGAAGAATCATTCCCGGTTGCAAAATAGTCAGCTGTTCAAACCCCAATTTTTTAATATTTTCTTCCAAGGTGCCTTTCATCCGATTGTAGAAAAACCGGGAATCTTCAGCCACCCCAACAGCAGAGAGCAAGATAAAATGTTTCACACCACTCTCCTGGCAGATTTTTGCAAAATGGAAGTTGTAATCGTGATCAACTTTCCATTGTGCTTCTTTGCTACCCGCATCTTTTAAGGTTGTTCCCAAACACGAAAAAGCCACATCTGCATTTATGCTATCGGCATAGTCACCTAATCGATCAAAGTCAACAATGACTTCCTCCAATTTGGGGTGTGGTGAAAAATAGGATCGTCTCACCCAAACCACCATCTTCTCAAATCGGTTATCTTCCAACAATTGGGCAACCAACTCCTTTCCTGTAGCGCCTGTCGCGCCAATGATTACGGCTTTTATCATATTAGTATGCAAAATCAAAATATCTGGTTTTTTAATACTCACAGGAGACACAGAAATTTCTAAGATTCTGTGAAGATCTGTGAGATTCGGTGCCTTCTACAGTCCTAGAGTCTGACACTAAAGCACTTCTATAACCGTTTCCTCCACTACCGGATGTGAAACACAAATCAAGCACCTGCCATTTGCCACTTCCCGATCGGTTAAAACCTCATTATAGTCCATACGTACCGCACCGGAGATGCACTGTGACACGCAGGTACTACACATCCCTGATTTACAAGAATAGGGTAACCTGATCTTTTGTTCCAACCCCACATCCAAAATGGTCTTATCGTAGGGGATAATCAAATCATATTCCAGTCCTTGAAACCGCAACTTTACAGGATAGGATGTGGTGTCCACCGGTTCCTCTTCCCGCTCATCTTCATCTTCCTCCTCTTCGGGGAAGTGGAAAGTTTCTTTGCGAATGTCCTTTTCTGGAAACCCCATACCCAATAGGGTGAAACGTACCAAATCCATATAAAAGACAGGCCCACAAGTATAAAAAACAATATTCCCATGTGCAGGCATATGTTTCTGAACAATGCGGATGAGGTACTCCCGATTTAGTCGGGCATTCATCAAATTCTTACTGTTGGAAAAAATCCAAACAATATCCAAACGGTCGGGATAACGCGCTTGCCATTGCTGCAGTTCATCGTAAAACAATGTCCTTTCTACTGAGCTATTGCTATACACCAATACTACTTTCGATTTCTGTTCAGCCACCAAAGCGGTTTTCAAGATAGCATACAAGGGTGTTACCCCCACTCCTGCTGCAAACAAGAATACCGTCCGATCCGCATCGGGTTCGGGTTCGTAATAAAACAATCCCTGTGGCTCTAAGACATCAATCACATCACCTATTTTTGTTTTATGATGCAACAATCTGGAAATCTCCCCATTATCCACTCTTTTGACCGTAATCGCTAACGGTTCGCCTATATCAGGGGAAGAACTAAAAGAATAGGAACGTCTTACTTCCCGTTCCCCAAACGTAAAAGAAACAGTTAAAAACTGGCCGGCTTTGTATTTAGGGTAGTTTCCCGACAAATCCTTAAAGGTGATCGTAACATTGTCATTCGGTTGGTATATGATATCAGAGATTTCAAATTTGTACATTCTCTAAATTAAAAAGTAAAAATCAAAAAGTCAAAAAGGACACAAGCAAACTCCCTTATCCTTAGCAAATATGCTCATGAAAAAAAATCCTGACAATTTGTTATTGCCAGGATTTAATCATACGAAGAAAACGATTTTTTACAGTTTACGTTTTACTTCCACTTGCTCGTAGGCTTCCACAATGTCGCCTACTTCAATATCGTTGAAACGGTCAATATTCAGACCACACTCATAACCTTGTGCAACTTCTTTCACATCGTCTTTAAAGCGCTTCAGTGAAGCCAATTTGCCCGTATGGATAACGACTCCGTCACGAATAACACGTACGTCATTGTTGCGGTTGATTTTGCCTTCACGTACCATACATCCAGCAATGGTACCCACTTTTGAAATCTTAAAGGTTTCGCGGATTTCAACTTCTGCCACGATCTTTTCTTCAAACTTAGGTGCCAACATTCCTTCCATCGCCGATTTCAATTCTTCGATCGCATCATAGATAATAGAGTACAGACGGATATCGATTTGCTCGTTTTCAGCCAGCTTTTTCGCACCCTGCGTTGGACGGACTTGGAAACCGATAATCACCGCGTCTGAAGCTGAAGCCAACAATACATCCGACTCAGAGATAGCGCCCACAGATTTGTGAATAACATTCACTTGAATCTCGTCTGTAGACAATTTCAGTAATGAGTCTGACAAGGCCTCAATAGAACCATCCACATCTCCTTTAACGATAACGTTAAGTTCTTTGAAATTTCCGATAGCCAAACGACGACCAATTTCATCCAAGGTAATATGCTTGGTGGCACGCATGCCTTGTTCGCGTTGCAACTGCAAGCGTTTGCTAGCCACTTGACGAGCTTCTGTTTCCGTTTCCATCACGTAAAGCTTGTCTCCTGCTGTCGGTGCGCCTGACATACCTAAAATCTGCACCGGCACAGAAGGCCCCGCTTCTTTAACACGCTCGCCCCTTTCGTTGGTCAAAGCCTTAACTTTACCCGAGTGCGATCCTGCCAAAATAGGGTCTCCCACACGTAAAGTACCGCCTTGAACCAATACTGTCGTGACAATACCGCGCCCTTTATCTAAAGCAGCTTCAATCACAGAACCTACAGCACGTTTCTTAGGATCGGCTTTTAATTCGAGTAATTCAGCTTCCAAAAGCACTTTTTCTAATAACAAGTCTACATTTTCACCTGTTTTGGCCGATATTTCCTGAGCTTGGTATTTACCGCCCCAATCTTCCACCAAAATATTCATGGCCGATAGTTGCTCACGAATCTTGTCAGCATTTGCTCCCGGTTTATCAACCTTGGTAAAAGCAAATACGATCGGTGAACCAGCTGCTTGCGCATGGTTGATTGCTTCTCTCGTCTGGGGCATCACTGCGTCGTCAGCTGCAATTACAATAATGACAATATCCGTCACTTTAGCACCACGTGCACGCATCGCCGTAAAGGCTTCGTGACCTGGGGTATCCAAGAATGTGATTTGACGGCCATCGTCCAATTTAACCGCATAGGCCCCAATGTGCTGGGTAATTCCCCCGGCTTCACCTTTGGTGACATTCGCTTTACGGATATAGTCCAACAAGGAGGTCTTACCGTGGTCAACGTGTCCCATGACCGTAACAATCGGAGCACGCGGAACAAGGTTTGCTTCATTGTCTGATTCTTCTAGCTCGGTAATTTCTTCGTCTTCAGGTTTGATAAACTCAACTTGGTAGCCAAATTCATCGGCTACGATAGCAAGAGTTTCTGCATCCAAACGTTGGTTGATGGAAACAAACATGCCCAAACTCATACAAGTAGAGATAATCTGTGTCACCGGCACGTCCATGAGGTTTGCCAACTCATTTGCAGTCACAAACTCGGTCACACGTAAAATTTTGGATTGTGCCGCTTCTTCCAAAGCAGCTTCCTCAGCAGAATGTGCGATATCATCACGCTTCTGACGGCGTAATTTAGCTCGTTGGGCAAATTTACCCGACTTGCCCGCACCGCTTAAACGTGCTAATGTAGCTTTGATTTGATCTTGTATTTCTTTTTCTGAAGGTTCTTCTTTTGGAGCCTCTTGATGACGGCCTTTACCTTTATGGTCATGACGACCTTTGCCCCCCGCCTGTTGCTGGTGGCCTCCTTGACGGTTATGCGGATGCTGCCCACCTTTGTTGAAGCCTCCTTTTTCACCACCAATCTTACCTTCTACAGCATTCGGATTGACGGGAGCATTTTTATTTGAACGCTTACGCTTCCGTTTGCTATCATTGTTTGCGGCGTTTGATGAAGAAGCCACGGGCTTGTTCGAACGCTCTACAGGGAGCTGAATCTTACCGATAACTTTAGGCCCTGTTAATGTTTCTGAGCGCGCGCGGATAACATCATCTTGATGAGGTTCAGGCATGGCAACAGGTTTTTCAGGAACTGCTGGCGAAGGTTTCTCCTCTTTGGGCGCCTCCGGTTCCGAAGCAATCGCTTTATCTTCTTTGATCCCAACTACTTCTTCCGGCTTAGGTTGTTCAACCACCTTTTCCGTTTTTGCTTCAGGAATTTCCACAGTTTCTTCTGAAACAACCGGCACTCTTTCTTCCTCTTTGGCTTCTGCCGGAGTGGGAGGAGTGCTTTCGATTTTCTCTTCTTGAGGTTCTACTTTCTTGGATTTGCCTCTATTCAGACTGTCTAAATCTATTTTCCCTACAACCTTCAAATGTCCATGCTCTTCCTTCGGTTCAGGGGTTACAGCAGGTGTATCAGCAGTATGGCCTTTAATTAGAATTTCTTTATTGTCCGTATCACGTTCTTCAAGAAGGTCTATATGAGATTCATCAGCATTAGCTCCACCTGTTCCAGCAGCCGACTCCTCACGACGAATTTTACCGATAATGATTTGTTTTGCTTCGTCCTTTACGATTTTGTCTCCTTGGAATTCTTTCAAAAGAGCAGAATACATATCTGGAGACAACTTGGTGCTTGGTTTTGAATCTACCTCAAAGCCTTTCTTCACCAAGAAGTCAACAGCTGTACCTATCCCAATGTTGAGTTCTTTTGCTGCCTTTAGCAAGTTTACGCTTTTTCCTTCTGTCATCTATTTATTTACCTTCTATTATTTTGTGTTACAAAAATATGTTTTTTTACACTGAAAAAACAATTTAACGTTCAATTGTTTTTCCAGTGCATGATCCTGCAAAAGCCTATTCAAATTCGGCCTGTAGGATACGAACAATCTCTTGGATGGTATCTTCTTCTAAATCAGTCCTTCTTACCAATTCTTCTTGGCTAAGGGCTAATACAGATTTTGCTGTATCCAAACCAACACGCTTTAGTTCGTCAATGATCCAGCTATCGATTTCGTCTGCGAATTCTTCGATGTCTACATCCTCCTCCACTTCGTCGTTTTCACGGTAAACATCGATTTCGTAGCCGGTCAGTTTTCCGGCGAGTTTAATATTATGTCCACCTCGACCAATGGCCAACGATACCTGATCTGGCTTCAAATATACGGCTGCCGTCTTGTTTTCTTCGTCGATCTTAATAGACGAAATACGGGCAGGACTCAAAGCGCGGGTGATGTACAATGAATTGTTCAACGTGAAGTTAATCACATCAATATTTTCATTGCGCAACTCGCGAACAATACCGTGTATACGGGAACCCTTCATCCCCACACATGCGCCTACGGGATCAATACGATCATCATAGGATTCCACAGCGACCTTGGCACGTTCTCCCGGTTCACGCACAATTTTTTTAATCGTGATCAGACCGTCGAAAATTTCAGGTACCTCTAGCTCAAACAAGCGTTGCAAAAATTCCGGAGCTGTACGGGAAATGATGATTTTCGGATTGTTGTTCATCATGTCCACTTTATGTACGACTGCGCGGATGCTATCTCCTTTTTTGAAATAATCAGCCGGAATCTGTTCGGATTTAGGCAAAATCAATTCATTTCCATCTTCATCCAACACCAAAATCTCCTTTTTCCAAATCTGGTAGACCTCACCTATCACCAATTCACCTTCACGATCTTTGTACTTCTTAAAGACTTCATCTTTTTCCAGTTCCAGAATCTTGGACACCAATGTTTGGCGAGCGGCCAAAATAGCACGACGGCCAAAGCTTTCCAACGTAATCTGTTCGATGTAATCATCGCCTACTTCCAAATCCGGATCATATTGATGTGCCTCGGCCAACTCGATTTCCAAATCGTCATCTTCCGAAAAGCCATCCTCCATGACGACACGCGTTCTCCAAATTTCCAAGTCACCGTTATCCGGGTTAACAATCACGTCGACGTTTTCGTCTGTACCGTAACGTTTGCGAATCATACTACGGAAAACCTCTTCCAAGACACTGATAACTGTTGGGCGATCGATATTTTTAAATTCTTTAAACTCTTGAAAAGAATCGATCAAATTGATATTGCTGCTCATTTTATTTAAATGAAATTAACACCTTAGTTTCTACTATATTTTCAAAAGGAATGACAACCGTTTGTTCGGCAGCTTTCTTTCCTTTTTCTTTCACTTTTTCTGTTATCGTAATCCCCGTTTCGGAAACTTCGATCAATTTTCCCTCACGCTTCTCCTGTTCAGCGGTGGTCACGCGAACGCTACGACCGATATTCTTAAGGTATTGGCGATGCATCAAAAGAGGGGTATCGATACCCGGCGAGGAGACCTCAAGTCTGTAAGCACGATCGATCACATTTTCCTCTTCCAAATGAAATCCCACATGACGGCTAATCTGCACGCAATCTTCAATAGCAATGCCATGATCACCGTCCATTAAGATCTCCAAAACGCCATTGCTGTGCATTTTGATGCGCACGATAAACAAGTCCGCCCGATCGGCAATCTTTTCTTCTACCAATGCGCGGACCCTATCTTCTACTTGCATATTAATATTCAATAAAGAATTAAAAAAGGGGGCATACCATGCCCCCTCTTATTCAGATAGCACAAAGGTATACATAATTTTCCAAACGAACAAATTTACAACACAGTAATACGGTGTTAATGAAAGAATTTGTTTTTTCAACAGTTTTACATTATATTTAAACAGTATTATAAACGACACATTATGCACACCGAAACGGAATACCTCATTTGGGATAAGATTGTCAAAAGTGCGCGACAAAGAGTTGATTTAAAATCGTATGGCGAAAAAGCAGAAAAAATCACACCCGAGATTTTAGACACATTGATTTTGCACATCATTGCGGCCTTTGCTTCGGGTGAAGAACACAGTACTATTTCTACCAATCTCCATAACGAACTGCATCACATCGGCGTAGATGTTTATGAAGAAACGATTGATAAAATCATTTCGGACAAACACGTTGTTTTCAGTGCGGAAATCTATGCGGCCTATCTCACCTTTTCGATGCTGGAAGATGGATATAGCGAAGAAGAGGTGCTTAGTTGTGTCACAGATTTACTCGACACACCAAAAATCCATTAAATGCTTGGGGCTGGAGGTAGATAACCATTCCAGAAAAAACATGCTTCATTATGGCGACCTATTATAAAGACATTTTGGAAATAATACCGTCACTACTCGCTAAATAGACAGTTTTATTAGATTTGTCTTTGGAAAGCACATTATAGCTTTCTTTAGAGATATTTTTCCATGTTTTTCCACCATCGCATGAAATATCCGTACCGGATGTTCCGGTGGCAACCAAGACGTCCTTTGTCATGTATTTCACACACGATCGGTAGCCACCGACCGGCATGATGGGCACCGTCCAATTCTGTCCTCCGTCATAGGTTAAGAAGACATTATTGCTATTGTCTGTGTCATTCATATAGTCACCTCCAACCACTACTCCCACATTGTCATCATAAAAATCTATCGAAAAAATCCCCTTGCTGGATACACCCTGCTGTATAGGACAAGGCATTTTGAACATCGTCCGTTTCCTTTCATTTCTCCTAAACAGATTTGCCGACGCACCCCCCGTCCCAAGCCAAACATTATGACGCAGATACAGCACGGAGGTGCCACTTGCCGCAAAAGCAGCTTCACCTTCATCCGCAAAGAAAAACATGAAATTGGAGACATCCTTCCATGTTTTGCCTTTATCCTTGCTTTGCAATTGCTGAAACAAGCCGTCTATCGGATCACCGATGACAAATCCTTCGCTTCCCTTGAAATCCATGCCGTCTAAAAAAATATCCGGACGTTCATCTCTATACACTTCCTGCCAAGATCGGCCACCATCCGACGTTCTCAGCATCACTGCCGGGCTACCCGCGCTTAAAACCAAAACTTCTTTTTCATTGAACACCTCAATATCCCGAAAGTCAAAATCTTCATATCCCACCGGCGATACCCATTCCCAAGTTTGGCCTTTGTCTGCTGATTTTCCAACAGTTCCTTTTGAACCGCTTACCCAGATACAGTGATTTTTATAGCTTTCCAATCCCCGAAAGCTCACGTCTTCCTTTTGGATCAATGGTACAATGTTTTGCGCATGTGTAGCAATGGCAATACATAAAAAACAAAGAAGAAGTGTTTTTTTGAAATGCATGTATAAATGGTTATATAAAATGCAGGAAACGCTCCTCATTTTGCTATTTGCTATTGATATTTGCTTGGCCTTCTCTACCGGGCGAACCGGAATAAATCTGTCCTTGCGGTATACCTCTTAGTCCCGAAGGCGCTGTGGCAATCCTCGAATAAATCTGATTGAGATCCGTGGTTGGGTTTATTGTTCTTCCACCGGCCGAAACATCAATGAATACGTAGTTTTTGGCTTTTTTATCTGCTGTCTGTGGCATGATGCCCTGTGAATCGTAAGTGAAGTTAACTGTACCGCCGTCACCGTTCGGATATGTTTTCGTACCATTCATGGCATCCAATCCACGTGCGATGACGTACAACGAACCCAGTTTCTGCAAATGGATGTCAATGTCGAAGTTGGAGGCATTATTTTCTCCACCTACACCGCTGATAAAAGCCTTATCCCCTATCTCCGCATATTTCACGACCAATTTCACGTTTTTCTTGCCGAAAAACTGCAAGGAAGATCGGTCTTTCATAATGAGCGTATCAATATACAACACTGATGTGGAATCGCGATGACGATCTTGAAAGATTTTTTTTTCTTTTTTACGCAACTCCAGTTTTGATATATGTTGTTCTCCTGCTTGGCCAAACGACTGTATCGAAATCCCCAAAAGCAAGAAGCTTATATAAATTAACTTTTTCATGGCCATTCTCTTTTTGTATGGTATCTTTTATTGGAATACCAATATAACAAAAAAGTTTAACGAATGTTTATGATAAATAAGATACGATGCGTTTTGCCACTTTTTCAGAAGCCCCTGGAGTCCCAAGCTTTTCTTCTAGAATATCGTAGTTTTCCATCACGCTTGCACGATGTTCTTGGTTGTTGAGAAGCAAATCAAGTTCATCAGCAATATTTCGGGAAGTGCAGTCTTGCTGTATAAGTTCTCTAACAGAAAGGAAACCGTTGATAAGATTGACCAAAGAAATAAATTCTACCTTTATTACCAATCGAGCAATCATGACCGATAACTTATTGGCCTTATATACCACAACCTGTGGTACTTTAAGAATACCGGTTTCCAAGGTAGCCGTACCGCTGGTGACTACGGCTGCGTCGGCATGCTTCAGCAGATCATACGTTTGGTCGAACACAACGGGAATGGGCAGATCGCCAATATAGGATTTATAAAAACTTTCCTCAAAATTGGGCGCTCCTCCGATAACGAACTGATGGGCGGGAAACAAGAAATACAAATGGACCATGATGGGAAGGAGCTTCTCAATTTCCATCTTCCGGCTTCCGGGCAACAAAGCAATGATGGGCCGATCATTCAATCCATTATCTTTTTTGAAATCGGGATTAAAACGATAGCTCGCAATGGCATCTAGCAACGGGTTTCCAACATAATCTACCTTATAGTTGAACTTCTTATAAAAATCAACCTCAAAAGGCAGAATACAGAACATATGGTCTACTACTTTTTTGATCTTGTGCACGCGCCCTTGGTTCCATGCCCATATCTTAGGAGAAATATAATAGCAGACTTTTACACCGTGTTTTTTGGCAAAAGAGGCGATTTTCAGGTTGAATCCGGGAAAGTCGATTAATATCAGCACATCGGGTCGATATTTTAAGATATCTTTCTTCACCAATTGGAGGTTTTTCTTGATCTTGCCTAAGTTTTTGAGGACTTCCACAAAGCCCATAAAAGCCATTTCAGAAGTGTGTATAAGAGGCTCTTCCGCGGCAACAGAGGTCATTCGGTCGCCACCTACAATACGAAACGAAGCATCTGCATCTTCCCTCTTTAAAGCCTTTATCAAATTTGCGCCATGCAGATCTCCTGATGTTTCACCGGCAATAAGATAGTATTTCATATCCCGTAAAATTAGGAAAAATAAAGTGGTTTCGTAAAGTGTATCTATTCCAGCTCCAAAACGAGGCCATCATAAGCCACAAAAACGCCATCAGGCAATGTCCTTTCAATATCGATGTGTTTGCCAAACCGATGGCTGATATGTATCAGATAGGTGGTTTTTGCTTGGATCTCCTGTGCAAAGGCAATGGCTTCTTCTTTGGTGAAATGCGAGATGTGCGGTTCCTCCTGCAAAGCATTGATCACCAATATCTCTATGCCTTGTAGTAAGGCCTTTGATTCGTCAGGAATAGTTTTGGCATCTGTTATATAAGCAAAATTATCAACACGAAATCCCATGACAGGCATCTTGTAATGCATCACTTTAATGGGCAAAATCTGTTTTCCTCCGATAACAAAGGGTTGCCCCGGATAAATTTCTTTCAGTTCCAAGCGCGGCACGCCAGGGTATTTAAATTCACTAAAAGCATAATAAAATTCCCGTCGAAGGGCATCATGGGATTCTTGCGTACCATAGATGGGTATGGACTCCTGCTGTTGATAGTTGTATGCCCGCACATCATCCATTCCCGCAATGTGATCCTTGTGCGAATGTGTAATCAGCACGGCATCCAAGCGTTTCACTTTCGCCCGTAACATTTGATAGCGAAAGTCTGGACCGGTGTCCGCCACAATATGCTGATCGGCGTATTCCATCAGAATAGATGTCCTTAATCGCTTATCCTTGGCATCATCCGATTGGCATACCGCACACGGACAGGCGATGACAGGAACACCTTGAGAAGTACCGGTACCTAAAAATGTGATTCTCAAACCGAAAGTTGTGCTTTTTTAATGGTTTTATAAAATTCTTTCTTCCTATCGTCCAATACAGAAGTATCCACATCCATTTCCCACAAGAGTTGTATCAATGACTGAATTTTCACCTCTAATGTGGAAAATTTGTTGACCACAATTACCTTGGTATTTTGCAACACACAAGCTCCTGTACGAAAAGAACCTTTTTCAAAGCGCAATTTGTAGCCCAGATCGTGGAATAAATCTTCTAATTTTCCTAAGTTATGCTGCGTATATGAAATCACCTCTTCTTATATTTTGGAGCAAAATAATAAACTTTATGCGCTTTTGGAATCTTGGATCGCCTTATTTTTCATTATCATGTGTTTAAAAGGCAATGAAGCTATCATAAGCATATTTGGACGATATACTTATGATGGTCTTAACAGCAACTCGTTTATATATTGCTTTATAAAGCCTGTTCCATAAGCAATCAACTGCGTATAGGCCGCGATAACCGACAAAACTGCCACTTTTAGATTTTTCGTCGTGACCCAAGCATGAAGAAACAAAAACAAGGTGTAAAAGAGGAGAAATAGGTTACCCATTTGTGCTAAAGCATGTACCACGGTTATCGCTCCATTGGTCCATACGTTCAACAGGTTTAAAAAGATCAAGCTGATAAGCCCACCCACAAACAAGGAGGGCAAAGCATGTACCAGCTTTAATTCCGAAGGATAAAGCTGGTAGATATCGATCCTCCCTTTGCCAAAGGAATGGGTTTGTTTAAAGAATTGAAAGAAATCCGCCCTGCGCTTGTGGTAAACAAAGGCTTCAGGAATCAATCCGACACGAAAGCCGTTCGACAGCATACGGATGCTGAATTCAATATCTTCTGAACGACGAGAGAGTTTAAAACCTCCTGTTTTTTCGTATACTTCTTTAGATATCCCCATGTTAAAACTCCTCGGGTGGAACTGTCCGACATGCTGTTTATTTCCCCGAATGCCACCCGTAGTGAAAGGGCTGGTCATGGAATAGGATATGGCTTTTTGAATGGCTGTAAAGGAATGGTGCGCGGCATCGGGACCGCCAAAAGCATCCCATCGATCGCGATCTAACCCCTGCAGGACCGATAGCAAATAATCGTTGGGAACAAGAATGTCCGAATCGAAGACAATGTAATAATCGCCTTTAGCTTGTGAAAAACCATAATTCCGGGCAAATCCCTGTCCTTCATTGACTTTCGCATAATAGTGAACATCCAGCTTATCCCGGTAGGACTCCACGATATCCTGAGCCGGCATGGATGAGCCATCTTCCACCACAATGACCTCAAAACCTTTATACTGTTGCGATGTTAGGGAATCCAGCAGCTCCTTGATTTCCTGAGGCCGATTGTACAAAGGAATGATAATCGAAAAAAACATATCAAACCACCCTTTCGATATGGTATTTATTGCGTTCGGAAGAATTTCTGGATACCAGCTCGGCAATAAATCCGGTAAGGAAAAGTTGTGTGCCAATCAAAATAGCTGCTAACGACAGATAAAACAACGGCTGGTCTGTAATGTTACGGTAAGGTGTGCCATTGGCGATACTCATCAATTTTTCGAAGATGAGATAGCAGGTGATAAAAAAACCAATCACAAAGCTTAACACACCGATCGTGCCAAAAAAGTGCATGGGCCGCTTGCCAAACTTACCCACAAAAAAGATAGACAATAAATCCAAAAAACCCTTGATAAATCGCCCCGGACCAAATTTGGTCTTGCCATATTTACGCGGATAATGTTGCACAATCTGTTCCTGAATATTCCGGAAACCGGCCCATTTGGCTAGCACAGGGATATACCGGTGCATCTCTCCATATACCTCAATACTCTTGACCACATCCTTACGGTAGGCCTTCAATCCGCAATTGAAATCATGCAGATTGTGAATGCCTGACATACTACGGGTAACGGAATTGAATAGTTTTGTCGGAACCGTTTTGGTTAAGGGATCATACCGTTTCTGTTTCCATCCCGAAACCAAATCTGCACCTCGATTGATAACCCTATCATATAGTTCGGGAATTTCATCCGGACTATCCTGCAGATCGGCATCCATCGTGACGATCACCTCTCCTTGTGCCACTTCAAACCCTACGTTTAACGCCGCAGATTTACCATAGTTTCTCCTGAATTTGATACCCAAAATCTGCTCATGCTGCTGCTTTAGCGTTTCGATCACTTTCCACGAGGAATCGTTACTGCCATCATCTATTAAAATAATTTCGTAGCTAAAATGATGTTGTTGCATGACCCTCCGAATCCAATCGGTCAGCTCAGGCAATGATTCTTCCTCGTTATATAACGGAATGACAACTGATATGTCCATGTTCTACTGATTCTCTTGCCAAGGATGGGCCGCATCGCCACTATTTTCAGCCTTTAAAAAGGCAGGTCTTTCTCGTTTAAAAATGGCTGCCAATATCAATGAGAAAACAAAATACATAATCAACGTCAAACCTATCCCTTTCAAGATTTGACCCAAAGAAAATGTACGCAACTCTTCTCTTGCCTTTTCCAGTTCAGCCACTTGTTTGTCGATCATTTCATCATCTGCACCCACACTTTCCAATTTTTCAATGGTAAAGTTGATGGTTTTATCAAACACCACTTGCTGAGGCTCGGGATTGACTAAATTGAAAACTGACGAACCAACCTGCGATATCAAGACGGAAATGGCCAACATCAGGAAAATACTTTTCAACGCTTGGCTAAATGACCAATATCCCCCGGCAGTCTTCCTCAATAACGACGAAAAGTAAACAGACAGGGCAATGACAACCACAAAGAATAACCCGCTAGATACGATAGATCCGATCATGAAATTAGAGGCGTTCATGAGCATATATACGGATACAATACTGAGGACCAATACGATTATGCCTATATAAAGGCCATACTTTATACTTTCTTTTCTTACTTCCGCCTCTGCGAACGTTGTGTTAAAGTCGTTACTCATAATTTATTATTTAAAGTTTACAATAATTTGATAGATAGCCGTATCCAATGATTTGTTTGGTGCCGACTCCTCAAATTCGGCCAATTGGCTTTCAGACGGATGCCGTTCATTGAAGAAGCTCATCAATCCATAAAACAGATCTTTTAATTCATCCTGAGGTGATAGTGTTTTCGATACTTTGGCGATTTCGGCATAGTTACTCTCTACTAAAATCTGATTAGCAATCACTTTCTCATAGATATTGTACTCATCCTGAAACTCATCTTCCTCCACCAGCAAAAACTCCTTCATATAATCTTCTAAGGATGGCTCAATTTCCTCGTCCGCACATTCCCGAAGATATAAAAAGATGTTCAACAGTTCAGTACCACGGTCAATGGTCGCTTCTTCGATACTCTCCCATTCCGGAGACTCCAAATAATCTTCTTCCAACAATTGGGCATCTTCCGCAAAAAAGTTGATCATCAACAAGTCGAAATAGATCTCGCGCAGTTCTTCAAATTTTTGGTAATCGTCGAAAACTGCATCCATTGCCTCTACTTTTGCCATAAAAGGAGCTGTATTGTCAAAAACAGCTTCCAATTCCTTTTCAAATGTGGCAAATTCTATCCCTTCTGCTTTGGCATAAGTCTCTATACCAGCTTGGAAAGCGTTGTGTACTTTTGTATCCATGGGCTAAATATACGGAATAAACTGATTATTATGGACAACAAGACGCACCCGTCCCGTCAATTCCTGTCCGATCAAAGGGCTGTTGCTCGCTTTAGATCGGTTCGCCTTCTCATCGAACGTCCATTTTTCTGTGGTGTTAAACACAACTAAATTTGCCTTTGACCCTACTTTCAACGACGGAACATCCAATTGTAATATCTTGCGAGGTTGTATGGCCAATTTTTCCACAATGGCTTCTTCGTCCAAACCAGCTTTTATTAAAAAGGGCAATACGGTCTGAAGTCCTATTATGCCTTCCTTAGCAATATGAAATTCCACATTTTTAAATTCGACCTCATGTGGTGTGTGTTGCGAAACCACTGCATCGATGGTACCGTCTTTTAAACCCTTTAGAAGGGCTTTGACATCATTCTTGGTACGCAAGGGCGGATTTACCTTATAGTTGCTATCAAAACCGGCTACCTCTCTGTCGGTAAGCACTAAATTATGTGCGGCAACATCACAGGTAACTTTCAATCCTTTCGCTTTGGCTTTCTTGATCAGATCGACTGATTCTGCTGTTGAAATAGTTGTAAAATGAATAGGCGCTTCATTATATGCCGCTAAAAACAAATCACGGGCCACCATCAACGATTCCGACAGATTGGGTTTGCCCTTCATGCCCAGATACGTGCTCACCTCACCTTCATTCATTTGGTTGCCTCCTGAAATGGACTCATCCTCAGGAAAAGAAATAATCAGCCCACCGAATCCCTTGCTATACAACAAGGCCCTTCCCATAACGCCTGCCTGTTGCACACTGCGATTACCGTCACTGAAAGCAATAGCACCTGCAGTCTTCATATCGTAAAGCTCAGCAAGCTCTTTTCCCTCCCGCTTTTTACTAATAGCTCCTATGGGATAGACATCCACTAAATTGCCTTTGGCACGATTGACCACCAAAGCCACTTCCGATCGGCTATGGATAGGAGGATTGGTGTTCGGATGCACAGCTACACCGGTAAAGCCTCCTGCTGCCGCGACCTCTGTACCCGTCTCTATATCTTCTTTGGTTTCCAGCCCCGGCTCTCCGAAAGTGGCGTTTAGATCAAAAAAGCCAGGAGAAGCTACGCAACCTGTACCGTCGATCACCTGTACCTTTTTATCGTTTAGTTTGATATTTTTAGCAATCTTACCAATATTTCCGGTTTCGATCAAAATATCAACTACTTGTCCGTGTTGGGTATGTCCGGGCGATAACAATTTGACGGAAGAAATTAATATATTATCCATGAATAAAATATAGACCGTTTAAAATAAGCATGTTAGGATTGTTCTTAGCGAAGGGATGAAACAGTTGGTAAATAATAAAGAAGGTATTTGTTTTTTCCACTGAAAAATCAATGAAAAACGGAATATAACCAACCTGTTTTGACAGCTGTTTCATTGAAGAGCAAATGTACAAATTATATTGACACCCTATTTTATAAAATGCTTGTTTTTTTATGAACTTCCCCATGAGTAGCTATCCACTGGTATATCTGCCAGCGACAAAACCCGATCGACGACCGTAGCGACCAGCTCTTCCATTGTTCTGGGCAAGCTATAGAAAGAGGGACTAGCCGGACAGATAATGCCACCCGTCTGCGTAACAAGCGCCATATTCTGTATGTGTATGGCATTAAGCGGCGTTTCCCGGGTAACCAATATCAATTTTCTGCGCTCCTTTAGCATCACATCAGCTGCCCTCGTTGTTAAATCTGAAGATACCCCATTGGCGATGCGCGCAAGTGTCCCCATAGAACATGGACATACGATCATGGTATCAAACCTTGCTGATCCTGAAGCAAAAGGGGCCATAAAGTCATTTTTATTATAAAATGTAAAAGGGTAATCCTTGTAAGCTTCGTTTTCCAATTCAAATTTCCATACGTCTTTTGCATTGTCAGACATTACAACGCCAACAGCCTCCACCCGATCGACTAAAGTAGCCAACTTATCCAACAACAATTTGGCATAAATCGAACCACTTGCCCCAGTAATGGCTATCACTATTTTTCTTTTTGGGATCATCATATATAGAACAAATATACATGAAGATTTTAAGAGCTACACAAGGACACACAAAAATAGTCAAGACATGGCCTTTGTCGTGTGTTCCCAATGTCTGGGTTTATATTCTACACAAACCAACAAAGTATTCCGGATCGTGAAGATCACGAATCAGAGCGATGGGATGAACACTACTCATAGGGGAAAAACAAAAAAAGGGTCGAATAATAAGAAATATTCGACCCTACATCTACCTATGAAAAACATGCCCTTGGGGAGGGCAGTACAAATATTGGCTTAAAAAATAATGTTTACAAACTATTCACGTATAAATTCGAAAACTGTAGATTTTTAGCTACGAAATTTGGATAAATTTGTTGTTTTTCATAACAAAAACCCATTAAGTCGGCCATTTTAGAGAGAAGTCGACTAACTCTAATATAAGCAATTCATCATCATGGTAAATCTTTCCAAGACGGGCATTAGCTTCTAAAGATAGAAGGTAATTGTAATCAGCAATAAACAAATACGTCATTTCAAGCGTCTTCCCTGAACACTTTCGGGAGCGAAGACCCCGAGGGGAGATATAATCACCATATATTATATAACATAGCAGGCTCGTTCGACTAAACCTGTACTGAGCTTGACAAAGTGCCTAGGGTGATAGCGCTGTCCTTTTTTGAATAAGAAGACAATAATTGAACACGGGTTTTTATCTTTTGGTCAGCCAGTAAATATTCGGAATATTTCGAGTAATTTTCGTGTTTTTTTAGTTATTTCGTGTGCAAATACCACATGTATGAGTTTACAGAAGTTAGAAGAATATATTGAAACGGGAAACCATCACGATTTGGAGATTTTGTTAACCAGCGAACCGGAATTGTTACGGGAAATGACCAGCCACGACATATCTCCTCTATTGCTGGCTTGTTATTATCACAAGGACCAAGTGATCCAGACGATATTAAAACACCTAACGAGCATTAGCATCCACGAGGCCTGCGCCATCGGCCTGGCACAACATGTGGAGATGATGGTAAAACAAAAGCCGGATGTGATAGACGAAATATCGAGCCATGGCTTTACCCCTTTGGGCATCAGTACCCATTTTGGACAAGAAGAGGTCGTACGCATTCTTTTATTAAAGCACGCCGATCCCAATGTATGCTCGCAAAATGGTTACCATGTCTATCCCATACACACCGCACTGACGGGTCAGTATGACTCGATCGGCAAAATGCTTATCGAAGCCGGAGCGGAAGTGAATGTTGTACAAAATTCGCGTATCACGCCCTTGCATATCGCTGCCCAACAGGGAAACATAGAAATGATCATTTTGCTTTTAGAGAACGGTGCCGATATTTCCATCAAGACCGATTCCGGGATGACAGCATCTGATTTAGCCCTAGAAAAAGGCCATAAGGAAATAGCTGAAATTCTGAAAGTCAACTAAGTCTTCATCAAATATACACCTATGGGACATTGCAGACAGTATTTGCAATCACAGTACTGTGTTTTAAGCTGCAACATGGCTTGAGATTCCGTTGCAGAAACCGCTTGCAGACCTATCTCCTTAAACTTCCGGGTAATAACATTGCTTTCGGGCGCTATATCTTCCAACCAATGCAACGCTTTTTCCTGAAAGGCGATATTGTCCGTATATTTTCCATAGCTAAAAACAACAGGCGCAAAAGCATTGATAATCAAATGTTCCACAAATGCTTCAGACAGAACTGTCGGATGTTCTGATGAACTCTTTTCCAAACCGAAATGGCTACACCAAAAGCGGGATGCTTTCACAGGAGATAAAGCCTTTTTGAACAAATCAAGATCCTGTACATTCATTGTTTGGGAAAATAACAAGGGATAGGCCGCATATAACGCTGCCAATTGGGCCAAGCGAAAAGTGGGGAAATTATACGGACGCATCCGCATAAAACGCCAAGCAAAGCGATCCACTTCTTTAAGCTGGTGCAATTGTTTCAAATAAGCATATTCCTGTTGTAATTTTTTCAAATAACCATCCTCCACATGCTGACCCAAAAAACCAGCTTGTCCCAAAAACAGCGCTTCAATTTTTATCGGTTCATCTGCATATTTCTGAATCAAGATCACGGGAATGAGTGTTCCCAACGTGAAAAAAATCTCTGCGTTGACTTTCATGCCAAAACTCCGGCAAAGCATCACAAACAGGATTCGCTCCCAATCGCCTTGAAATTGCTCCACAAGCGTGTAAATCTGATGAAATCTAAGGTTCAACCGCTCGACAAGCATGCGTTGGAGGGTCTGTACTTTCACCACATCGGGAATGTTTCTCATCTCTGTGCTACAGGGAATCCACGATAAGTTTTGCACGATCTGCTCATAGCGGTGGCGTAGCCCCGGGTCTACGAGCGGTTGTAAGTATAAACAAGGAATAGGTGTTCCATCTGCTCTCGAAACGGCAATGGGGTTTCCCCATACCACATGCAAGATGACATTGTTGTAGGCTTTATCTGTATGATGACCGTGCTTTCGCCAGTCAGCACCATCCACATGCATCTCAACATGTCCGTTCCAAATAGTCTCACCGATTTTTATCTTGGCAAACAAAAAATCCGGACCGGCATCTTTATTATGTATGCCGACCTCCAATATCCTAATAGGTTCACCGTCTTGGCCAAAAAGATCTAACTGGTTAAATAGCCTAAATTGCCAGACGAAGTGTACAAACTCTTCTGCAATCATGCCTAAATATACAAAATAAAAACAAAAATCAAATATGCCAATTTTTAACCGTTCATAGACGGGCACGGTTTCATTCATCTGTGTAAGATCATTAACGACCGTGAGATAAATGTGGATCAAACAAATTTCTAGGGACAAAAGACAAATTCACTTAGCCTAAAACCATCGAAATCTTTTGTTCATCCCAACTTTGGAGGAATCTATAAACTATGCAAATAATGAATATTTTTATGCTAATTCTTGTAAAGATGCTTGATCCGTAAATGTGATCTGCAAGGCAACACACGATCCGACAGGCTATCATCCAATCATGACATACAATACTGAAAAAATGAAGGAAATTGGAAAAAAGTGCGCTCAAAGGGAGTCGAACCCCTAACCTTCTGATCCGTAGTCAGATGCTCTATCCAATTAAGCTATGAGCGCTATTTACAATGTAACCAACCATTATTAGCGTTGGTTTTTCGTGTGGCAAATATCGAGACTTTTTCTTATTTTCCAAATTAATTTACAAAATTTAGCCGATGGAGAATGGATGGCATGGTTTGTGCCGTTCCCTGATTGCCGGTTGGCTTAAATCAATATTATTCGGCAATAATGACTACATTTAAAATCAATTTCTAACGATATGGCAGAACGCTTAATCAAAAGCAATAAGATACGAATCGGTGATATCAGCATTTCTTATCATATAAAGAAGGCACAAGACACCGCCAAAAGAACTGTTATTTTTCTTCACGGCTTTCCTTTCAATAAAAACATGTGGCGACAACAATTAGAATCGTTAGATGCGGAAACTTCGGGTATTGCTGTCGATATCAGGGGACATGGTAACAGTACCAGTGGCCATGGTTTCTTTTCCATCGATGTTTTTGCGAAAGACCTGAAAGTATTTATCGAAAAATTAGAGTTCAGCAACGTAGTATTGTGTGGCATTTCCATGGGAGGATACATAGCATTAAGGGCATACCAGCTCTTTCCTGATAAAATTGCAGGCCTTATCCTGTGCGATACACATAGCAAAGCTGACACCGATCAGGGAAAACAAAAGCGATTTGACAGCATCCAAGCCATTTTAAATCATGGGAGAAGACCATTTTCTATTGCTTTTGTTGAAAACGTTTTCGCGGCAAACAGCCTAGAAAACAAACCCGATGCCATCGAGCTCATTAAAAGCAGCATTCGCCGAAATAACATCAATACGATCTGCGCAACCTTACTCGCCTTGGCATCCCGAACCGACACCACCGACGTGCTCGAAAAAATACAAGTACCCGCGCTGCTGATCAGAGGAAAGGAGGACAAAATCACGGCACAGCAGGATATGCTTAACCTCCATCACGGGATTAAAGATTCTAAATTTATAGAAATGGAAAACTGCGGACACCTGCCTAATTTAGAACACCCTGAAAAATTCAATCTGCTCATCAACGCGTTCTTAGCAGAAATACCTTAGCATTGGGGGACTAAAAGAAAGGGGCTATGACAATTCATGCGCTCTTTGGCCATTCATCACGTTTTCCGCCATGCCATAGCCTATTTCAATCAATTCCGAAGAACGGTGATAATCCCAGATTCCAGCAATACTACGGGGAATATTGATTACATAATCGGGTTTGTATAATTCCAATGTCAACCTGCTTAATCGACGACGCATGGCGAAATAGGATTCCTGCAGGACAGAAAAAGAGGAAAGCGTACTCAGATCAGCACCGTTTTTCTCAAAAATGCCATCCAAATTCACCGTTACCACGAGATTGTTTCTTTTGCTGACATGATTAACCGGGACAGGGTTTAGTACGCCCCCATCTACTAAAAAACGGTCATCCATTTTTACAGCAGTAAATACGCCGGGAATCGCCATAGATGCACGAATAGCCGCATACACACTGCCGCTATCAAAGACAACCTCCTCCTCATGTTGCAGATCAGTTGCTACAGCCAGGTATTTCAGTGGCAATGCTTCAATATTCGTATCAGCAAACACCTCATGCAACGTATTCAATACACGGTCGCCTTTCAGCAATCCATACCTGGGATTGGAAAAATCCATCAAGCGAAAGACCTGCGCCTTTGTCAATTTTTTCATCCAATCGCCAAGTGAATATATCTGTCCGCAGGCAAATGCACCACCAACCAAGGAACCAATAGAACATCCCACAATCTCGTCAATCTCAAACCCTTTCTCCTCCAGATACTGGATAACTCCTATTTGGGTAATGCCACGCGCACCTCCGCTTCCCAAAACCAATGATATCTTTTTATTTTGTATATCCATATGTTCACCCTTTGTAAAATCAACCGCCGTATCCGTTTTCAGTAGACATTAGATGGTTAGGATCTGACTGGGATATTTTTCAATATTTCCAATAGGAATTTCCAAAACTTCTGCACAGATAAGATGGAAACACATTCTTGTGGCGAATGCGCTCCCAAAATAGTAGGGCCAAACGAAATCATATCCATATTGGGATAATGGCTACCCAAAATACCACATTCCAATCCTGCATGGCAGGCAACAACCTCCGGTTTTTCTTTAAACAGCTGCTCGTAGGTAGTAGTCAATACGGTCAATATCGCTGAATTTGGGTTTGGTGTCCATCCCGGATAGTCACCAGAAAGTGTCACTGAAGCTCCCATCAGCTCGAAGGCCGCCTTTAACGCATTAGCCAAATCCATCTTGGACGACTCCACCGAAGACCGGGTTAAGCATTTTACCACCACCTTGCCGTTTACAGCCTCTACCCGGGCAATGTTGTTGGATGTTTCGACTAGGTTGTCAAAATCGGCACTCATACGATATACACCATTGTGCGCCGCATACAGACCTTTAACCACACGTTCCTGTACGTCCATAGGTAGTACAGTAGCAGGTATATCCGCGTCTTGCAACACAATTTCCAATCCTGCGTCCACCGTTCGGTATTCGCCTTTAATAGCAGTCGTTACTTCCTGGACAAGTTGCTCCAATTGATTTTTATCGGATGTCACCAATATAGCAGCAGCTTCTCTTGGAATAGCGTTACGAAGCCCTCCACCGTCAATCGACGAAAGCCGCACCATGGCAGGAGACAAGGCATACAGCACCCTATTCAGTATCTTGTTTGCATTTCCCAAACCCTTATGAATTTCCATGCCCGAATGCCCCCCTTGCAGACCTTTTACAGTGAGGCGATAGCCCTCGCACCCGGTTGGAGTATTCTCTGGCTCGTAAGTTAGGTTTGCGGTTACATCAACACCTCCGGCACATCCTATATCAATCTCACTGTCCTGTTCGGTATCTAAATTGAGTAATATTTCTCCTGTCAACACACCTGGCTGCAAACCTTTGGCACCGGTCATTCCCGTTTCTTCGTCAATGGTAAACAAAGCTTCGATTGCGGGATGTGGAACATTGGCAGAAGCAAGAATGCCCATGATGGCTGCTACACCAATACCATTGTCTGCACCTAATGTCGTGCCCTGAGCCTTCACCCAATCGCCTTCGATAAGCATTTGAATACCCTGAGTATCAAAATCAAATTCAGTCTCGTTATTTTTTTGGTGAACCATATCCAAATGCGACTGCAAAACCACTGTTTTCCGGTTTTCCATTCCCGGTGTTGCCGGCTTGCGGATAATGACATTACCGACAACATCCTCTTCCGTCTGCAAACCCAACTTATTTCCAAAATCCAAAACAAACTGTATGACCTTATCCTCTCTCTTGGATGCTCTGGGAACAGCATTTAAGGCTTCAAAATTTTGCCATATGGCTTTGGGTTCTAAAGAATCTAATGTAAAATGCATGCACTATTGGATTTTATATACCAAATGTAAGCATTCTTTTAGATATCGTTATTATAAAGGTGAATAGCAAGTTTTCGAATAGCTAGTCTGCGCACAACACGTGTCTATCAAAAAAGTTTCAGTTGCGGGTTGTTCAATTTCTCTAAATCCTGCTCATAGAAATTGGACATGGTCACACCTAATAATCTTACTTTTTTGGATTCAAGGCTTACTTTATCAAACAGATCCTTGGCCCGGTGCCATATATCATCAAAGGTTGCGATATAAAAATGTGATGTTGAGCTTCGGGTAATTTGTGTAAAATCGGAGAACTTGATCTTTAGCGTAATGGTGCGCCCTTGTTTGTTTTTGATTGAAAGCCGCTTTTCCAATTTTTCACATAGCGTCCGGAGCTCTAACAACATATCGGCAGGATCGTTCAGATCCGTTTCAAAGGTATCTTCTATACTGATCGACTTCGTTATACGGTTAGGCTTTACAGGACGGTTGTCCTCGCCTCTCACCATATGGTAAAAGAATTTGCCGGATTTGCCAAATCGTTGCATCAATTCCACCTCTGAAAACCGTTTTAAATCTGCTCCTGTATGTATGCCCATACCTTTCATTTTTTGGGCGGTCACCTTCCCCACACCAAAAAATTTTTCAATGGACAATTGCTCCAAAAATCGGATAATCTTTGAAGGTCCGATAAAAGTGAGCCCATCCGGTTTTTGGTAATCGGATGCTATTTTCGCAATAAATTTGTTGACGGATACGCCAGCTGAAGCGGTCAATTGCAACTCCTCCCGGATAGCCTGTTTGATAGCTTTGGCGATTTCAATGGCCGAACCTATTTCCTGCTTGTCATCTGTGACGTCCAGGTATGCTTCGTCTAACGACAACGGTTCTATTAAATCCGTATAACGCCGGAATATTCCCCGGATATGGTCCGACACTTGTTTATAGACATCAAATCTTGGCCGGGTAAAGATAAGGTGCGGACAAAGCTGTAGCGCTTGGCGCGAAGGCATCGCCGAGCGAACACCGAACTTTCTTGCCTCATAGCTAGCTGTAGCGACGACACCCCTACCATCCGGGGATCCACCTACGGCCAAAGCTTTTCCACGTAAGGAAGGAAAATCCCGCTGTTCTATAGACGCATAAAAAGCATCCATATCGATATGTATAATCTTTCGCCTAACCTCCATTTTCGTCTTTCCGATAAACAAAATATCCGGCTTCTGAGGGATGATCCTGTACCAACACGTCCTTATCTTCTTTCAGAATCATACGGATAATCATAAAATCACCCGCTGCCGCCACCGTAAAGAATACGCCAAACAACAACCAACCCAAACTACCATTGAACCAAGAAAACACGCCGGGCAACAATCCCAAGATCATAAAAGGCATAATGGCACCAATGGCATAAGCGCGCACGCTGAGAGGTTCCTGACAATGGCAATAAGGCGTCATGTATTGCCACAATACTCCAAATTTAATAGATTTCCATCCTCTTTTGGCATAAAATGCCCAGGTCATTCCATGGATCAGTTCATGCAAGACAATACCCGCCACAACCGCTAGGATAATCACTCCCATTGACAAGTAAGCATATAAATCAAATGCAAAAAAATCTTTCAGCTTTTGCCACGAAAATTCATCTCGCCAGATGATATAATAAGGCAAGCCATACAATGCAATCACCGGGAAATAGAGCAGACATCCCAAATAGTTTGCCTTTGCCAAATCTACCGTACGCTGTTCCTTGTGGTATAGTGGTTCTTCCATATTGACCTAAAAATAGGCAAAATTCATAATACCGCCAACTTGGCCACGCAACAAAGCCCTGCGAAGCAAAACTCCGAAGGGTTCAGAAGATAATATGTTTCGATCGCTTTATTCCGCCTGCTATTCCACCGGCTTCAGCACCAAAATAACCGCATCCTTGGGCGCTAATGTATAAACGTATACATCATTGTCTGCATAGATATGGCCTACGGTTTTCCCTGAAAGAAAATCCTCAACACGATATTGACCTTCCATCCATCTAATCTGTTGTTTATCAAATCTGGCTTCAAATGGTTTTTCCTCATCGAAATTAAAAGCAGAAAGCAGTATCTCCTCCCCCGGAAGATAAAAGGACAGTTGCTGATCCATTGTTTCACCTACCGAGAGCTTCAATGGGATAAAGGCTTTGGGGTTCTTAAAGTAGGAAACAATAGCGGGACGATCGAGATACTTTCTGGCCCGTTCCACAACAAGTTTATCCCTGTAGTCTGAACCATCCCCCAAAATGCTGCCCATCGTCATTAAGGAAATCAATCTCGTTTTAACCTCCTCTTCCGTCAGGTCCGGGTGTTTTTGAAACTTCCGCATTACCAGTACATCCATATTGGTATAGGGCCACAACGTACCTTGCACCCATCCCATGTGGGAAGCTGTGATCATGGATGCCGAGGTACTACCGTAATGTGGAAATCCGGGCTGGCTATCCCGCAGATGGGAATGCACATCGGTAGAAACGAAACGCGCGTGTGCGTATTGATGGGGAAACATGGGGGATATTGCCAAGGTGATAAAAATATCCGGTCCCATGATCGAGTCCACCAAATGTTTAAACAGTTTCATCCCATAGTTGTAGGCCTGCATGCCACTACGCACGTTGGGATCATGCCATTTAACCGCTTCCAACGATCCAGCTGTTACAAAATCCACCTTGATGAGCTTAGCACCTATAGCATGTGCTTTTTCGATTTGATTTATCATGGAAACCCGGGTTGCCGGATGGGTAGGATCTAACGGATAAGCGCCCCACTCTCCATCTTTAAAAGGAATAGGCCTATTCCTGTCATCCCGTAGGATAACTTCCCGAAGTGGAACCTGGGTGCCGGATAACACGGCGTTATCGATATTATTGCTCCAAGTCCAAAGAGAAAATGGACTGCAATAAAAACCGATTTCTTGTCCTCTCTGGCGTGCGTAATCACCAATCTCTTTTAACACCTTTGTCGTATAGATCCCTTGATCGTAGGAATCAATGCTCAACACCGGGCGACCGAAGCGGTTTAGGTTTTTCATCCCTGCTATAAAATCGATCGTCCCATACACACCTTTCGGCATCATGATCCCTTCATGTCCCAATACACCTTCTACCCCAAAACTATTCCAATAAACCGGCGCGGGACCTTCCCAAGATAAGCTTCCGGCTAAATGGGCTTGCATCTGACCAAAGTTTTTACTGGAGATGCGAAAATCTGCAGCAGCTTCCAGAAAAATCAACGGTGAGCGCAACACCTGCCCAATCATACTACCATGGGGCATCACATCATGCGTTCCATCCAATCCGCCGTAGTTGGGTGGCAATTTGGGGTTATCCGGTCTCGCCGCACCACCGAAAACAACAAACGACTCCAAAGATCCTTTGTTTCTGCCGGAATGGTAACGGATACCCGTTTTCCAAAAATCATGCTCCAGACTACCCAACACAATACCTTGGTAGGATTGACTATCATATATAAAAGTGAGTTCATGGCTCACGCCATCCAACGGTCCGCCATTCGCTTCCGGCCAAGGCTGTGCCAGCAATTTTGTCCAATTATCGTTGTCGAAAGGAAGGTCGACCAATATAGGGTGTGCCCAAGGAATTTCCACCTGTCCGTTAGACGCTTCAAGTACAGCAAGCGGACTAATATGACGGGTTTCCAGCACCGTGCCGTCATTCTTACGGGCCTCTACACGAAGCAAAAGACAAGGCTTGTCCTGATATACCGTCAAAGATTGCATCAACACAAAACCTTCTTGGTCTTCATGTGTAAACTGAAAAAGCTTGCCCTCACCCAAACTGTCTTTTATCGGCGTTTCCTGAAAACGGTGACGGTCAAACTGTGATGACACTTTGATGCCATGCTGGACAAGGTCGACATAGGCTACGGTATTCTTCAAGAAAACACCGTTGTTAAATGTATAATCAATGGTCCCATTCTTCAGATCGAACGACAGTTTTCCAGATGCAATATCCACAAACTTTATCTGCGAGGGATGATGACCGAACAATAGCGGACTATAAAATAAAAAGGTAAAATAAAACAGTAGATGTCGAATCATACAAAAGGCAAATATATAACAAGTCGCTTTCGATCTAATCAAAAGGGACTTGTTAGATGTTGTATCAAGATAAAATTTACTCCCCAAGTCGATATACGGACAGCTGGGAGAGATGAAAGTAATTGACGCCCGGATTCCAGACTTCGAGGATACGGAAGCGCAAATAACGGAAAGGTGTCGTAGGTTCAGCGAATTCATACAGTTCTCCCGCTGCAGCTACAGCATTGTCTGCCTCCGAATTTTGTCCTCGGGGCAATCCTGACGGCTTGATATTTGTAAACTCGCCCAATTTTGTCCAGGAATCCCAATTGCCATCTGAAGCAGGATTATTGCTGCCCCACACCTCAAATCGCTTTGGATTAGCCACATCGTATCGTGCATTATACCGTTGCCATAACCGTACACCAGTCAATGAGGCTTCTACACCTATGTCCAGCGAGAAAGAAATCGGCAGCCCTACACCACCTGTATGAAAACCCTGATCGCTGGTCGTATTGCCATTCCAGAGGTTGGGCAGTATCCAACCATATTCATCACGCGCATCGTTTGGTAAATACAAAGGTTGAAACAGCGATTTATCTGCTTGTACAATGTATATGATGGTTGGAAAAGCCTCCCAAGAAAGCGTATACAAGGTATCTGCCGCATTGGGTTCGGGTACATAACCGGACCGGTATTGTATATCTGTCCCAAATTTGTAATCCACTAAGGTAATTTCATTGTCCTTCGGCAATAGGACGATTGTTTTTTCCACCTCATCCTTATTGGTGTACTTTATCTCAGTTCCCGTATTCAGGGTATCCGGAGCATTAAAACGCAACTTTACAGCACCATCGCCATCAATTTCATAAGGCTGTGAGGCATTAAATGCTCTATTTTGCAAGACAGCCTGATAGGTCGGTCCATACACCCGCACATTGTTCAATTCCTGTCCTACCGATGCATTGCCTTCATTGTCGTAGGCGATGATGGTAAAACTATACACGTATTCTTCCAAATCGGGAATGGAAACAACTATGCTATCTGCGGGACTGTGCGTGGTCGCTTCCACACGTTGAGAATTGTTACGGTTATTCCAATAGACCATGTAGTAATCAATATTGGGGTCCGGGCTTGGATTCCAAACCAGCACAGCCCGTAAGTAACCCGCTTGTGATCGGACGTCTCTGGCCAACCCCGGATATATGATTTCCTGATTGTCTACGTATTTCTTGTAATCATCTGCATATTTTTCACAACCTACCCAAATGGTCGATAGGCCAAAAGCAATGATAATATATAACAAATTTTTCATGTTCGTCTAATTAAAAGAGGTTCTTCATTGTTCAGGACTACCATAAAAGGTGATCTCCATCGCATTGACATAGTTGAGACCTCCCCAAGTCTCTGTGCAAACAAAACGGATATACTTCACCGGAGGTGCCGCGCTTGGCATGCTGAAATCAATACCAGCAGCAGCAAATGCATTATCGGCGGCGTTTGCTTGCGTAGGAGGCAAACCCGATGGTGGATTAGGATGGGTAAAGTTCCCCATGTTAACCCAGTCTCCAACCATCGTTCCAGGTTCCGATGTCTTCGGCAAATTAGCATCTTCTGGGTTATCAACGTTAGACCCCCAAATGGTTATTTTCTTTGCATTCTGATAACTGTACATATTATCTTGTATTCGAGGATAAAACACAAAGCGACTAATCTTAGCCGTTTGTCCCAATCCAAATGTGCCAACTGTCAACGGAGCAGTTGTGGTGTGCCATCCATTACCGGTCAGGCTGCCGTCAAAGAAATACCGCAACTCCCACCCATAACCAATTGGCGCGTCACTTGGTAACCGATAGACGAAAAACTTACTTTTATCCAACTCTGTCTCATATAAAGGCACGAGTTTTACATAACGTGTTTCCGATACGTTCCCAAAACGATCAGATGTGTACACCCCAAACTCCCGTTCCACGGGTTCAAATCCTCGAATGGAAACATTCACTACTTTACCCGAAACATATTCCGGGTCTTTTTCATCGAATTGTCCCGTTTGCTCGTTATACGCCAACAAGTGTATCGATATGGGAGCTCCTGTGGGGTTGAGCCCATAAAAATTAGCACCACCAAAATCTGGCGAAATCTCCAATCCTTCGTTGACCAAGATATAATTAGGTGTTTTGGGCTGTACTTTGACAACTACTGGATCAGACAGCACATTTGCACGGCTTACGGCATATAGTGATACTTCATATTCTCCTTCGCGTGCAAAACCTTCGACCAAAATAGTATCTTGGTAATAACTGGTTTTCGATTCGCGAACCTTATCGTCGTTGATTGAATACCGCGCCAACACATATAGCAAGTTTTTAGAATCGGGCAGTTTATACGTTATCTTGGCTGCACCATTTAGGTTTTCTACATGTACATTGGTCACCACACCCGGCTTTGTCATATCATTGGAAATGACTTCCACCGGCGATTCGCTCTCCTCGCATGCCGACAGCAGTAGCGTGACGAGCAAAACAACTGGCTTACAGTAGGCCAGCAAACTCTTTTTTTTATGATCTATTTTTTCCATCACGTTGTATATTATACGTTACATCCTATTTTTACCAATACGGATTCTGTGTGAGGTGTTCATTTACGACCACGTCATAATTATTGAGTGGCCATAGGTAGTCCCTAACACTAAACAAAGGAATAATCACGGTAACAGGCCGGTAATAGTCTGCCGGAGTCTCGCCAAGCACATTCCACCCCTGCAATGGCCGTCCCAATACGCCTTGTAATTCTTTCCACCGCCGCAGATCCCAGCCACTCTGTCCCTCAAAGGCCAGTTCGATGCGGCGTTCCTGACGAATAATTTGTCGCATTCCGTCTTTGGTGGTTGCCTTCTGCGGATTTCTGGAATAATTGGACCAAGCTTCGCGTACACCTTCCAAACCAGCCCTGTCCCGCACTCGGTCAATATATTCATATACTTCTTCGGTCGGACTACTCTCCACTTCGTTCAATGCTTCCGCATACAAAAGATAGAGCCCCGCCAAACGAATAAGTGGTATGCGGAAACTAACCGGTGTAAAGTTCTCGTCCATGACCGACATGTAACTCGTTAGTTTTTTTGGCCAATAACCCGTGATATTCGTTGCATTCAGGCTCTTCGGACCGGCGATGTCGGGCAGACCACGTGCCTCTACATGGTAGGCCGTGGCTTCATCTGTTTGTCCATTACCAAACCATATCCCTCCGTCAAATCCTACTGCCGCATAAAAACGACGTTCCCGGTTGAAATGCGCTTTGGCTGTTTCATATCCTTGCTTAATATAATGTTGATTGGCTTCATCACCTACCTGAACGGAGAGCCGATTGGCGTAGTCCCAGGAAATATCTTCGTTAATCGGCACGCCTTTATTGGTATAAAACAACTCTGTTATATTAAAAGGCACGGCCCAATTGGAAGGATATGAATTAGACATGGCCACTGCTTTGGTTGTTAGTTTCGGGATGGTAAAACCTTGATAGTTAAAACCATGGTTCAATGCCCAGATCAGCTCTGGATTTTCATCCCAGCGTTGCGTGACAATATTCTGTAAAATGATGACTTCTTTCAGTTCGTCTGATACAGTACGGATACCGCTTGCCGGCAATAGATCATATAAACGCAACCCCTGCGCTTCACACTCGTTGATAGCGGCCTTGCAGGCATCGGCAGCCAAACGCCATTTCTGTGGATCAAAAGTCGCTGGAAACAGTTCTCTCCCGTCTTTATCCTTGAAACCTGCATAATCGGGATTACCGTTAAACAACGGACTTGCTGCCCAAACCAACATCTCCGCCTTGACCGCCATGGCCATAAATTTGGTGATTCGCCCATACTCCTGCGCACGATTTTCAATAATGGGTGGCAAATCGGGAAGGGCTTCATCCATCAACTGTACAACGTAGGCAAATGATTCATCCAGAGTGGCACGCTTGCGCTTGGTCAGCTCAATATCGACGTCAATAGCATTGTTTTCTTTGATCAGGATAATCGGACCGTACATCCGAATGAGATAGTAATGGTAATATGCCTTCAAAAACTTCGTTTCCGCTATCCATCGACGCTTCTCGGGTTCTTTGAGGTCAATGGGTTTATCGATGTTTTCCAACATGATATTACAACGGCGAATGGCCGTGTACATATTATTCCATTGCGATAATACAGGATTGCTGCTATTTTGCGTACCGCGAATCAGATTGAAACCCGACGAATTAAAAAACTGTGTCTCTAATATCGGATAAACCACTTCTGCTGATGTTGTAAATCCCGGGTTATAGATCACGTCGGACAAACGCTGCATCGTCGAGTAGCACGTAAACAAATAGTTCTCAGCTTCGTTGCGATTGCGGAATGCGTATTCCAAAGTACCCACATTATCGGGTACAATATCGAGATAATCGCACGAGAAGACGGTCGCACTCATCATCGCTACACATATATATCGAAATATTCTTTTCATGGCTTACTGATTTACAAGTTGATATTTAAACCCACATTAAACACTTTTTGTATCGGATAGGCAAATCCATTGCCTCCTTGTTCTGGATCCCATAGTTTGAAGGGACTGAACGTAAAGAGGTTGAGTCCGTTGAAATAAATCCGGCAATTGGTCAATTTTAGCCTATTGGAGAGGTGGGCGGGCAGACTATATCCCACTTCCAGCGATTTGAGGCGCATAAAGCTACCGTCCCGCATCCACCACGTACTTGGTTGTAGGTTGTTGGCGATAGCCGGTACACTGACGCCCATCCTCGGATATTGGGCATACATATCTTGGTTTTCTTCCGACCAATGGCTATCGGCAAAAGCCTGCAGCACCTGTGTGTTGCCATAGATATACGGTTCAGGACTTTGGACAAAGGGACTTACTTTCCAAGGATTGATAAAAAGCGATGTGCGGGTCTGCCCTTGGAAAAACGCCGATATATCAAACCCTTTATAACCTGTCGAAAAACCAAATCCATAGACCACCTCCGGCACAGTAGGATATCCGATGAAAACCATGTCCAAATCATCAATACGTCCGTCTTTGTTCATGTCCCGGTATTTGATATCACCTCCTTGTGGTAAAATACCCTGAATGGTATTGCCTGAGTCATCTTGCACGCTCATTACCTGTCTCGGCGAATTACGGACTTCCTCTTCATCCACGAACAAGCGTTCCGCAATAAATCCATACTGCCGATTAAGAGGTTGGCCAATAAAATGCCTCCATTGCTCGGCATAATTCGGTTCTTCAATATACGTATAGCGATTGGTCGAAAAGGTGAAATTGCCACGCACAGATGCCCACATTCCGTTGCTGAAATTTTTGCTATAATCCATTGCGAGGTCTATTCCCTTCGAGTCCACTTCACCCAGATTCGTGCTGACCGAAGCCTCCAGCCCTTCACTTGAAGGGATAAAACGCTGACGAAGAATGTCGTAACGGTGGTTTTTATAAATCTCTGCAACGATATTGAGCTTATCAAAAAAGGTGGTTTCTACCCCCAAATTGCTCATGCGCGATGTTTCCCAAGTGATGTTTCGGTTTTCATAGCTCTTGATGGCTACTCCTTTACGCTCGTAATAATTGTCGATTCCAAACTGTGCCCAATTGTTTCCACTGGCCAATTCGACATTGGAAAGATAAAAGAATCGCTGGGAGCCGATGGCGTCATTACCAACCAAACCATGGCTACCACGTATTTTCAGCTTGTTAAACCATCCATCGTTATTCCAAAAATCCTCGTTGGACACCACCCAAGATGCACCAATCGTCGGGAAGAAACCAAAACGGTGTTCTTTTGAAAAGCGTTCCGAACCATTGTATCCGAAATTAAACTCCGTAAAATACTTGTTCTTGAATGAATAGGTTAAACGCCCGGCAAGCCCCATATTGCGGTAGGGCAACGAATTGTGCAAGTCGCTTGCACTGGAATATACGGTCTGTTGCAACGTACCGATTAGTGTAGAGCTGATGGTATGGTGCTCGCCCAGACTTTTGTTGTAATCAAGGGCTGTTTGCAGATATACGAAGGTACTTGCGCTGGGTTCACTACGGCTATAGCTAAGGTATTCAGTCGCTACGTTATACCCGGTGGGCTGTGGATTCAACCACAATAATGAATATGCACCAGTCTCTGGATCATACGTATTGATATTATAGTAAAACGGGCTGTAGGCCAGTTGAGAGTCAAAATAAGCATAGCGATTGGTGTTAAACATGCTGCGGAACTTTAGTCCTTCTGTAATGAAATCAAAATTCTGGTTCAACTCCAATTGGGCAGACATTCTCGATTGCGAATATCTTTTCTGTCCTCGAAGCATTTGTGCATATGGATTGTTGTAGAGTATTTGATTGCTGGCCGTGCCGCCGGCAGTACCATTGTTGCCGAACAGGATATGCTTTGCATTTAATGTAGCTTCATCCGGTTCGTAGTATGCCGGAAACAATACGGGACTGGTGTGGAGGGCTACATTATATAGATCAGAAGCAAACGATCCATCTACGGTAATCGGACCACGATATTCGCTGAAATTTCCCGACAGTCTCACGACCAGTTCTGTCGTTTTCGTAAGGTTGACATTGACATTCGACCGAAGTTGGTAGTTCTTGAAATTGAGGCTGTTGTCATTATTGTTTCGCGGATCGGTTTTTAGCACGCCGAAATCCTGGTTGTAAGTACCCGCGACATAGTAGCGTGCAACACTTCCCCCACCACTGACGCTCAGGTTATTGCGTTGGGTCATGGCCCGTTTTTTAAACAGCATGTCCAACCAATCCACTGCCGGGTATACGTAGGGGTTGCTTTCGGGATCGCCGGCAATTGTCGCTTGGGTATTTCGGATCTTCATCGGTGTGAAAGGAAGCGGCAATTCGGGATCCCGTGTCAGCGATGCTTCATTATAAAGCGACATATATTCGATAGGATCGATCAGCTCCAATGTCTGATTAGACTGTGAACTGGATAGCTCTGTACGGAAATTGATAGAAGCCTTGCCCTCCTTTCCTTCTTTTGTGGTCACGAGAATCACTCCATTCGCACCACGTGCGCCATAAAGAGCTGTAGCGTTGGCATCTTTCAGAATGACAAAACTTTCAATATCGTCCACATTCAATCGTGCCAAATCATTGGTGGAGAGTTCTACATTATCAATGAGGATAAGAGGTTCTTGCCTATAGCCAAAAGTCGTGACACCGCGGATAAAGAACTGCGAATTGTCCTGTCCGGGCTGCCCGGAACGTTGAAAGCCAATAACGCCGGCAATTTGCCCTGCTAAGGCATTAGTCAGGTTGCTCGCAGGTATTTTCAGATCGCCCGGCTTTACCGAGGATACCGATCCGACAACAGCCTCACGCCGTTGGCGCTGGCCAAATGCCGTTACAACGACTTCTTCTATATCTTCTCCACTCTCCACTAAACGCACAACCAGTTCTCGTCCGTCTTGGGAGATGGGCATTTCCTGTGTAGCATAGCCCACGAAAGAAAAGACAATGACATCATTGCGTTCTTCCACTTCCAAAATAAATTTACCGTTCTGATCTGTTTTGGTCTCCCGACCTGCTGTCATCTTCGACCGTACGCTAACGCCTTCTAAATGACGTCCCAAAGAATCCAAAACGGATCCTGTCACGGTAATCTTGCCCTGTTGTCCAAACACCTCGGATGGGGGTATCTGCAGTAAAACAAGCAAACAAAAACACGATACATAGTAATAAATAGGTTTCATAGTTCTTATTGGTTATTGTTCACACTCTATGACTAATTTTCAGTGACCGATGGTATCGTTCTCGAAAAAAAAGATATAAGTCCATACCGTTTGGTTTCGCTGTCATCATCTGGTTTATTAACTGGGTTCTCTTAAAGAAAAAACGAATGAACTTGCGTACTGCTAATTCTTTAATCAAATTTAGCTCATACGAGAGGCTTGCAAATGTATAATTTCATGGTAATGATGGATTATATTATTTACAGTTTAATATATTGTATTTCAAATAGATACTGAATAATAAAACATACACATTGGTTTATCGTTGGATGAATCTATCAGCAGGTAGATTCATCCAACGATAGGAAGGACAAAAGGAAACTGACATCAACGTTGTATGTCAACGTAGTGTATTTTGTGGAGTCAATGTCTGGATAATATGCTTGCAAGCTTCTTGCATAATACCCACATCCACCGAATAGGAAATATAATTCACGCCCAGCTGTATCCAATTCTTCGCATCGGTCAAGTTATCGGTAAACACGCCGGTTTTTATTCCTTTTCCGCGACATGTAGCCATAATATGCGTCATTTTCTCCAAAACCAATGGGTGGTTAATCTGTCCGCTCACCCCAAGGGCTTGGGATAAATCATATGGACCTAAAAAGATAATATCAATTCCATCTACTTGAATGATTTCCTCAAAATTCGCCACGGCCTCCGCACCTTCTAATTGGAGGATAAGAAACTTTTCATTTGCTTCTTTAAAATAATCAAAGCGATCCTTATTGGAATATTCGGCCGCGCGTACAAAACGACATACGCCACGCATGCCATGGGGTGCAAATTTCGCATGCGCCACGGCCTGACGTGCTTCCGCTGCATTGGTGATTTGTGGTACCTGCACACCTTGCGCACCGATATCAAGGGCCTTGCCGATGGCAACCGCATCATTTTCTGCCACCCTTATAATCGGAAAAGTACCCGTAATCTGTGCGGCGCGGACCAAGTGCTGTGCATTCAAAATGCTATTTGGGCCATGTTCTAAATCAATGATAATGAAATCAAATCCGGCATACCCCATGGCCTCGATCATAGACGCGTCAGACGTCTTTGAAAAGGGTCCTAATACCGTTTGTCCATTTGTTATTTTTTCTATAAAACGCATCGTATATCTATATTTACCATTCTGCTATCGAGCCGTCACGATGCCTCCATATCGGATTGTGCCAATCGTGCACGTGTTTACTCATTTGGTCCACGTATTCTTCATTTACCTCAATACCCAGGCCTGCTCCGGCAGGAAGCTGTACCATGCCTTCTTTATAGGCAAATACCTCGCTGTTATGGATATAATCCAGCAGGTCATTCGAGGTATTATAATGTATGCCCAAACTCTGTTCTTGAATGGTTGCATTGTAGGCAACGGCATCAACCTGCAAACAAGCGGCCAAAGCAATGGGACCGAGTGGACAATGCAAGGCTAAGGCCACATCATACGCTTCGGCCATGGCCGCAATTTTCCGACACTCGGTGATACCACCGGCATGCGACACATCCGGTTGGATAATATCTACCGCACGGCTTTCCAGCACTTTTTTAAAATCCCACCGAGAGAACAACCGCTCACCCAAGGCAATGGGAATGGATGTTTGCCGGGCCAATTCGACAATGCCTTCCATGTTTTCAGAGAGAAGTGGTTCTTCGATAAAAATCGGATTGTATTCTTCCAGTTTTTTCATCAATATCTTGGCCATAGGTTTGTGAACACGGCCATGGAAATCTATCCCTATTTGAATGCTGTTGCCGAAATGCTCCCGAATCGTTGCCATCCGTTCCAACAGCGCGTCCACCTCCCGATAGCTATCAATGTATTTTAGACGTTCTGTTCCATTTATCTTGACCGTTCGGAAGCCACGATCGACCACTCGCTGTATCTCTTCAACCACCACCTTCGGCTCATCTCCACCTACCCAAGAATAGACATCGATAGCTTCACGGCATTTTCCACCTAACAATTCGTGCACCGGAACACCGAAAAATTTCCCTTTGATATCCCAAAGCGCCTGATCGATGCCTGAAATGGCACTCATCAAAATAGGGCCACCACGATAGAAGCCACCACGGTACATGCTGTTCCAATGGTCTTCAATAAAACGGGCATCTTTGTGCAGAAGTGTGTCCATCAATTCCCGCACAGCAACCATTACCGTTTCGGCTCGCCCCTCAATGACGGGTTCACCCCAGCCGACAATCCCCTCATCGGTCTCGATTTTCAAAAAGACCCATCTCGGAGGCACCTTATAAAGTTTATATCCTGTTATTTTCATACCCCAAATCTGGTTTGTGACATTTTTATAACCATAGTAGGAACATTTCTTAAACTATACCTTAAAACTTATCGGAATGATAAAGCCGGGACGTCAGTCCTCCATCGATCAAAAAATCGCTTCCTGTGATGTTTCGACTCTTTTCACTTGCTAAAAAAGCCACCATATGCGCAATATCTTCGGGTGTGGAAATACTACCCAAAGCATGCAGATCAAAGATTTCTTTCTCTAATCGCTCAGGATGTTCTTTTTCGGCTAACCAATGCTGGTAATGGTTGGTGTCCGTAAAACCCGGACATACGGTATTGACACGGATGCCGTAGGATCCCAAACTGATAGCCATGCTTCTGGTCATGGCATTCACTCCTCCCTTAGCCGCCGCATACATTTCTGTATGAGGCAATGTCCGATAGGCGTGGTTGGAAGAAATATTGATGATACTTCCTTTGATATGATGTGCAATCATATTCGTGGCTACATATTTGCTACACAAAAAAACGCCCTTTAGATCCGTATCAATAACCTTATTCCAGTCTTCCAAGGTTGCTTCCAATAAGGGTTTGAAAATGGTAATTCCGGCATTGTTGACCAATACGTCAACACCTCCTAACTGTTGCTCAACGATTGATACCATGGCCTTAACGCTATCCTCCCGACTAACATCGGTTTGGATATATTTCGCCCAATGACCGGCATCGGATAAACTGTTTTCCACATCCCGTCCTTCATGGTCTTCTTTGGTAGCCAAGATAACCCTTGCACCTGCTTGTGCAAACATTTCGGCAATGCCTTTGCCGATGCCTTTGCCCGCGCCGGTAACAACCACGACTTTATTTTTCAATTCACTCATTTCGGATATTCGTTGTTATTTACACTTTATTGTTTTTTGTTTCAGGCACCATGGCCATTAGGAATACGAAAAACACGGCACACAGACCGGCAAAGGTTAAGAAGGTTTGGAACGTACTCAACCTGTCGATCATGATGGGAAAGAGATAAGTAATACCGAAGCATGCCACCCACAAGAAGGCTGATGCAATAGCCATCCCCTGTTCACGTATACTGATGGGGAAAATTTCAGAGATAATTACCCAGGTAACCGGTGCCAAGGTGGCCGCATACGTCCCGATAAACAGCAGCACGAAGACGCTCGCCAAATGTTGTGGAATATAATCTCCTTGAAACGACAGTCCAATCAGCACCAATAAAAAGGACATTGTTGCCGCGCCAACAATCATTAATTTACGTCGTCCCACCTGATCCACCAATCGGATAGCCAACAAGGTAAATAGTAGGTTGACCGAGCCGATCAATATCTGAATCAATAATTGGCTGTTCACATTCATCCCTACTTTTTCAAAGATGATGGGGGCATAAAACAAAACGGCATTGGCTCCCGAAATCTGCTGAAATACGGCAATGACAATAGCAATAACCAGCAACAGCATGTAGGATTTATGGGTAAACAGCAGCGAAATTGATGTTTTGGTTTTCTTTGCTTCTTCTTCGATGTGTTGTTTCATATCACGAAACTCCTCATCAACTTCTGACGCAGGCAACATTCGCTTCAATTCCTTAAGTGATTTTTGCTCTCCACGCTTATACAACAGCCATTTGGGGCTTTCAGGCAGGAAAAAAGCACCCAAAATAAACAATCCTGCAGGTAAACAGCCACTGATAAACATCAGTCGCCAATTGTGTTCCAAATGCGACAAAATATAATTGGAAGTATAAGCCAGTAAGATACCGATCACAATGGCCAATTGATTCATGGCCACCATTTTACCTCTTGTGCTAATAGGACTGATCTCTGCGATATATAAAGGAGACAAGATAGAAGCTCCTCCCACGCTAAAACCTGCGATAATCCGCCATACGATCAGTTCGTTCGGCGTATTGGCTATCCCCATCATGATCGATGAGAGGATAAACACGATTGAAACCAAAATCAAAGAGGTTTTTCTTCCAAGGTATTCGGTGATCTTGCCGAAAGCAATGGAACCGACAATACAACCTACATATAAACAACTTGCCATCCAACCCAATTCGCCGGGCGACAAATCAAAAAAGGGTGTAATAAACGGAATGGTCCCCGAAAAAATGGCTATATCAAAACCGAAAAGCAATCCCCCCAAGGATGCAATCAGACTATAGGCAAAAACATTTTTATACTTAGCATTTATCATAACATGGTTTTTGATAACGCTAAGTTAGCCTAATCAGAAATCCCTCAGATGTAAAATAACAGTATATTAATGGATTTTATTCTTATCTGTTGTCGTCCTGCACCAGGTTGTTCCGATAATGCATTGGCGAAACGCCCATATGCTCTTTAAAAAGCCTTGAAAAATAATACTGGTCCTCAAATCCCAGCTCATATGAGATAAGCGAAATCCTTTTGTCCGAAAACTGCAGCAGATAACAGGCTCTCTGTACCTTGAGGTGATTAAGATATTCTATCGGCGAGTACCCTGTCCGACTTTTAAAAAGCTTGCTAAAATGCGAAACTGATAGATGTACGCTCGATGCAATCTCAGGAAGTCCTACACGTGTTCCGATATTGGCCTTCAAAAAATCAATGGCTTGTTCAATCACGTCGGCCTCTCCGTCATTCTTTTCTTTAAAAATTTCGGGATAAAGGTACGCACTAAAGAAATGAGGTAGGTTCAAAGCAATGTATTCCAGTATCTCACGGCTATAACCTTTGGAGAGCAGGCGACAAAAACGGTCAAAAACATGATGGATTTCTCCATCAAAAGAAAGCACATTACGCCCGTCGACTACCCGCTTAAAAATGTCGTCCACCAATGTAGTCGGCTGTGCCGCTACAAAGTGCATCCAATAGATAGTCCACGGATTTTGGTTATCCGCCTGATAGCTGTGTGGCGTATGCGCCGGAATAAGCAAATAACGGTTCGCTTCCAAATAGAACACCTCCCGTTCCACCGTCACGATTCCCTTACCGTTGATACAATGCAAAAGAATATGCTCACCACAGCCATTTTGCCGTTGACAATAATGGTTCTTGGCCTTCGGATAATAACCAATATCAGTAATGTAAAGGGAATTTGACCGCTCATTCCGCAAATTCTCCTTCAGAACTACGGGAGGTATAACAATACGAATCTCACCCTCAAATCCTTCAAGTTTTGCTTTCGTTTCCATGTATTTATAATTGAAGCGATAAGAATATAATCCATTTAAATGAATAATAATTCTATCCAATGACTACTCATCTATGACTACATTTGTCATGTTAACAGGAAACATAATCATTTATAATCCATTCAAAGGAAATATTTTTTTTGGAAAATGAAAAGTTTTGTCATAAAAAACAAACATAACATGTGTGTCACCATCTTGGACTGGGGTTGCCGTATTGTTGCCCTCCAAGTCCCAGACAAGACAGGAAAATTGATCGATACCGTATTAAGCTATCCCACCATAGAAGACTATAAGGACGATGAGCATTACGTAGGTAGCACCATTGGGAGGTATGCCAATCGGATCTGTCAAGGAAAATTCAAAATCGCGCAAAACCAAATACAATTGACCACCAATGAAAACGGTGCTGGCAACCATCTGCATGGTGGCATCAATGGTTTTGACAAAAGATATTGGACTGTAGTCAATGCTGATGACTCCGTACTCGAAATGAGCATCATTAGTCCTGACGGCGATGAAGGTTATCCAGGAACATTAACTGTCTATACACGTTACGAAGTATGCGATGACAATACCCTGACCATACACTATAGGGCAACAGCCAACAAAACAACCATTGCCAACATTACCAACCACAGCTACTTCAACCTATCGAATAGGAAACATTCTATCGATCAGCATCAAATAAAAGTAGAGGCACAGTTTTACACACCGTTGGATACCCGAAATATCCCTGTTCCACCCTTTAAGAAAGTGGTAGATAGTACTGTTTTTGATCTCCGGGAATTTCAACAGGTTAGCCAAATCAAGAAAAAGATTGGCAATATAAATTACCATATCGAAGGAAATGGCTCGAAACAACTGCAGACCGTGGCCACTATCCAAGACAAGGAAACAGGGCGCAAGTTGGTTATATCGTCGGATTACCCCAGTTTACAGGTATATTTTGGCAATTATCTGTCGGGCAAGTTCCTGCCGTTTCAAGGGCTATGTTGCGAGCCACATTACGCACCAAATTCGCCTAACATTGAAGGATTTCCTTCTGTTATCTTAGAGCCGGATCAGGAATATCGGCATACCATCAAATACCATTTCGAAGATTTTTAAACATGCAAAAGCACTTTCATCCTCAAATGGGATTTATGACGAGATCATGCCTGCTTTTGAAGATTACCCACGTTTACTTTTCTAAAACCAAATGATAAAAACATAGATATGAAGAAAACCATCGTCCTTCTCTTACTGCTCCTTGTTTCCTTGGGAAAATCGTTTGCACAGCAGACACAACTTATATTAAAAGCCGTAAATGAGATCCTGTTGGAGACCGAAAAAATATCATTAGTCTTCAGCATTGCCGAAAACAAAGACATCAATATGCTTTATTTAGGGGAAAAATTGGCAAACAACACCGAATATCAGCTTTTAGATGGCCAATATAAGCAAGCTGATGATTATACGAGCATGTACCAATCTGCTTACACAGCATCGGGAACGCGTAATCTGCTGGAACCTGCAATAAGCGTGGAACATGGCGATGGCAATCAATCGCTGGATTTAAAATATGTGCGCCATGAAACAAAAAAAATAAATGACAATCAGACAGAAGTCATTATATCCTTAAGAGATGAGGTGTATCCCTTCTTTGTAGAGCTGCATTATGTAACCAATTACAAAGAGAATGTCATCGAACAATGGAGCGTTTTACGCCATCAAGAGAAGAAGCCTGTCAAACTTCATAAGTATGCTTCTGCCAATCTGAGTTTAAAGGGTGCAGATTTTTACTTGAGAAGCTATCACGGTGATTGGATTGCTGAAATGCAACCCGAGGACGAACGGCTTACCCATGGTATCAAAACATTGGACAGCAAACTCGGCACCCGCACCAACCTATTCCGAACTTCCTATTTTGCTTTAGGCATCGATAATCCGGTTACAGAACATGACGGCACCGTCTTGATGGGGGGACTGGATTGGAGCGGCAATTTTCGGGTCGATTTTGAAAAAGATCCACAGGATAACCTGCGTATTATTGCCGGCATCAACAATTATGCTTCACATTATTCCCTCGCCCCCAACACCGATTTCACAACACCCCGATTCTCCTTTACGCTATCCGACCAAGGGCTTGGAGAAGGCAGTCGCAATCTGCACGATTGGGCTCGAACCAACCGATTGATTGATGGATATGGCGATCGATACACCTTGCTAAACAATTGGGAAAGCACATATTTTAATTTTGACGAACAAAAAATATTTCACCTTTTGGAAAATACCAAAAAGCTCGGTGTCGACCTGTTCTTGCTAGACGATGGATGGTTTGGCAACAAATATCCACGAGATGCAGACACCTCGGCATTAGGCGATTGGATGGAAAACAAGAAAAAACTACCGAATGGGATTATCTCCATCGTCAAGGAGGCCAAAAAAACAGGCGTGGGTTTTGGCATTTGGGTTGAACCGGAAATGATCAGCCCTAAAAGTGAGCTCTACGAGAAAAAACCACAATGGGTTGTCAAGCAACCCAACCGAGAAGAGTATTATTTTAGAAATCAACTGGTGTTGGATTTATCCAATCCCGAAGTACAGGATTTCGTTTATGGAATATTAGACGATTTGTTCCAAAAAAATCCAGGATTGGCTTATATCAAATGGGACTGCAATGCCGTTATCTACAACGCACATTCAAATTTCGTCAAAGACCAAAACAATTTCTATGTAGATTATACTTTGGGATTATACAAGGTATTGGAGCGCTTCCGTGCGAAGTATCCCAAGGTGCCGATGATGCTCTGCTCGGGAGGCGGTGGGCGAATGGATTACGGTGCTATGCAATATTTCACAGAGTACTGGCCGAGTGACAATACGGATCCGCTGGACCGCATTTATATGCAATACGAAAACTCACTGTTTTTTCCCGCTATTGCCAGTGCAAACCACGTCACTACTTTTGGAAAACAAGACTTAAAATTCAAAATCGATGTGGCCATGATGGGAAAAATGGGGTTTGACTTAAATCTGGAAGAACTAAACGAGAAGGAATTGCACTTTGCGCAGGAAGCCGTCAGGAATTATAACACCTATAAGCATGTAGTATGGCATGGTGACGTATATCGCTTAGCCAATCCACGACTTACCAACCATGCAAGTATCGCTTATGTCAGCAAGGATAAATCCGAAGCCGTGATGTTCAATTTTCTAACTACGTATAGTCAAGTTTCTAAAACAGCGAGTCCCATCAGGTGGTTCGGATTGGACAGCAACAAAAAATACCACATCCAAGAGATCAACTTAGACGGCAGAAATAGCAACATAAGCAACGATTTAGTCTTAACAGGTGATTTCTTGATGAAAGTTGGGTTAAACCCCGTTCTGAACAATTACAGAAAAAGTGTAGTATTGACGCTGAGCGAAGTTAAATAAAAACAATTGCCATGTACAACATCAATAGTATTCATCACGGTTCGCTCCACCTTGGCGAGAGCCCCATATGGGATGACCGTCTTGGCCAACTCTTTTACGTCGATATTCTGGGAAAAGCATTGTACAGCTGGGAATACGATAACGGAAACATCAAAAGCTTCCATTTCCCCGAGTATATCAGCTGTATTGCCCTAACACACGATAAAGATATCCTTTGGATAGCGTTGGAAAGTGGCATCTATGCTTTCCATTTAGATACGCAGGAAAAAACATTCATTTGCCAGCCCGAAACAAAATCTGATTATAGGTACAATGATGGTGCGGTCGATGGGAATGGACGTTGGCTCATCGGCAGCATGAACAATATAAACAACGGGCCCAAGGCTACCCATCTTCCCGATGCCAGCCTATACCAAATAACGGGAGCAAATAGCCGCACGCTCCTCGAAGGCGTTACTGTTTCAAACGGGATAGCTTTTCAAGCACCCTATCTATACTATATAGATTCAAAATGCAACAATGTCCGAAAATTCCTGTACGAAAACAATACGTTACAATTCGTCGAGGAAGTATTCTCTATTTCCGATGGCACCACATTGGACGGCATGACCATCTCCAAAAGCAATAAGCTTTATATCGCCAATTGGGGAGGACAACAAATTCTTATCTTTGATTTATCGAGTGGTAAGATAACAGGTGCTATTTCCGTTCCGGCCGTCAATCCCACGTCCTGTACGTTTGGGGGACCTCTCTTAAACGAACTTTTTATTACCACGTCGCGTATTAGCGACGATAATAATTCGTTGTCTGGCGTATATGTCGTTCCATTGGAAGATGAAGGATATATAGAAAACAAAATATTGAACAAAACAACAACCGCAACATGAGATTGATTTTTTTATACAGTATCATCTTTATTTTGACGACTTTTACTTCGTCCCCGGCATGGAGCAAAACGGAAGATCCGAATTTACGGCTTTGGTACACCCAACCGGCATCGCAATGGGAGGAATACCTTCCTTTAGGAAACGGCAAGATCGGCATGATGCCCAATGGCGGTATTGAAAAGGAGAACATTACGCTGAACGATATTACCCTCTGGTCGGGCTCACCACAGGATGCCAATAACTACGAGGCCAGTGCCTATCTTCCCGAAATAAGGCAATTGCTTTTACAGGGGAAAAACGAGGTTGCACAACAATTGATCAACCAACATTTTATCTGTAAAGGTCCAGGGTCGGGTGGTGCACAATGGGGATGTTTTCAGACGATGGGATCCTTAAACATCGACTACCAATTAGAAACAAATGAAAAACCGGTCAATTACCGTAGGGAACTCGATATTCAGTCTGCCAAGGCCACAACTACTTTCCAAGTCGGAAAGACCACTTATACGCGCGAATATTTTACAAGTTTTCATCATGATGCCGGTTTCATACGCATTAGAGCGAATGCCTCGGGTAAAATATCACTAACCGCTTCCCTTCACCGAGAAGAAAGGGCACAGTATAGTGTTGAAGACAATCAGCTGATGATGTCAGGACAACTGGATAATGGTACAGACGGAAAGGGTATGAAGTTTATCACTCGATTGGCTGTAAAAAATAAAGGTGGGAAAATCACTTTTGAAAAAGATAAAATCATCATTACCGGAGCAAACGAGGTTATATTATACCTAACAACAGGAACAGATTATAAAAACAATAATTTTTTAAAAAGCAGCTTGCAGGAATTAAATCAAGCACAAGCAAGTACGTGGGACGTAGAATATCGCAAGCATACACAAAATTACCGCTCTTACTTCGATAGACTGTCGTTAAATATTGGTACGTTTCATCAAGAACAGGTGCCTACCAACCAACGTTTGGTCAACTACCAAACCTCTCCAGAACAAGATCCTTCCCTGAGTGCCTTGTTCTTTCAATACGGCCGCTACCTTAGCATCAGCAGTACCCGCATAGGCCTGTTGCCCCCAAACCTGCAAGGACTTTGGGCCAATCAGATCCGTACACCATGGAATGGCGATTATCACCTCGATGTGAATGTACAAATGAATCATTGGCACTTAGGGCCGGCAAATCTCAGCGATCTGGAACTTCCTTTGGCAGATTTGGTGAGCGGGTTAGTCGAAAATGGAAAAAAGACAGCCAAAGCCTATTACAACGCACCGGGCTGGGTGGCACATGTCATCACCAACATTTGGGGCTTCACCGAACCGGGCGAAGCCGCTTCTTGGGGAATAGCCAATGCTGGATCGGGATGGCTATGCAACAATCTTTGGACACACTATGCCTATACGCAAGACAAAGATTATTTACGCCACATTTACCCTATCCTAAAAGGAGCTGCACAGTTTTACAACGCTTCACTTCTTTTACATCCCACCAAAAACTGGCTGGTTACCAGTCCTTCTGTTTCGCCCGAGAATGCTTTTCTATTACCCAATGGCCAACACGCCAATGTCTGCATGGGGCCTACTATCGACAATCAGATTACCAACGAACTTTTCAACAACGTGATCGAAGCGAACGAGATCTTAAAGTTGAACGATCCGTTTTGTGACACGTTGAAAACACGGTTATCCCTGCTGCCCCCTGTCGCACAAATAGCATCTGACGGCAGAATCATGGAATGGCTGGAAGAGTATGGAGAAGTAGATCCGCAACATCGCCATATTTCCCACCTATACGGTCTCTATCCTGCCGATCAGATATCGGTAGCTGCTACACCCGACTTGGCAGAAGCTGCAAAAAAAACATTAGAAGTCCGAGGTGATGATGGTCCCAGCTGGGCTATCGCTTATAAAATGATTTTTTGGGCAAAGCTAAAAGACAGTGAAAGAGCATATAAACTGTTCAAGCAACTCATGACTCCCAGAACCGATACGCATATCAATTATGGTGCTGGAGGCGGTTCATATCCCAACTTGTTGACCGCAGGCCCGCCTTTCCAGATTGACGGCAATTTTGGTGGGTCGGCCGCACTTGCCGAAATGCTTGTGCAAAACAACAGTGAATACATCGAACTATTACCTGCACTACCGCAGGACTGGAGTGCACAGGGCGAGGTTCGCGGTATCCGGGCAAGAGGCGATATCACCATCGACATGAAATGGAAAGCAGGCAAAATCACGTCTCTGTCGCTTTATTCCACCTCTGCAAAACAAGTGAACGTATTTTTTAATGGACAGCAACACATTGTAAAGGCCAAGGCCAGAAAGAAATCGTAAGCGTACTGAAGATCTCCTTGTTCCCCCACTCGTTCAGGGAAGCACTCCTCTTTGGCCGGTTCGTGTCCATGAGACAATAAAACTTTACCATGTTTTTGTAGGAGCTGTCTCCTATGTTTATTCCAAGCAAATGCAGGAGACACCCTCTCTCGTGCCAGGCGAAAAACCCGACATCACGACCAATCCTTTCCTCCTGCCCCGATTCGTATTCCCATGAGGGGAAATAGCCCAATTGCTTCGTGAAGGGACAAAATAGGGCGTTGAAAGTGTTTCCGGTATTCTAGGCCTTAGGCAAAATATTAACGATGCGTTTCTCCTGCCACTGTTCTCCTAAATCTTTCCTAATTTGACATTTATATTTATCCTGTGAAAATGAAATAAGTAAGCGCAGGAACACATAAATTAAATATTATATTTGCGAACAATTGAAAAGTAACGAGCATGAACATTAGGCTAACTCTGTTAACAGGTATCTTGAGTTTTATATACATAGCAAACATCGCAAATGCCCAAGAAAGGGATGATAGAGCTACCATACTAAATTTCAAAGGTATCCAATTTACCAGTAAAGATTCGCTGTTCTATACCAATTTCAGGTTTAGAATGCAGAACAGACTGAAATTCAACAATATATTGGACGGTGAAAGCAACAATTCCTTCGAAGCGCGGATACGTCGCTTGCGCATGCGCATGGACGGTTATATATATACCCCCAAGATATCCTATTCCGTGCAATTGGCATTTACACGTGGTGATCAGGATTATGACGAATCCGGCGTTCCCAATATTGTTCGTGATGCCGTTGTCTTCTATAATTTTACAGATGATTTTTACCTTTCATTCGGACAAAATAAACTCCCTGGAAATCGCCAACGCGTCACTTCTTCAGGCTCCCAGCAATTTGCAGAACGTTCATTGGTCAACGCCAATTTCAATATCGACCGCGATTTTGGGTTGACATTCAACCTGAGCAAAAAACTGGGAAAGATGCCTATCCATGCCAAAGCCGCCATTTCCACGGGAGAAGGCCGGGCTGTGAACAGTACAGACGATGGTTTTGCCTACACAGGCCGTGTAGAATTTCTGCCCTTCGGCGATTTCACCAATGATGGAGATTATTCCGAGGGTGATTTGGAACGGGAAGAAAAACCCAAACTCTCCGTTGGACTTGGTTACAGTTACAACGACCGCACCACACGTGAAGGTGGGCAAACCGGCCGATTTGTGACCGATCCGTTCACCCTCAAAACTTCGTTTGCCGATGCAATATTCAAATACCAAGGATTTGCCTATCAAGCGGAATACATGCGAAGGGATGTAGACAATCCGCTAAACACCGTAGACGATCAGTTTAACCAAACAGACGGTTCTACACCTGAGGAAACCTATGCTTTCAAGGGCTGGGGGGTTAATCAACAGGCTTCCTATCTGCTAAATAAAGGTTATGAGGTAGCGGGGCGATACACCTACATCAACCCACACCAACAGATCAGGGGATTTGAAAATCAGCTCGATATCATCGAGCTAGGATTAACAAAATACTTGAAGGCACACCGTTTGAAGTTTCAAATTAACGGGAACTACATGGTGAAAGACGGGGATTTCGGAAATGACCTAAGTGGCAATTCCTGGGGGGGTACCATCCAAGTGGAATTGGGGATTTAATCTTCCCCTATTCCTGAATCAGTGCACGGTCTAAATGTACATATCCTCCATCCACGTGAATCAATTGCCCGGTGGTGTGGCTGGATTTATCGGACAGCAAAAATACCGTGGTATTGGCAATTTCTTCCGCCGTGGTCATGCGGTGCTCCAATGGGATACGGTCAGTAATCTTTTTTAACGTTTCTTGGGGGTTATCCAAGGTCTGAATCCAAGAGTCATACTGAGGCGTGGCGCATTCTGCTACCACAACCGCATTTACGCGGATGCCAAAAGGCAAGAGTTCAACAGCCCACTCACGTGTTAATGCATTTCGGCCACCATTCGAAGCGGCATACGCCGACGTGTTTCCTTGCCCTGTTTCCGCCGATTTCGAGCTGATATTGACAATGCTTCCTTTTGCTTCTTTCAGTGCCTCTAATGAATAATGTGCCATGAGATAATAATGCACTAGATTTTTATGCAACGAAAGCACAAAATCCTCATAATTGCCCGAGGCCAATCCCACGCCGTCGTTATGCCCGGCATTGTTCACCAATCCATCAATACGGCCAAACATCTTCAATATGAGTTGAACGGCTTGTTTGCAATCTTCGGGATTGGATAGCTCGGCTTCCACGGTGCCTGCTTTTCCGCCTAACGCCTCTACTTCCGCCTTGACTATATCATTATCGGCTTGCTTTCGGCCCACTATAACGGGCACAGCACCCTCTTTAGCCAATGCCAATACCACTGCCTTTCCAATACCTTTGGCACCACCGGTTACAATGACCACTTTATTTTTTAAGTTTAAATCCATTTTTTAGTAATTGATATCCCCCTAAATCCCCCGAAGGAGAGAATTTTCTTCTTCTCCCCAACCCTCCCCGAAGGAGAGAGAGTGGCTTATTCTTTTGTCTTTGCTCTTTATTCTTTTCTCCTTGTTTCTTCCACGCAATACGTATATCTAAATATTATAAAACCTAACGGCATTACCGCCCCACAAGGCTTCTTGCTCCTCGCGCGAAAAATCCGATACTTGATGTTCCACGATGCGGATACTCTCCTCATAACTGGCCGCTAACAAACATACCGGCCAATCGGAACCAAACATCATTCTATCTTTACCAAAACAAGCAACAGCATGCGATACATAGCGCGCGAAATCAGCCAACTTCCAGTTTTTCCAATCGGCTTCTGTTGCCAGCCCTGATAGCTTACACCATACATTCGGGAAAGAAGCTAATTTCTCCATAAAGCTTGCCCATTCCTCAAAAGCGCCTGTCTTAATATCGGGTTTGGCCATGTGATCGAGCACAAATTTTTGATGTGGATTCGCTTCCACACAGGCCAATGTGCTGGCGTAATGCCGGGGCCGAATCAACAAATCATACGTGTAATCATATTTTGTTAATTGTTTGATGCCGTTCAAAAAAGCGGGTCGCACCAAAAAATCAGGATCAGGCTCCGCTTCAACAATATGGCGAAATCCCTTGATCGCCGGATATTGGTTAAAGTGTTCCAGGTACTTTTCGATTTCATCGGATTGCAGATCTACCCACCCTACAATCCCCTTTATCATGGCATACATGGTCGAGAGATCCAACAGAAACTGCGTTTCTTGATGGGACTGATCGGCCTGCACCGCCACAACGCCGTCTATATCATTCGCTTTCAAAAGAGGTGCTAAGTCTGTTGGCATAAAATGGCGACGAATAGCAAGCATGTCCTCATCGATCCACGCATCCCGAACGGGATCATATAGCCAAAAATGTTGATGGGCGTCTATTCGCATAATGAGTATTGAGATTCCCCTCCCCAACCCTCCCCGAAGGAGAGGGAGCGGCTTAGTCTTTATTCTTTATTCTTTTCTCTTTCTTCTTTGTTCTTTGTTCTTTGTTCTTTGTTCCTTATTCTTTATTCTCCCATGCCACGACTTCTTGCCGGGATTCACCTAGGTAATCTGCACCGAGCTCTACAACGTCGCCGGGTTGGAGATAGATCGGTGGATTGAAGCCCAAGCCCACCCCGGCTGGTGTTCCAGTAGATATCACGTCTCCCGGCAATAGCGTCATAAACTGCGACACATAGGAAACCACAAACGGCACACTGAAAATCAAGTTGCTGGTATTACCATCTTGATAGGTCTCGCCGTTCACTTTCAACCACAGGCGCACATTATTGATGTCCGGAATTTCATCCACAGTCGTCATCACTGGTCCCATAGGTGCAAAGGTATCGCATCCCTTTCCTTTATCCCAGGTGCCACCACGCTCGATCTGGAACTCCCGTTCCGACACATCGTTGTGTAGCACATAGCCAGCAACATAATCGAACGCTTCGTGTTCCTTCACATAAGTAGCTTTTTTGCCAATGACAATACCAAATTCTACTTCCCAATCTGTTTTCTTGGAATTTTTAGGGATGACAATTCGGTCATTGGGACCTACCAGTGAGGTCGTGGATTTCATAAAAACAATGGGCTCTGCTGGAATCGCAGCACCAGTTTCCGCGGCATGGTCTTTATAGTTGAGACCAATGCATACAATTTTGGATGGGCGCGCAAATGGAACGCCCAATCGCGTCCCTTCTGGTACCGGAATAAGCTTGCCTTGGTTTGCCTTCACAAATTCTTCCAAGCGTGCTAAGCCATTTTCCGCAAAAAACTGCTCGTTATAATCGCCACCAAAAGCCGAAGCATCGTAGTTTACACCATCGACCTGCACGCCAATCTTTTCTTTTCCTTGTTCGCCAAAACGTATTAATTTCATTTTTTATCCCCCAAACCCCCAAAGGGGGCTTTATTTGTTTAACGTTCTTTTTGTTTAAAGTTTAAAGCTATAGCTGTCTTTGTTCTTTATTCTTTATTCTTGGTTCTTTATTCTTTGTTCTTTGTTCTTTGTTCTTTGCTCTTAATTATTCAATTTAATAAATCCACCGTCAATCGGATAGTCATTCCCCGTAATAAAACCTGCATCGTCCGAACACAAGAACAACGCTAATTTAGCGATTTCCTCGGGTTTTGCCATGCGGCCAATCGGCTGTGATTTAGATAGTTTTTCAAACATTTCTGCCTCTTGACCGGGATAGTTTTTTGCAATAAATCCATCCACAAAAGGTGTATGCACACGTGCCGGTGAAATACTGTTGGATCGGATATTGTCGGCCATATAATCACGAGCAATGGACATACTCATCGCATAAACAGCACCTTTGCTCATGGAATAGGCAAAACGATCGGAGATACCCACTACGGCCGCTATGGAGGCTAAGTTTAAAATCGCCCCACCCCCATTCGCTTTCATGACCGGCACAACGGCATACAAAGCATTGTATGCACCCTTCACATTGACCTGAAATACGCGGTCAAAATCTGCCTCTGTACATTTTTCTAAATGACCGACATGTGCGATGCCAGCATTATTGACCAAAATATCCACTTTGCCTATGTTTTGCACGATGGCCAACACATCCGATTGATTGGCGACATTACAGGCGTGCACCTTCGATCGGCCACCCTTTGCCTCAATGGCATCTGCCACAGGTTGCGCGCCCTCGGCGTTCAAATCCAAAATATGGACAAACGCTCCTTCGGCGGCGAACAATTCAGAGATGGCACGTCCTATGCCACTCCCCCCCCCGGTGACAATCGCTATTTTATTTGCTAACTTTGACATCTTATTTTAGCCCTAATTTTAACACTAAATCATTTTCATCACCTATATTTTCCGGAATCTCTACGACAAGCGTATCTCCTTCTATTTGGCGATAGGTTATTTTTGACTGTCCGTTAAAAGTGGTTATGTTGGCTATCTTAAACGTTATATTCGGAATCTCCAATCGCCTCTTTGCCCCGTTCAGCACATGCAGATACACGGTGTTTCCTTTTTTGGTGAAGGCATAATCATCAGTCGGTTCCACAAATCCACCTTCCGTTCCGTAGATGGATTCTCCGTAAATTTTCAACCACTCTCCCAATTGGCGCAAGCGCTCTTGCTGATAATCCTGAATCTCGCCATTCGGCATCGGGCCTACATTCAACAACAAGTTAGAACCATGTCCGGCTGCCTTCACTAAATACAACAACACTTCTTTGAAAGATTTCTGCTTGCGGTCTTTAATATCAAATCCCCATGAGCCGGCAATCGTGCCACAGACCTCCTTAGGCAACTGGCCTACATCTTCGGCAGATGTACCAAAACCTGTTGTATTTTGTCCGGGAAGATCACGTTCAAACATTTGAAAATCTTCTCCCGGAATGGGTGCTATATGGTGGTTGTTTCCGACCAAGCAATGTGGTTGCAAACGATGGATAAGTCCGTAAATCTCGTCGTAATGCCAATTTTCATCTTTCTTGTCCCAATGTCCATCAAACCATATACCGTCTATACGGCCGTAATTGGTCAACAACTCTATCAACTGTGCTTTCATAAACTGTATATAGCTGTTCCAGTCGCCCTTGCTTTCATCACGACCGGCTATGCCTTTACCTGTTCTGCCAAAAGGTAAATAGTCATCCCGCTTCCAATCCAGCAAGGAATAATAGAACATCACCTTGAGTCCTTCAGCACGACAGGCTTCCACCAGTTCTTTTACAATATCCCGCTTAAAAGGTGTTGCCTTGACAATGTTATAATCTGAAACCTTGGAATCCCACATGGAAAAACCATCGTGGTGCCTCGAAGTAAAGGTAACGTATTTCGCTCCCGAAGCTTTAAACAATCGAGCCCATTCCTTTGCGTTAAAATCAATGGGATTAAAAAATTTGGGCAACAAGCCATATTCGGATAAGCTCATATTTTGGTTGTTCATTACCCATTCTCCATCTCCCATCACGCTATAAACGCCCCAATGAATAAACACACCAAAACGAGCCTGTTCAAACCAGGCCCTGTTTTCCAAATTCTCTGCACTGGGCTGATAACCCTGCGCTAAACCGCTTGCCTGCAAAAGGCATACAAAAGCAATTAATGATAGTATTTTTTTCATATGATTTTATCCTCTCCCCTTGCCCTCTCCAAAGGAGAGGGAGCTTATCAGGCTTGTGCTAATATTCTATTTTCTTCAATCCTTATTTGTCATCAAACTGGTTGTAGTATCCCGCTACAACCTTTTCCAACCGTTCCTTGAAGTGTCTACTGAGACACTACGGCCAGTTGATAAGGAAGAATCTGTAAATCATCTTTTTTAGATTCCTCCTACCGTCGGAATGACAAAAAAACGCGATATGAGTCAAGCCAACATTCGTCATTAAAAACGAATCATTTGTCAATTGACCATCTCCTAAAAAAGCGACTTGTTCAAATTCTTGAATTTTCACATTCTCAAATTTCCAAATTCTCACATTTCCAAATTACAAAGACACCCCCCTACGCCACGGAATAAAGTCATCCTGTCCCAGCCGAACAGCTTTCGGAATTTCTTCGCCACTGGCCACTTGAATGACATATTCCAAAATCCGATGGGCAGCTTCTTCTATTGTCTCTTCGCCATCGATGATGGTGCCACAATTGATATCAATGATATCGGGCATTTTTTCAAAGGTCTTGGTGTTTGTCGATAGCTTGATAACCGGTGTAATTGGATTTCCTGTAGGTGTCCCCAAACCGGTAGTAAACAAGACAATATTTGCTCCTGCAGCGACTTCTGCCGTGGTACTTTCCACATCATTGCCCGGTGTGCAGAGCAAGTTCAATCCCGGGCCATTTGCCAATTCTGGATAATCAATTACTGCCATCACAGGTGAGGTGCCTCCCTTTTTTGCAGCACCAGCAGATTTAATCGCATCTGTAATCAAACCATCGCGGATATTGCCGGGCGAAGGATTCATGTAAAAACCGGAACCATCTGCTTCGGCCTTGGCATTATAGGTTTTCATCAGGTGCATGAATTTTTCAGCCGTAGCCTCGTTTATGCACCGATCGCTCAGCTCCTGCTCTACGCCACATAGTTCGGGGAATTCCGCTAAAATAACCGAACCATCCAAGGTCACCAGCATATCCGATAAATACCCTAAGGCCGGATTGGCAGAGATACCCGAAAATCCATCCGATCCGCCACATTCCAGACCGATGCACAGCTTATCCAGAGTAGCTGGTTGGCGAGTTTGCTGGTTCACAATTGTCAACCCCGCAAAAGTGGCTTTGATGGCTTTTTGCATCAGTTCTTGCTCTGTTCCTTCAAACTGCTGTTCAAAAATGTACAACGGTTTGTCAAAATTCGGATCCCGGCGGGCGATTTCTGCCCGTAGAATAGAAGCTTGGGCATGTTGACAACCCAAACTCAACACCGTGGCACCCGCCACATTGGGATGGGTAATATATCCGGCCAACAAGCCACACAATGCATCGGAATCCATGCGCGTACCGCCACAACCCATATCGTGGTTCAAAAACTTCACGCCATCAATATTCGGAAAAAGACGATGGCGCTGTTTATTCGCTTTGGCCACCGACAGGTCTACAGACAGCAACTCGTCAACCGAAGCGCCGGATTGATAGCGAGCAATCAACTCGTCTACTTCGTCCGAATAATCCTTCGATGCTACTTGATACCCAAGTTTTTCTTCCAACGCATTTTTCAAAGTCAAAACATTTCGGTTCTCACAGAACACTAAGGGAATGACCAACCAATGATTGGCCGTGCCTACCGTACCATTGTTTCGGTGAAAGCCGTTAAACGTACGTCCTACAAAAGTGGAAACATCGGGTTTTACCCAATCCAATTTCCGGTTGCCCAGCTTAAAGTCTTCCGAAGCGTGCCGTAGGTTTTCAGTGGTAATCAGCATTCCTTCGTCCACGCCATTATTCATTTTACCAACCAAAACACCGTACATCAGCACGTCTGCATCCTTCTCCAAAGGCCAAATGGTAAATTTATGTTTTGCCGCCACAGCTTCCTGCAAGGTGAACTGTCTTCCCCCAAAATCGACCACAAATCCTCGGGGCAAATCACGCAAAGCCACCAAAACATTATCTTTCGGGTGGATTTGCAAATAGGACAATCGCTCTCTTCTCATATTAAGCTTACCATTCAAAAATTTTATCCATCAATACCCACTTCTCGCCGGGTTTAGCGCCCGGAATGGCCTGCTGATATTTCCACATCAGCTGTTCCCATTCCTGTACTTTGGGATTGGAAGCATCCATGCTGGCCTTTTTCTCAAACGAAAAATCGTCACTCACTTCCATCAGCATGAACAAGCGGTTTGCAAACCGGTATATTTCCATCGCCACAATTCCTGCTTCCCGTATAGATGCCTGTATCTCCGGCCACACGGCACGGTGGTAGGCTTCGTATTCGGCTATCAATGTCGGATTGTCTACCAAATCCAACGCTAAGGCATATCTTTTCATACAAACATTGTACCCTGATGGGGTTCTTTTAATTTTATACATCAAGCGTCTTAATCGCTTTTTATTTATAGCAAATTTACAAACATTAAGGGTGTAAAAAGTATGACATCACCCTCTTTTTGTCGTTCCGCCAATTGGACTCATTGAAGATAATCTACGGACATAAAGTCAAATATAGATGTCTCCCATCGTCGACATGAACAAATTGCGCGTACAGCTTTGCAACACCTTGTTTTTGTCATTCCGACGTTAGGAGGAATCTAAAATCATTCAGATTTACAAATATTTAGATACTTCACTGCGTTCAGGATGACAAATTAAACGGTTTTGCAATCTTTTCAGACACTCACTTTTAATCATGAGATCAATTGCTCAAAATATATTTATACGTCGAGCTTCCTAATCGTTTTGTTATTTATGGCAAACAGCAAAACCACTACAAAACATATCAACGGCACAACATACGAAAAATGCACATTTCCGGTCAAATCCGTCACCTTGCTGGCCAAAGGAGGAATAATCGCCCCGCCAACGATGGACATTACAATCAGGCTGGAGGCCGATTTCGTATCTGATCCCGTACCTTCTACGCCCATCGCAAAAATCGTCGGAAACATGATGGACATAAAAAAAGCGATTCCCACCAACGCATATAGGGTCCATATACCTTGGCCGTAAACAACCAATAGGCACAGCACCGCCGCAATCACGCTGTACAAAGCCAGCAACTTATACGGTTTAACGAACTTCATGAAAAACGACCCCACAAATCTGCCTACCATAAAGGCCAACCCTGCCGCACCGGCATAATATTTGGCATCCTGTCCCTTCATTTGCAAGGCATCTTCGGCAAAAACCAACAGAAAGCTTAGCACATACACTTGCGCGCCCACATAAAAGAACTGGGCAACAACAGCCCAACTCACATTTTTATGCCGGAACGCCTTTAAAAAGCCTTTTGATGACGCTTCTTCTTCTTTGTCTTTAATATCCGGCAATTTGGTGAAAATAAAAAGCACGGCCACCAACAGTATCAGCACGCCCAGCATCATATAAGGGCCCTTCACCAAAGAAGTTTCAGCCAGTATATAAGCTTGGCGCGCCTGTTCGGTCAAGCCTGCAATCTCTTCGGCAGATTTAGGCTCTTCGGCCAAAATAACATAACCGCCTACGATAGGGGCCAAAAAAGCGGCCAATCCATTAAAAGATTGGGCAAAATTCAGCCGTTGGGTTGCTTTTTCCGGATGGCCCAATACTGTAATATAGGGATTTGCCGCGGTTTCCAAAATGGTGAGTCCGCAGGACAATACAAATAAAGCAAACAGAAAAAAAGGATAGCTAATCGTATTTGCGGCCGGAATGAATAAAAAACAACCAAGGGCGAAGAGCATTAACCCGACAATGATGCCTGTTTTGTAGCCGTATTTTTTCACAATCAATCCTGCGGGTATAGCTACTAAAAGATAAGCCACAAATACCGATGAATCTACCAAAGAGGCCTGTAAATGCGTTAGACTAAAGGCACTTTTGAGATGCTTGATTAAAATAGG